>NZ_JBPAXY010000005.1:0-519603 GCF_050897975.1 Pseudooceanicola aquaeponti
GCTGGGTCTCGATGAACCCGCCCCAATGGCTGAGGCAATCCGAGCGGTAGTCGATGGCCTGCTGCTGGCCGTTGGCCTTCACCCCGAACTCCAGCATCTGGAGTTTCGAGGGCGGCATCCGATAGGTCGCGGCGATCTGTTCGCGGTCGAACTTGCGGCTTTCCAGCAGCTGTTGATCGGCGGCCGAGAGATCGAGGCGCTTGATGTCGTCATCCGGGCCGATGACCGGGATCCCATTGTCGCCTTCGTCGCGCAGCGCCCGGCGCAGGCGTTCCCGCTGGCGCTGGTAATTCTCCTCGTCCGCATCGAAGGCCTGGATCTTGGCATAGGCCTTCATCGACGTTCCCGAGGCCGAGCGCGCCGCCGCTTCCTGCCCCGCAAGCGCGATCCCGAAGCTTTCCGCCGCGACCGCGATCGGGCTGCGCCCGGTCCAGCCGTCCTCGGCCATGTAGCGCAAATGGACCATCGCCCGGCCCGGCGCCCGGCGGTGGATCCCGTCGCCGTCCTCGAAATCGTAGAACCGCGCCCGACCGTTGCGCAGAACGCTGCACTGGTCGGGATGCACCCAGTCGATCATCGTCAGCTCGCCCGCCCCGTCCCGGGGGGCATAGGCATAGGCGGTGCCGCGCAGGGCAAAGGCATAGGCCATGGCGAAGCGGGTCACCATCGCGGTGACCCCGGCCGAGGCCTCGATGTTCAGCAGATAGCCCGCCGCATGGTCCCGCACCCGCACCTCGCGCCCCTGGGCGTCGCGCTGCCAGACCTGAAGCGGCAGCTTGGCCAGGTCACCGGCGATGATCGTGCAGCAGGCGGTCACCGTCGCATGGCGCTGCGCGATCACCGGGGTGACACGGGGCAGCGCCGCAACGCGGCTGCCGCCGCCGCTGAAACCGATGTCCTGAAGCCAGGGCTCGGGCTGGGCGGTGCCGCTGGCCGCGACGGCGTCGCGGGTCGTCACCGGCGGTTCCGCCCGGGGCGCGGCCGGGATCGGCGCGGCGCGAGGGCCGCGCGTCAGTGCTGCGAAGATGCTCATATGACCTCGATCTCCCGGTGTTTGGTCTTGCCCTTGCCCGCCACCGCCCGGCCCACCGCCATGATCATGGCGACGGCCGCGTCGATGCGCCCGGTGCTTTTCTTCTTGTTCGGCTTCACGTTCTCCGACGCGTCCTCGTCGCGGTGCACATTGCCGACCTGCCAGGCCAGAACCGGGTTGCCGCCGTGGCGGATCCGGTTCTGTGCCACCAGCTCCTCGACCCGCTTCATCGGGTTGGACATGCTGGCGAAGCCCTGGCGGTGCTCGACCATCGGGAAGCCGTCCTTTTCCAGACGTTCGGCCAGGTACTTCATGCCCCAGGGATCATAGGCGACTTCCTGGATGTCGAGATGCCGACGCAGCCAATGCAGCCGCGCCCGGATCTCTTCCTCGTCCACCGAACCGCCCTTGCAGATCTCCAGCCATCCGGCCTGTTGCCAGCCCACATATTCCCGCTTCTCGGTCTGGGCGCGGTGGATGAAGCCCCGCGGCCCTTCCGGCAGGAAGGTATAGGCGAAGACGTGGATCAGCTCGCCCTCGGGGATCGCCACCACGATGGCGGTCGTGTCCACCTTGTTGGACAGGTCCAGGCCGACCCAGGCGCGCCGCCCCTTGAAGGCGGTGATGTCCTGCGGCGTGGCGGCCGAGCCCTGATCCCAGACGTCTCGGGCGATCCAGGTCTCGGCGCCTTCAGTCCAAAGGTTCAGGTGAAACCGCCGGAAGTTCGGCATCTTGGCCGCGATGATCTGCGCCAGCTTCGCCGCCGCCTCGATCTCGGCCCGGGGCTTCGACACGTCCAGGTTCGGGTTGCCCATAGCCCAGCTCGCCGGGTCCATCGGGTCGCAGTCCACCGGCGGCTCGGCCACATAGGCGAAGAACCGGTCATCCTGCACGTCGCCGCGCAGAACGCTTTCGGCATAGTCGCGCAGCTCGCCGCAGAGCGAGGCCCGGTCATGGCCCGCCGTGGTGATCACCCAGTCGATGGGCTGGCTGCGGGCGATCATCGATTCCGTGATCGTCTCGGCCAGCTCGCGGTCGGTCCAGCGGTGCATTTCGTCCCGCGCCAGGAAGTGCGGGTTGATCCCGTCCGAGCTGTTCCCGTCGCGCGACAGGCAGGCGATCAACCCGTCGGTGTGCGGGTTCTCGATCTGGGTCCGGTAGACATCCATCCCCCGGCTCAGCACCGGCGAGTGCTTGATCATCCGCTTGATGCCGCGAAACAGCAGCCCCGCCTGATCCCGCGTCGTCGCCGCGCAATAGGCCTGCGGCGCCGCCTCGCCGTCCAGCAGCTGCGAAAAGAGCATCGGCACCGCCGTGTCGGTGGTCTTGCCGTTCTTCTTGCCCACCTGGTGATAGGTGTTGCGGAACCGGCGCAACCCGTCCGCCCGCTTCCAGCCGAAGACCGAGCCCATGCGGAACACCTGCCAGGGCTGAAGCTCGAAGGCCTGACCGGCCAGCGCGCCTTCGGTGTGCCGCAGGATCTTCGCGAAGTTCAGGATCCGGTCGGCGCCCTCGGGGTCGAACCAGATCCCACGCTCCGCGCCGGTCTCCAGGTCCGACAGGTGCCGGGCACAGGCCATGGTGACCAGCTCCCCCGCCACGGTGCGCCCCTCGACCACGTCGCGGGCGTAGACCGTGACCGGGTGGTCCTCAGGATGCGCCACCGCGCATCGCCTTCTCCAGCTCCTCCAGGAAAGACCCCTGCCCGCCATTGCCGAGCCGCGCCTCGTCCACCGGCGACATGCCGTAGAGCGCCCCGATCCGCTGCATGGTCGCCAGCGCATCCTGGCGCTGCCCCCAGGCGGCCCGCTTCTTTTCCTGAAGCCCGTTGCGGGTCTTGACCTGGTAGTAGTTGCCCATCACCGCCAGCTCGCCGCTGAACCGGATGAAGTCGCCCACCGACACGCAATAGGCCGCGAACAGATCCTCATGGTGCGGTTCCAGCCGGTTCTTGGCAATCATCACCGGCGCCAGGTGTTCCCAGGCCTCGACCGCCTCGGGATGCGGGAACCACTCAGGCGCCGGGGGCGTCGGGCGGTAGCTGTCGCCCTTCATCGGCACCACGTTGTCGAGGGCTGGCTTCTTTCCCTTCATCCTACCCTCCTTTCAAGTGGGCTTTTTTCTCCAATTAGGCGCGCACGACTGCTTCCATTAGCCCACCGGTGAGGAGCATTTTGCCCTGATTTTCAGGGCACCCCCGGGGTCAGCGGTGAAAGACTTCCCGAGCCGTCTTCCGCGAGTGGCAGGGCTTGCAAAGCGGCTGCCAGTTCGCCCGATCCCAGAATTTCGTGCGGTCGCCCAGGTGCGGGTCGATGTGGTCAACCTCGGTGGCGGGCACCACCAGCCCCAGTTCGGCGCAATGGGCACAAACCGGATGCTTGGCGAGAAACCCTTTCGCCGTCCGCTTCCAGGCCGCCGAGCTGTAGAGCCGCCGGTTCTGCTGCGCCTGGGCGCCCTGCTGTGCAGCTGCCTTCCTGGCCGCGATCTTGTCCTGGCGGATCAGCTCATGCGCGGGGCAATGGGAAAACCCCGCCTCGGCCAGCTCTTCGCAGCCGAAGGCGACGCAAATCTTGCGCGGCATGGTGATCCTCGATGTCAGAAAACGAAAAAACCCGGAGGCGAGAGAACCCCCGGGCGATAGTCACGAGCTGTATCCGCGTCAGGAGGGACAATCGAATACGACAGATAGTGCCGATTTGTTTCGCAGAAACGGCCACAATGGGTCAAGAAAAAAGTCGAATTGTGGCGAGCGCAGCTTCTCACGTTGCTCAGCTACGCAAGGTCCCTTCCTTCCGACGCCCTCACTCGTCGCGCTTCATCAGACGGATCGCATTCAACGAGGCAAGCCCCGGCCAGCTCTTCGCAGCCGAAGGCGACGCAAATCTTGCGCGGCATGGCCGACCTCGATGTCAGGAACGAAAACGCCCGGCAGCTGGTGATCAGCTCCGGGCGCAATGAGGTCAACTGCATTGATGCAATCCGTCGACCAACTCGTCAACAACAAAATTTTGAGACGCTTACATCTCTACAAACCGAGATCAGACACACCCCTTGGCGGCTTGCGTCCGCTCGATGGATTGGATCTTCCCCTTGGCCACGGCGATCATCGTCTCCTGGTCGTTGCCCGACATCGAAGAAACAGGGAGGCCGAGCAGGAAAACGCCCCACGCATCGCCGTTCGCGGCTGTTTTCTGCTTCGCCGAAAGGTTAGCAAGCTCTTGGGAAATCTGGAGCTTTTCAGCAGCCAATGTACGGCAAGATGCACCACGATAGGTATCGTCCGAAAGCTCGACAGCGGCAATCTGGTCAGGCTTCTTTGCACACGCCGCAACGGTCAGAATCGCCAGAGGCGCAAGAATGAGAAAGCGCATTTATTGTCCCTTAATTTGCATTCACCGGATCAAAAAAGCGTGTTCTTTCGCGCCAGGTAAACTAGACGCTCCAGTAAAAGAGCCAGTGTGACGAAAAAGCTTCTTTCGGGATCGAACTCCCTTCCACAGCCGTTTGGCAAGTTTACCGGTGATCGCGGGTCCAAGGTTTCATCGGTGGCAACTGTTCGGAGACCTGATGTCGGGTCAGCCCGCCATACACGCGGAACGTATCCCGCAGCTCCTTCAGCGCGCCCCACCAGAGCAAATAGGCGCGCCGCGCCCGCGCCTCTTCCCGCGGGTGGTTCTGGATGGTGATCGGGCACCAACGCGCCTCGACTTCGCGGGCCTTGCCCCGACTGCGGTATCGCACCACGCCGCAACGCTCCGTCTCGGCGAAGAGGCCATGCTTCGTCTGACGCCAAGCGCGCGGCTGCACCTGCGGCGCCTCGCCCGAGCCCCAGCCGTGGAGCTGACCGGCCCGGGCCAGCTCTGCGATGGTCAGCGCCATACGGCGCCCGCCCACACCCTCGGGCAGTTGCGCCAGGGCATCGGCCACCGCCTCGGCGTCGGGGTGCGGATCGGAGCGGCCACCGCCGTCCACGCGGCAGCCCAGCCGGGCGCGCTCGATCATCACCCATTCCATGCCGAAGCCCGGCAGCTGGCCCGGCATCGCCGCGCGCAGATCGTCGAACTCGATCGAGACCTTCTCGCGCCGGAAAGCCCAGTCGAGCAGCTCCAGGATTGAGACCTCGCGCAGCGCCGGGCGGGCACCATCACAGGACCGAAGAGCCATCATGCCGCCGCCTCATGTTTGACCAGCGCCAGGGCCGCCGCTTCGTCGCGCTCGACCCGGGCAAGATAGCGGCGGTCCACTTCGTCAATCTGGACCTCGCGGCGCAGCTTGTCGCGGATCCGCATGACGCGGTCGCGGATCTCTGCCGCCTTGGTCTCCACCAGGCGGCGCTGGTGATCCCTCACCGGCGGACAGTGGTATCGCTGCCAGAACCAGAACTCGGCCACCAGCCGGTCCCCTTCCAGCGCATCCCGCCCGGCCCGGCTGGCAAACCAGCTGGCCAGCCCCGGCATCTCGGCCAGCGGGCGGCCCTCGGCTTCCTGGGCGAAGGCAATGAAGGTGGCATGGGCGGGCCAAAGGTTGCGCGCCGCGCCCTGCCCCTTGGTGCGCATACATTCGAAGAGGCGACCGAGGTCCCGGTCGCTCAGGTAAGCCAGTTCATCGGCCAGGCGGTCGAGGCGGTTCTGCCCCTCCGCCGGATCGGTCCCGCGCTTCCAGTGGAACCCGATGTCCGCCAACGGCGTCAGCAACAGACGCCGGACGCGGTCCCGCTTGGTTTCGCCTCGCTCTTCGGTCATGGCCTTACCCTTTCTCTGCCCAGTTCCGACTTATCCACAGGCGCAACGCCTCCAATGGCAGCGCAGCGCCTTTATCGTTTTAATTTCATTGTCATTGTCTCTATCGACGCCGACATTAATTTAGTGTCCGTCTACGTCTGTCAGTGTCGCGGCGACATTGTCAGACGTTAGCTTTTGTCTTTCGGGAACCGCCCATTGCGGTCTTCTGCGAGGCAGGCCTGAACCGCCTCGTGCAGCTCCTGGGCATTGCGGCGCGCGCCACCTCTGGATGCCACGCGCTCTTCGATGAAGTTGTTGATCCAGCGGATCTTGCGGGGATCATCGACCACGCTCGGGGCCAGCTGCGCCACGTCTTCGGCCAGCCGCTCCAGCTTGCGCTTCTGGCTGGCGGCCTCGACCTTCGCGGCATGGTTGGCTCGCGAAGCGAAGGCCGCCGTGACGATCCGGGTCACCACCGGGTGCATCAAGCGGACATCATCGCCGCAACGGCAGTGGACCCACCCGTGAAGCGGGCCGTAGCGCAGCGCGCACAGAGCTTCGAAATGCTCGGGATCGACCGAGGGCTGGACCATCTTGGCCAGACGCTTCATGTCGTTCGGCAGGGTGCCAACGGGCGTCTCACCATGGGCAAGGTTCACCAGCTCGAACCACATCGACTTGCACTCGTGCGTCCCGCTCCACCGCATATCCGAAGACATCCAGCGCCGAAATTCCCACTGGATAAAGCTGTGGCTGTCCAGTCGCAGGCTGGGATCCAGGGGATATTCCTGGATCGTGTCCAGATCGACAGGGCGCACCGCCGATAGGGAAACCGCGCCCATTACTTCACACCCGCCCGCAAGCGGGCCGCCGGTCCAACCGCGCGGCGGATCTTCCCAAGGTCTTCCAGCATGGAGGCCACAACCTCTTCAAGCTTCGCCTTCTTCTGATCGAGAGCGGCCAGCTCACCCGAGATCCGGGCACGCTCGCTGTCCACCTCCTCGCACCACCCTTTCACCTGCTTCAAAGCCGCACTCAGAGCTTCGATGTCCTCATTCCCACCATCCGGCCCGAAGAACTCTTCGCGGAGCGCCGCAACCCAGCCCGGGCGCCCAGGGAAACCCAGAACCTCGGCAACCGACGCATCGGTTTCGCCCCCGGCATAGCGCCCAGCATCAGCGTCGTAGACCTCTTGCAGCAGCGCCATGATCTCGCGCTTCTGCTCGCGGGACGGCGATGGCGGCTCGGAGGCGTCTTCCAGTTTGGGCTTCATCGGGGTCACCACCTTTCTGTTTGCCTCGCATTTCGGGCAACGCAAGCGACCGGAGACCATGCTCCAGCCGAGGTTCTGAATTTTCTTGCGGGCCTGGCCTTCCTCACCCACCGGGCACGGAAAGACCTCTTCACGACCGCAGTCATCGCAAATCGCTTTCGCACGGGGCTGGCCCGGTCTGCCATGGCGCCCAGAAATGCTTGTCAGACCCATTCCAGCTTCCCCTGATCTTCTCGCGCTTCTTGCGCCCGCAGATGCTGGGGCAGCGGCGGGTAATCCCCGGGCCGGGTCAGGCGCTGGCGGCAGGGCGCAATGCGCCGATGCTCCGACCGGCCGTTCCACATGGGCGGCTTGATCCAGACCAGCCAGGAATAGGCGGTGGCCGAGGTCGGCTTTTCCAGCGCGCCCTGGCCGTCCTTCTTCACGCGCCAGACAGGCACCTCGGGGTCCAGCAAGACCCCGCGCCACAGCACGACGCGCTCGACAAAGGGTAGCACCAGCGCCTCGGGCCGATCCCGAAACAGGGCGCCATAGCGCGCGCCGCCCTCGACAAAGGCGCTGCGAACGAAGGCGGCCACACCGACGCGGGCGTGTTTCAGGGCGTGCTGGATGAACTCCAGCCCCAGCTTGAAGGGCGGGTTCATCACCACGAAATCCACCTTCGGGGCGTCCTGGGCCCAGTCGATCAGGAAGTCGGCCACGCCGTTCTGGCCGGCATAGCCGTAGTCCTTCACATCGGTGGCGAAGACCGAGCGGAAGGACTCGCGCAGGGGCTCCGCCATATATCCGCGATTGCAGCACGGCTCCCAGGCATCCATGGCCGCCAGGTCGAAGCCCTCGCGCGCCAGTTCCTCGCACAGCGCCCGCGTCGCCCAGGGCGGCGTCGGAAAGTCGTCGAGGCTGTCCGGCGCCTCATGGCGCTGCTGGCGCACGGCGGCGCTGGTGTTGGCGGTGCGTGTCATGCGTCCTCCAGGTAGCCGGAGCCGTCACAACGCGGGCAAGGATCGCAGCCGTTGTCCGAATGCGGATGCCAGTAGATCAGCCCGCGCCCGCCGCACCGGGGGCAGCGGCGCCGTTCCGGCAGGGAAGCGTCCTGCGGGTCGTCGAGTCGGCGCGAAGAACCACAGGCGCGGAGCGCGGGGATGGGGGGCGCGCTCCGCACCTCGAAGCGCGCGGCGGGGTGCCCGCGCTCCGCACGGGGCTTGGAGGAGCCGCCCCGAGGATCGGAATGGAAAAGGGCGCGGGACGGGCTACCGGCCAGATCGTCCCGCGCCAGGTATCCCGGCGCGCTGTCGAGCGCGCGGGGGCAGTCCCCGCCACGCGGGTGGGATGCGATAGGAAGGGCGTAAGGGCCGATCATGCGCGGCCCCCGATCTTCGCGCAAAGGACGGCGCGAAAGTTCATCGCGGCAGAGATCACTTCGTCCAGTTCAAGGATCTGACGCTCGGCCTCGGCGGGCGTGTAGTCATCGGGCCGCGCCGAGGCCGAGGAATGCGCGGCCGCGTGTTGTTGCAGCACATCAGAGAACTCACGGGTCAGCTGGTGCACGTCGCTGGCGGTCGGACCATCCAGAACCAGCGGCTGGAACGTGCCCCCGGCCAGCATCGCGAAGTGCTGCGCGATCGGCACCGCCGCCTCGGGCACGACCCGGCCCAGGCGGTCGAGGTAGTTGATGCCCAGACCGCCCGGGCGTGACTCCGAGATCTCGGTGCCATGCGACAGCGTCGAGACCCCGACCCCCAGGTCATTTGCCGCGGCTTCAAGGCCGCCCGCCGCTCGGATCGACGCCTGGACCGCCGACTGGATGGACGCCGGGCGCGCTTTACGCATGGGGAAATCCTCCGGGGGTTTTCACGGGACAGGCGGGGCGCGGTCTTGCAAGGTGTGATCCAAGGATCAGGTCAGCCAGAGCGCTGGTCGAACGCCCCTCCATCACGCAGCATCCTCGGCAGTCGGCTTCGCAAAACTGAAAACACCATCGGGGCACACGATGTCTTTCTCAGCGCACATTTCGCGCACCACAAGATACCACCGGGCCGGGAAACGTCCCTGCGCTACAGCATTCGCGATGGCCGCCTTGCTGACACCGAGGCGTGCCTCCATCTCTTTGCGACCAATTTCCTGGCAAATGTACGAAATGTCATCCATAGCCCAAGGCATAGTACACAATCTATGTACCTCGCAAGCGGCAAAACAATGTCCGTTCACATTTGCTGTACTCATGAAGATAATCTAGCCATGACGTACGAGGAAAAGTGCGCCCTGGCGCGGACCGGAGATGTTAGCAAGGAAGCTGCAGCGGCCCGACTAATCGCGGCACGCCACGCCATCGGCTTGAGCCAGAAGACCCTGGGCGAGCAGGCCGGCATCACCAAGGCGGCAGTCAACAACTCTGAACGCGCCCGCTCCTATCCCGGCAGAGAGGTCTTAATCTACCTCTACCGCGAGCATCGCATCGACCTAAACTTCACCATGTACGGCACATTCACTCAACTTCCGGCGGACGTTCAGGATAAGATCTTCGATGCACTAGCAGCCGAAGGTAGTGCTTAGGATCGTAGATTAGGTTCAGATTCACACCAATCGCTCCGAGAACCCAAGCCACCCTAAACCTAACCCACCCTCCCATCTCGGCCCCCACTGTTCTCTTTTCGTTCGCACCGTATCGCCGACCATTCGGTACGGTCAAGCCTTGACGCCAATTAGAGGCACACCCACCCTGCGGCAATCCGAGCCCACGGAAGCCAGCCAGAAGATCCACACCCCGCCCCCAAAACTTCCATTTTAAGCGCCTCAAACCCGCCACAGCGGCATTTCACCATACATTTTTTATGTACTTCTGTAGTTGACGGTACATATTTGCTGTACTAACGTCAAATCCATCCAACCGATGGAGGCGACCATGCGCGACCACCCCCCGATCTATGACCTGCCAGCTGCGCCCGAGATCTTCGCGCGCTGCCCCGCAGCGCTGCAATCGAACTGGGCCGAAGCGAAGCTGGCCCAGGGCCACCCCATCAGCGAAGAGCGCATGGCGCGCCTGCGCCCGGCCCATCTGACCGGCTGCACGGTCCAGCCGCTCGACATCGGCCCGCGCCGCGTGGCCGACGCTCAGCCCCTCCACCAGCAGCTGGCGCCCTTCATGGAGCGCACACGCGCCCGGGTCGTCGCCCTGGCCGCCGAGCGCCGCCGCGCGCCGGGTCACATCCCGACCCCGACCGGCGGGGACGCGGCATGACCGAGATCGACCCGAAACACCTTGGCTTTTACCGCGCGGTCACCCCGACCGGCTGGGCCGCCTTCTGCCGCAGTACCGGCATCACCCGCGATGCAACGGAACAGGAAGCCCGCGCCGCCGAAGAGATGACCGCCCCTGCCGCCGCGCCCGAGCGCGACCCGGAGCCGGAAGCATGAACCTCTCCCTGCACCAGGCGGCCCGCATCCTTCAGGCGCATTGGTTCCCCTCCGGGACCGTGCACCCCGACCTTCTCGACCACCTGAAGGACGCCGATTTCCATTCGCATCCCGCCGACATCGGCGTGGCCCTGGCACTGGAAGCCCTGATCGAGGCGACCCAGCCCCAGCCTCATCTCAACGACACGGAAGGAAATCAGCAGATGGCTCTCAGCTTCCAACAGCTCCGCGAAGCCAATGATCAACGCCAACAGGAATGGCCCGGCAACGAAAAGGCCGATGTTGCTTTCCGTGCAATCGAGGTCGCCGGTGAATGCGGCGAAGTGGCGGAGGCCGTGAAGAAGCACCTACGCGCCATGCGCGGAATAGAAGGCAGCACCGGCCTGATCGACGATGTGGCCGTCGAAATCGCGGATGCGGTCATCTCGCTGGACCTGCTGGCGGCCGAACTGGCCATCGACCTCAGCGAAGCGGTCACTCGGAAGTTCAACCTGACCTCGGACAAGTACGGGATGACCACCCGCTTGCCCGAGGCCAGAAATGCCACCGGAGGCTCCGCATGATCGACCATCTCACCGACCGCTACGACCAGCAGCGCCGCGCCGCGACCCGGCCCACGCCTGTGGAACGCCTCTTGCAGGGTCTCTGCTGGGCCTGCGTCGCCGTCCTGGTCACCATCGCCCTGCTGGACGTGAACACCCACCTGGCCCGCCGCCACATCACCGCCGGGGCCTTCCTCGGCGCCCAGCAATGACCGAGGAGGAACATCCCATGGCATACGGCACCTGGCGCAATGCGCGCCAACAGCCCGCATGGGGCCAGCCGCACCAAGCGATCCCCGCGCCCAGCCACAGCGCCAAGGCCTCTGGCCCAGCCCTGCTGCTCGATCATGAAGCGATCCGCGCCTTCCTCGACCGCATCGCCGCGCTGAACGGCCAGGCAGTCAGCGACGCCTTCATGGCCCAGGCGGTCGAGAGCGGCGGCACCTTCGCCGCTCAGCGGGACGGCGGTGCCTTCGTCGTCCATCTGCACCGCATCCCCGCCTGCGCCACCACCGAGGCCGAGGCCATCGCGGCCTGGTCCCGCAAGGCGCGCGAAGCCCTGGGCGACTGACGCCAGCGGCAGATGACGCAGCCCCCCCATGAAGGACGTTACAATGCAAACCGATAGCCTCGCCCTGACGCAAACCGACATTACCCGCCTGCTGTCTGCCATCCCGGCGGACGGTCAGGACGAACTCCTGCCCGCCGCCCTGGAAGTCGTGGTCGATCAGGCGAAGGCCTCGACCACCTGGCTCCAGAAGCATTTCGGGATCGGCTACAATCGCGCCTCGGCGATGATCGAGATCCTGGAAACCCTCCGCGTCATCACACCGGCGGATGCCCTCGGCAAGCGCCACGTGCGAACCCCGGCCGAGCTGCGCCAGGCACTGGGCCAGAACACCCCGAAAGGCGGCATGAAAGAGACCAGCGCCGATCGCGAGGTTCGGGACAAGGCCTATCGCGTCACGGCGGGCGAACTGCGCAGCTTCGTGGAGCGCTTCGAACGGCTGGACGCCGAGAAAAAGGACATCACCGACCAGCAGAAGGAGGTGATGGCCGAAGCCAAGGGGCGCGGCTACGACACCAAGGCCCTGCGCAAGCTTATCGCCCTGCGCAAGCGAGAGCCGGACGACGTCGCCGAGGAAGAGGCGGTTCTGGAAATGTACAAAGAAGCACTGGGGATGGCGTGATGGAGCTCGCCTCTTAAGGCCGATCTGAGGCCTCAGCCGGCACCACCATCCCTCCAAAGAACTGAACGTCGCCATTCACGGCGCGCACGACTTTACGCAGCCTGTCGTTGGTGTCCGCCACATCAAACGTGAACTCAAGAAGGACCTCAGGATGAGCCCCAGGAAGAACCACGTAGTTACAGGTCCGTTGACCTGCCGGAGCAACGAACACGCCGCGATAGTCGCGCCCCCTGGTCTCCTGGCCGGTCTCCTGTATCCAGGCGAAGTAGTCCTGGATCGTTTCGGCAGGGCGAGCGAAGCCCTGCCGCACCTCGGATCGAGGCTTCCTGGCAATGATCTTCCTGCTGATAAGGTCATGACCGCTTTGGTTGTCGATCAGGAAGATGACGTAGGAATCCCCTCTAACGTTTACCTCGGCCATACCCGAGATCGTGACATCCAGCGCCTCTTTCCGGGCTGGCAGGATTTTGAGGACGTTCATAACCACCCCTACTGCTCCGCCAATGAGGCGAATCCAAGTTTCAAGAATGGCCAACTGATCTCTCCAGAAGCTCTTCGGTTGGTCGGGTGCGGAGGCGTTGCTGCGCCTTCGCACCACCAGGTTAGCGGCAAGACCTCCTATCGGTCCAGACCGATGCCCACGCACCACGCTCTTCCCTTGGATCTGGAGGCCCGCTGATGGACGGCACGCATCTCCTCGACCTCGCAATCGACAGCCGCCCGGCACCCCTCGGCCCGCCGCTGATCGTCGACAGCTTCGCTGGCGGCGGCGGCGCCTCGACCGGGATCGAGATGGCCCTGGGCCGTGGTCCCGACATTGCCATCAACCACAACCCGAAGGCGCTGGCCCTGCACGCGGCCAACCACCCCGAGACCCTGCACCTCAGCGAGAACGTCTACCGCGTCGATCCCCTCGACCATCTGGCGGGCCGCCACATCGGCCTGATGTGGTTCAGCCCCGATTGCCGCCACTTCTCCAAGGCCAAGGGCGGGGCGCCCGTGGCCCGCAACATCCGTGACCTCGCCTGGGTGATCCCCGGCTGGATCGAGCGCATCCAGAAGAGCGGCGGCCAGGTGGACGTGGTCATCATGGAGAACGTCGAGGAGTGGAAGACCTGGGGTCCGCTGATCGAGACCCCGCGCGGCCCCATGCCCTGCCCGAAGCGCCGGGGCGAGACCTTCGACAAGTGGTGCAACGCCATCCGCCGCCTTGGGGGCAAGATGGAGACCCGCGAGCTGCGCGCCTGCGACTATGGCGCGCCCACGATCCGCAAGCGGCTCTTCGTCATCATCCGCTTTGACGGCCAGCCCATCGTCTGGCCCGCGCCGACCCACGGCGCGCCGGACGATCCCCGCGTGATCGCGGGGGACCTCAAGCCCTGGCGCACCGCCGCCGAGTGCATCGACTGGTCGATCCCCTGCCCCTCGATCTTCGACAGCGCCGAGGAAATCCGCGCGCGCCTCGGCCTGCGCGCCGTGCGCCCCCTGGCCGACAAGACCCTGGCCCGGATCGCCCGCGGCATGGCCCGCTATGTGCTCGAGGCCAAGGCGCCTTTCCTGGTCAACCTCCCCCTCGGCGGGCGGGTAGAGGCAGCCACCGCGCCGCTGCGCACCATCACCGCCGCGCACCGCGGTGAGAAGGCGGTTGTTGCGCCCTGCCTCACGCGCTTCAACACCGGGGCCACGGGCGCCGACCTGCGCGGCCCGGCCCCGACCATCACCGCCAACAGCTGGCTCAAGCGCCCTGGGGGTGCCGCGCCGCTCGGCCTTCTGGCGCCTTGCCTCGCCAGCCTCGCCCACGGCGACAGCGGCGGGCGGCGGGAATATCCTCTGACCGATCCCCTGGGCACCATCACGGGCCGCGGCATTCAACATGCGGTCGTCTCGCCGGTTCTGACCTACGCCCAGCAGGGCGGGAGCAACCGGGCGCCCACCCTGCCCCTGCACACGATCTGCGCCAGCCGGAAGGACCAGAACGCCGTCCTGCTGCCGACGCTGATCCAGACCGGCTACGGCGAGCGGCCCGGCCAGGCGCCCCGCGCCCTGGATCTCGGCAGGCCCCTCGGGACCGTGGTGGCGGGCGGCGCCAAACACGCCGCCTGCGCCGCCTTCCTCGCCCAGCAGAACGGCGGGCCCCGCATGGGGTCTCACGCAGGCCACGACGCGCGCGATCCGCTCTCCACCGTCGCCGCCAGCGGCAGCCACCAGACGCCCGTCACCGCCTTCTTTGCCAAATACTACGGCACCGGCGACGGCGCCCGCACCGATGCGCCCTGCCACACCATCACGGTGAAGGATCGCATGGCCCATATGCAGGCTGCCCTCCAGGCCCCGCCCTTCACCGAAGCCCTCGAGGCGCGCGCCCGCGAGGTCGCCACCTTCCTGCGCGCGCACGGCGCCTGGGACGGCGGCGACCTGGTCACCCTCGACATCGCCGGCACCCGCTACGTCATCGCCGATCTCGGACTGCGGATGCTCACCCCGCGCGAGCTCTTCACCGCCCAGGGCTTCCCCGCCGACTACGTCATCGAAGGGGTTTGGGAACGGGACAGCGATGGCGCGTGGGACTGGCGGAGCTTCAGCAAGGACACACAGGTCAGCTGTGTCGGCAACTCCGTCTGCCCGCCCGTCGCTGCGGCGGTGGTCGGGGCGAATTGCGGGCAGTTGGTGAAGAGGGAGGAGGCCGCATGTCCAAAACGCTCAGCCTAGACGAACTGGCCGAGGCCAAAGCCCACGCCGAGCAGCGCGCGAGCGAGGCCACCGAAGCCGCCCCGCGGATCTTCTTCCGAGCCTGCGCCACTGTGCTGGCCGATGCCCTGGAGCGCGCAACAGAGGAGGCCGTATGAGCTTGCTTTACTTCTTACTCGGAGCCTTCTGCATTCAACGAGGTGGCTGGACGCTGGTCTGGTCCTCCGCATTCATAGCGCTCGCCCTGCACGTCATAGAGATGGTCTGGCCAGGGCTGTTTCCAGATCTCGCCGCGATGCTCTTGGACTTGATCGAGGACCTGACATGACCAGCCCCACCAAAGACCAACACGACCTCAACCACGTCTTCACGGATGCCGAGCCAAATCCATCCCTTCCCGATGGCGCCGGGATCATCCTGACATTGATCGGCTGGGCGCTCTTTCTTGCTGGCCTCCTCGCAGGCGTCGCGCCGGAACGGTGGGTGCTGTGATGAAGCTGCGCGCGCGCCTCTCCACAACCGACCGCCTCGACCGGGCGGCCAAGCAAGCTTCTGACAGTTAAGGGAAGCATTCAATGGACACCACACCACAGCGAACAGCCATGCGGCCAGCGGACATGCGCCGGGCAGTCTCCGAATGGGTTTCTAAGGGATGCACGGTCAAGATAGGTCCAGACGGCTCGATCGAGGTGAAGCCGCCTCAGGTCACGATGGACGACGCCGACCTGGTCGACTGGACCCGCAAGGCATGAAGCGGCACCTACCGCCCTATGTCTATGCCAAGGGCAAGCGAGGCTATCTCTACTTCGTGAGAGGCAGCATCTGCGAGCGGATCAAATCGACCCCAGGCACCCCTGAGTTCGCCGCTGACTATGCGCGTCTGCTACGGGGAAGAACCGTCGCTCCACGGCGCACGATTTCGAAGCTGATCGACGAGTTCATGCGGTCGCCCAAATGGGCCGAATATGCATTCAATACCCGGCGAGGTCATGAACGTCATCTCGCCTACATTCGGGATGTCGCTGGTCACGTCGACCCGAGCCAGCTGCGAACGGTCCATGTCTATGAAATGCGCGATGCCTTGGCCGACAAACCGACCGATGCAAACCGCAAGCTGGACACCCTGTCGGCGCTGCTGAACCACGGGAAGAGGATCGGCTGGCTGGATGGGAACCCAGCCCAGGGCGTGGAGCGGCTAAAACCCACAGGGCGCAAGCGCCGCCCCTGGCCAGTGGACCTGCTCGAAGCCTTCAGGGCACATGCAACCGGACGCACTCTGCTGCTATTCGAACTGCTGCTGGGAACCGGACAGCGCATCGGGGATGTCCTTGACCTCAGGTGGTCCGACCTGGACGAGGACGGCTTCACCATCACGCAAGGGAAGACGAAAACCGAGCTCTACATCCCGCTCACGGATCGACTTCGCGAGGTACTGGCAGCCGAGACGAAGAAGGGCTTTTTCATTGTCTGCCATCCTGATGGTAGCCGGATCAGCTACCAACTCGCCCACAAGAACATCATGGCGGTGCGCCGCGAGATCGGCGCCGAAGCCTACGACATCCACGGGCTGCGCTACGCTGCTGCCTCCGAAATCGCAGCGATCCCGGGAATGACCTCAGAGCATGTGAAGGCGATCACCGGACACGCGGACGCAGCCATGATCAGGCTCTACGCAGGCGCGGCCGTCCAGAAGGCGCGAGCCCAAGAGGCCCAGAAGGCACGAACGGACAGAGATAGTACGAAACGCGAACTTTGAAACGCTCTAGAAATTGAAACGGACTATCATTGTTTTTAAACGATAAATCGCGAAATGCAGATGTTTCAGGAACATCTCCTTGGTCAGGGTGGTCCCCTTGCGCAGCGACAAAAGCTCCAGCATCTGGTATTCCTTGCCGGTCAGATGGACCGGCTTGCCGTCCACCTCGACCGTCTTGGCGTCCAGGTTCACCTCGATCCGGCCGGTGCGGATGATCGACTGGGAATGGCCCTTGGACCGACGGATGATCGCATGGATCCGCGCCACCAGCTCTTCGCGATGAAACGGCTTGGTCAGGTAATCGTCGGCGCCGAAACCGAAGCCCTTCAGCTTGCTTTCGGTGTCATCCGCCCCCGACAGGATCAGGATCGGCGTCTCGATCCGCGCCAGGCGCAACTGGCGCAGCACCTCGTGCCCGTTCATGTCGGGCAAGCCCAGGTCCAGCAGGATCAGGTCGTAATCATAGAGCTTGGCGAGGTCGATCCCCTCTTCCCCCAGATCCGTCGTGTAGACGTTGAGATTGGCATGTGTCAGCATCAATTCGATGCTTTTCGAGGTGGTCGGATCGTCTTCTACCAAAAGCACGCGCATCCCGAGTTCTCTCCGTTAATCCCCTGGTCAGTCTGGATCGTGGCGGCATTTGGTTAACCTGAGGTTACCGGGAAAGAGGCTTCCCGCCCAACAACCTAAGATTGTCTGTATTTCTGAAGCGCCGTCGCCTTCAGCGCCTCTTCGCCGTGGTTGGCCACCGCGCTGACCCATTCCAGGAATTCCTCCGGTGACAGCGAGTATCTCTCAAGCGCCTCGTCCTGGGATATAAGACCATGGACCACCCCGCGCACCACGGCGGCCTTGCGCGAGGCCACCCAGCGACGGGTGTTCGCAGGGGGCAGATCCGCCCGCGTCATCACTCGCCCGTCTGGCAGCGTCACCGCCCGCGGCCCCTGCACTTTCTTCAGATACATCGCTTTGGCCCTCACTGGCCCTCAGTGGATCCCGGCCATCCTTGGACGCGGGATTTAACGGCAGGTGAAACGGCGGGTTGAGAGTGTCTCGCATTTTCCTATATTCTCTTGATCTTCCGCCGGGCCGACGAGTCGTCCTCTCCCCACCCCCGGCAGAGCAGGAGCATCCATGGCACTGGACACCGCACCCGAGCTGAACTCGCTTGGCTTCCCCAAGCCCCCCTCCGAGACCCGCGTGGTCGTCGCCATGTCCGGTGGCGTCGACAGTTCCGTCGTGGCGGCGAAACTGGCCGAGGAAGGCTATGACGTGGTCGGTGTGACCTTGCAGCTGTATGACCACGGCGCGGCCCTGGCCAAGAAGGGCGCCTGCTGCGCAGGCATCGACATTCACGATGCGCGCCGGGTGGCCGAAGAGATGGGGTTCCCCCACTATGTCCTTGATTACGAAAACATCTTTCAGGACGCGGTGATCGACGAGTTCGCCGACAGCTATCTGGCGGGGGCGACGCCGGTGCCCTGCATCCGCTGCAATGAACGGGTGAAGTTCAAGGACCTGCTGGAAACCGCCAAGGATCTGGACGCCGATTGCATGGCCACCGGCCACTACATCCAGCGCAAGATGGGCCCGAACGGCCCCGAGCTGCATTGCGCCGCCGATGCCAACCGCGACCAGAGCTATTTCCTGTTCTCGACCACCCCCGAACAGCTGTCCTTCCTGCGCTTCCCGCTGGGCCATCTGCCGTCGAAGGACGCCACCCGCGAACTGGCGGCGCAATACGGGCTGGCCGTGGCCGACAAGCCCGACAGCCAGGACATCTGCTTCGTGCCGAACGGAAACTATGCCTCGGTGATCGAGAAACTGCGCCCCGGCGCGGCGGAACCGGGCGAGATCGTCCATGCGGACGGCCGCGTGCTGGGCACCCACGAGGGCGTGATCCACTACACCATCGGCCAGCGCCGCGGCCTGGGCATCGGCGGCCTCAGCGAGCCGCTTTACGTGGTCAAGCTGGACGTCGACGCCAAGCAGGTGATCGTGGGGCCGAAAGAGCTTCTGGCGACCCGCAAGGTGCCGGTGCGCGAGATCAACTGGCTGGGCGACGGCAAGATGACCGACAAGGCCGAGCATCACATCTCGGTCAAGGTGCGCTCGACCCGGCCGCCGCGCGAGGCGATCCTGCGGCCGATCAGCGAGACCGAGGCCGAGGTGGAGCTGCTGACCGCCGAGGAAGGCATCTCGCCCGGGCAGGCCTGCGTGTTCTACGACAATGACAGCCCGCGCATCCTGGGCGGCGGCTGGATCTGGCGCGGCTACTGAGCCGGGCCTGAGGGCTGATAGAGCGCGCGTCCCTCGGGGCGCGCGTTTGCATTTGGAGGGAGGGAGATGGGGGCTCTGCCCCCCCGTCGCCGGATGGCGACAAATGGAAGAGACAACGGGGCTCTGCCCCCCTTGAGCCTGCGGCTCAATTCCCCCCGGGATATTTTTGGCCAACAAATAGAGAAAGAGGGGCGTGCCTTGGGGGCGGACGGTCCGCGCAGGCGCCCGGGAGCGGCGCGGCGCCGGGCGGGTGCGAGGCAGGCAGGACAGAGGCGGGCCACCGACGCCGCGCCTGCGGGAAAGCTGGCAGCGGACTCCTGCCGTCGCGCCACCGGGGCAGGTTAGAGGCGGGCGAGGATGGCGCGGGCGGCGCGCAGGCCGGGGGCCTCGCCGCCCCGGCCCAGGCGGTCCATCGTGACCTCCAGCGCGTCGAACTGGTCGGAGGGGTCCTCCAGCACCGCCGAAAGCGCCGGGGCGATCTTTTCGGCGTCGCAGTCATCACCGATGAACTCGGGGATCACGCGGGTTTCCGAGACCAGATTGACCAGGGTCACCGTGTCGGTGATCAGCATCTTCTGCATGATCATCCGCGTCAGCCAGGCCATGTCATAGGCGATGACCATCGGCGTGTCATTGGCCGCCAGTTCCAGCGAGACCGTGCCCGAGGCCGCCAGGGCCACATCGGCAGCGCGGAAGGCGGCGCGCTTGATCTGGGCAAACTCCTCGGGGTCGGCATCGCGGGGATCGAGGATCATCAGCCCCGTAGGCCAGTCGGTGGTCAGTTCCTCGACCAGCGGCGCCACCGGACCGGCGGCGGGCAGCACGAAGCGAAGTTCGGGATGGCGGGCGCGCAGCTGGCGCAGCACCGGGCCGAAGACCGGCGCCAGGCGCGCCACCTCTCCCGCGCGCGAGCCGGGCAGCACCAGCATCATCGGCGCGTCACCGATTCCGCTTTGCACCCGGAAGCGATGCACCTCTTCGGTGCTGGCCACCTCCTGGGTGGCGATCGGGTGGCCGACGAAATCGCATTCCATCCCGGCGGCCTGCATCAGCGGCGGCTCGAAGGGGAAAAGCGCCAGCACCTGGTCGATCACCCGGGCCATCTTCTGTGCCCGCTTGGGACGCCAGGCCCAGACCGTGGGGGCGACGTAATGCACCGTGCGGATGCCCGGGTTGGCGGCCTTCACCAGCTTGGCCACGCGCAGGCAGAAATCCGGGCTGTCGATGGTCAGCAGCAGATCCGGCGGATCGGCCAGCACCGCCTGGGCGCATTCGCGGATCCGGCGCTTGAGGTGGAAATACTTTGGCAGGATCTCGGCCAGGCCCATGACCGAAAGCTCCGACATGGGAAAGCGCGAGGTCAGGCCGCAAGCCTCCATCGCCGGGCCGCCGACGCCGTCGAAGCGCGCAGCGCCCTCGGTCAGCTCTGTCAGCCCGGCCATGACGGCGGCGCCGAGGTTGTCGCCCGAGGGCTCTCCGGCGATGACGAAAACGCGCATCAGATCACATCTCGACCGCGTGCAGCGCGATCCCCAGTTCGCGGGCCAGATCGGGCAGCAGCGCCCCATCAACCAGCAGCACCTTGCCCGCCGCGATCACCACCGCCTCAAGGCCCGCCTCGGCGGCGGCCTTCAGCGTGGCCGGGCCGATGGCAGGCATGTCGACGCGCAGGTCCTGGCCAATCTTCGGCGCTTTCACCAGCACCCCCTTGCCGGGGCGTTTCAGCGCCGGGGTCTCGCCCACGAAGCGCAGCATGGCATCGGTGCCCTGCAAGGTCTCGATCCCCAGGCAGAGGCCACCCGCCACGACGCAGCCCTGACCGATGTCCAGGGGCGACAGGGTGCTCAGGATCTCTTGCGCGCGGGTGATGTCGGCCCTGGCCTCGCGCGACAGCGCCGGGCCGCCGATACGGCCGGGTTTGGCGGTGGCATCGGGCAAGAGCTCATGGCTGCCCACAACGGCAAAGCCCTCGTCCTCGAGGATCGAGATCACCAGCCGCAGCACGCCGTCATCCCCTGCCCCGCCAAGCGCCTTCAGCAGCTTCGGCGCCAGGGTCATCACCTTGCGGTCGACCTGGGTCATGTCCAGCTTGGGCCGCGCCAGCGCCCCCGCCATGACGATCCGCTCCACCCCCTCGGCGCGCATCCGGTCGAAGAGCCCGCCCAGCTTCTCGAAGCGGAAACGGGTCAGCTGATCCTCGGGCAGTTCGCAGGGCGAGCCCTCGAAGGACACCAGGAAGGCGCCGGGATTGGCCTCGGCCAGGCGCACGGGCAGACGCCCCGCCCCCGCCAGGATGGCCAGCCGCGGCCCGGAGGCAGCGGGATCGGCAGCGCCTGGGCGGGTTGCGCCGGACCGGCGTTTCAGAAGGGCCATGTCATCCCCCGGGGGTCAGGAAGGAGCGATCGCTTTCGCCGGTAATGAAATCAACGATTTCCCGCACATAATCACTGTCGGTCTCATCCCCCAAGCGCTTTGCGCGTTCCTGGAAGGCGCCTTCGCCCTGGGCGAGCATCTGGAAGGCAGCACGCAGCGCGGTGATGTCGGAACGGGCAACCCCGCGCCGCTTCAGCCCGACCAGGTTCAGCCCGTGCAGCTCGCCCCGGGGGGCCTGGACCAGACCATGCGGAATCACGTCATTGGTCACCATGGTGACCGCGCCGATGATCGCGCCGCGCCCGATGCGCACCCACTGGTGCACCCCCGACAGCCCGCCGATGATCACCTCGTCCTCGATGATGCAATGGCCCGCCAGCGCCGCGTTGTTGACGATGATGACATTGTTGCCCACCTGGCAGTCGTGCGCCACATGGCAGCCTGCCATGAACAGACCGTCATCGCCCACGCGCGTCACGCCGCCGCCGCCCGCCGTGCCGGTGTTCATCGTCACCGTCTCGCGGATGCGGTTGCGCTTGCCGATGATCAGCCGGGTCTCCTCGCCCTTGAACTTCAGGTCCTGGGGGATGCCGCCCAGGACGGTGAAGGGATGCACCAGGGTGTCCTCGCCGATCTCGGTGATCCCCTGGACCACCACATGGCTCATCAGCTCGACCCGGGGGCCGATCACCACCTTGGCGCCGATATGGCAGAAGGGGCCGATGCGGGCGCCCGCGCCGATCTCTGCCCCGTCCTCGACATGGGCAGAGGGGTGCACGATGGCTTCGTGGCTGATCGCCATGGCTCAGCCCTCCGCCGCCACGTCGGCAGGCAGGTCGAGCATGGCCATGAACTCGGCCTCGCAGGCCAGGTCGCCGTCGACGGTGGCGCGGCCGCCGAATTTCCACATCTTGCCGCCAGGCTTGCCGCGCAGGGTCTCGACATGCAGTTCCAGCACGTCGCCCGGCACCACCATGCGGCGGAACTTGGCCTTCTCAATCGACATGAAGTAGATCAGCGCGTTCTTGTCTTCCAGCCCAAGCGCCGCGCCCACCATGACACCGGCGGTCTGTGCCATGGCCTCGACGATGGTGACGCCGGGCATGATCGGCTTGCCGGGGAAATGGCCCTGGAAATGCGGCTCGTTCATGGTGACGTTCTTGATGCCACGGCCCGAGGTGTAGCCGTCGATATCGACCACCTTGTCCACCAGCAGGAAGGGATAGCGGTGCGGGATGATGCGCTGGATGCGCGCGATGTCGGCGGTCTGAAGCGTTTCGGTCATGAAATCCTTACCTCTTGCGGTCCGGGAGGCGGCGCACGCGCCGACCTGCGGGAAAGCCTCGTGTGGTTCTGTCCCTAGCAAGTCGCCCGAGCGGCGGCAAGCGGCAGGGCCAGCGGTCGGGTCAGAGGCAGGGCCTGTGCGAAGACCGCCGCCAGCCTGGGCCTGGCCGTGGGCTCAGTCCGCCTCGGTCTCGTCCGGGGCGGGCGTGGTCCCTGTGGCGGCCCCCTCGGTCGGGGCGGTGACCCCGCCCTCCTCCGTCGCGGGGGCGGCGGGCGCCTCCTCGGTCGGGGCCGCGTCCTCTGCGGCGCCGGACAGCAGCGTGGCGTCGATGCGCGCGATGGCCTCGTCGGTGATGTCCACCGCCTCGCGGGTGACGAAGACCGAGCGGCGTTCCAGGATCACGGCGGCGCCCGCATCCTGCATCAGCCGGTCCAGCACCGGCTCGACCGCCGACAGGAACTGCCGCCGGATCGCCTCGCTGTCCTGACCCAGCCCCTGGGCCGCCTGGTCGCGTTCGCGACGCAGGCGCGAGACCTTTTCGTCAAAGGCATCGGCCAGATCGCGGAAGGCCTGGGGCGCCAGCTCGGCGCGGCGCTCGGTCAGCTGCCGCTCTTCCTCGGCCAGGGCGGCCTCGATGCGGCGGTTCTCGGCGGCGATCTCGGCGGCCCGCGCCTCCAGCTCATCCGCCAGTTGCTGGCCAAAGCCGCTGCCCGAGAAAAGCCGCTCGCTGTCGATCACCAGCACCGGCGAGCGCAGCACCGTGCGCGCGCCCGCTGACGCCTCTGCGGCCCCCTCCTGCGGCGGGGCCGCATCCTGGGCCCGGGTCCCGCCCGGCGCGGCGCACAGGCCAAAGGCAAGGGTCCCGGCCAGCAACAGCCGGACCGGGACCCCGAAACATGCGAAAGAGGATGACACGGTGGTCCTCAGAATTCCGTGCGAACCGACAGATCGAAGGTCTGCTCTTCGTCGAAGTCTTCCTTCTGAAGGGCCTTCGTCCAGTTGAACCGCAGCGGGCCGACCGGCGTATCCCAGAACAGCGACAGACCGACCACCTGACGCAGCGAGGCGTCTTCGTAGAGAACGTCGGCGGCGGACTGGTCCAGGCCCCAGACAGAACCGATGTCGTAGAAGACACCGCCGCTGATGCCCAGTTCCTCGGGCAGGCCCAGCGGGAATTCGGCGTCGAACTGCGCCACCGCATAGGAGGTGCCGCCCAGGGCGTCGTCGTAGTTGCCGGCCGAATACTGGCGCGGGCCGATACCATCGGGGGTGAAGCCGCGCATGATCGACGAACCGATCCGGTAGCGCTCGGTGGCAATCGAGGTGCTGTTGCCCAGCATCGAGATATTGCCGGCCCGCAGGGTGGCGCGCAGGGTCACCTCTTCGTTCCAGACCTTGGTCTGGGCAATGGCCCGCGCGGTCGAGCGGATGAAGTCGACATCGCCGCCGACCCCGCCGAAGTCCTGGCCGAATTCCAGCAGGATCCCGGCGTTCGGGTTCAGGCCGGTCACCCGGGTGTCATAGGAATAGGTGTAGCCGATCGAGGAGGAATAGCGCATGTCCTGCGCCGCCTCGGCCTGCAACAGCGAGCCCACGTCGCTGGCATCGTCGAGGTTGATGTCCTCGGCGCTCAGCTTGTAGTTCAGGTTCAGGCGCGACAGCTCGCTCAGCGGGAAGGTCAGGCCGGTGGTGAAGCTGCCGCTGGTGGTATCGTAATCCGAGTAATCCGACTCCGTCTCGCGATAGCTGACGCCGAAGTTCAGGCGCAGGTTACGGCCCAGCAGGCGCGGCTCGACGAAGTTGATCGAGTAGGTGGTATCCGAGCTGGCGCCCGCCACGGTCACGCCCAGGGTCTGACCCCGGCCCAGGAAGTTGCGTTCCTGGAAGGCCACTTGCAGGCCGAAACCATCGGTCGTCGAATAGGTGCCGCCGAAGGACAGCGACCCGGTGGGCGCCTCTTCCACGTCCACGTCGACGATCACCTGGTCGGGGCGGCTGCCCTCGCGGGCCTTCACGTCGCTGGTGGTGAAGAAGCCCAGGGCGCGGATACGCTCGGCGCTTTGGCGGATTTCGCGCGGGTTGAAGGGGTCGCCTTCGGCCATGCGGAATTCCTGGCGCACGACGCGGTCCAGCGTGGTGGTGTTGCCCTCGATGTCGATCCGTTCGACGAAGATCCGCGGGCCGCGCGACAGGACGAATTCCACGTCCAGGGTCAGGTCGCGGTCGTTGCGGGTGATGCGCGGTTCGATCCGCAGGAAGTCGCGGCCCTGGCGCACGGCCAGGCGTTCCATCCGGGTGATCGAGTTCTCGACATCGGTCGGCGTGTAGGTCTGGCCCGGCTTGATGCGCAGCGCGTCCTGATACTCGGCCGCATCGACGCCCTCGTATTCGCTGACCGTGGTGATCTGGCCGAACTCGAAGGGCTGCCCCTCCTGGATGTTGAAGGTCACCACATAGCCGTTGCGCTCAGGCGACAGCTCGGCATTGACGCCGGTGATGCGGAAATCGACATAGCCGCGCGACTGGTAGAAGTCCTGAAGGACCTGCTTGTCGAACTCGATCCGGTCGGCGACGAAAGTGTCCGAGCGGAAGAAGGCGCGCAGCAGGCCCGCCTGTTTCGATTCCAGCACCTGGCGCAGGCGGCGGTCGGAATAGACGGTGTTGCCGACGAAGGAGATCCGCTCGACCTCGACGTTGGAACCTTCGAAGATCTCGAACACCAGGTCGACGCGGTTGTCGCTGCGACGGATGATGCGCGGGGTCACCTTGGCGGCCAGGCGGCCCTGCTGGCTGTAGGCCTCGGAAATCAGCGCGGCGTCGGCCTCGGCCTCGGTCGGCGAGAAGACGCGCCGCGAGGTGGATTGCACGATCTCGGTCAGGACCTCGTCCTTGATCCGCTTGTTGCCCTCAAAGCTGACGCGGTTGATCGTCGGATATTCGGTCACGGTGATGACCAGGGTGCCACCGCGCGGGGTCAGCTCGACGGTCTCGAAGAGGCCGGAATTGACGATGTTCTGGTAGGCGTCGTTCAGCTGGGCGGCGGTGACCGCCTCGCCCCGGGCGATTCCCGTGTAGGACACGATGGTGGAATCCGGGATCCGCTGGTTCCCTTCGATCGCCACCGTCGAGAAACGATAGCTTTGCGCCATCACGGCCTGCGGCGCGGTGAGAGAAACACCTGAAACAATGGCGAAAATCGCAGCAGCCAGAGGCAAGGAAAATTTGTTGCGGCGAACGGGGGTGGCAGCCCCGGTTCCAAAGGTATTCGACATATTCCAAACCCAGTCAGACATCCCAGTTAAGACGTGAGTACCGGGTTAGTAACCACTTGTCAAAACGGGAAAACGCGCGGGGCCTGTTGCCGCGCGCGTTGTGTCGGATGGGGGACGAATGGGGGTGGCAGCGCGCGGAAAAGCTGGCCGTTTCCGCAGCCCTGCGGGACAGTCTGGCGGCCCGCGCCGCCCGGCTCAGAAGACGATCTGGCCCAGATAGGCGCCGCCGGTCAGCGCCATGGCGATGATCCCCGCGTAAAGCAGCAGATCGGAATTCAGATCGAAGAGCACCGTCATGCCACGGTAGCCTTTCCGGAGGAGCGTCATGGGGAGGCCCACCTTTCCTGTACGCAAAAGGGTCCACCGGACCCGTTCCTGGGGCGTGATCGCACCAGAATGCGGCAAAAATCGGGCAAGATGGCGCACCACCCCGACAACCCGGAGTTGCAAAATGGAACCTGCGGCCCTGACCCCGCCGGGCGCGCCCCGGGATCAGCCCCGGGGTCAACGCCGCGAAACGGCCGCGATCAGGGGCAGAAGACGTCGTTGGTCAGGGCAAAGATCATCACCGACAGCACCAGGGTCAGACCCGCCGCCATCAGCACCCGCAACGCGCGGTCCGAGGGCGGTTTGCCCGCCACCGCCTCATAGGCGTGGAACACCAGGTGGCCGCCGTCCAGGATCGGCACCGGGAAAAGGTTCAGCAGGCCCACCCCGGTGGACAGGGCGGCGACGAACCACAGGAAGCTGGTGGTGCCCTGGCTGGCCATGGCGCCCGAGGTCTTGGCGATGCCGATCGGCCCGGACATGTTGCACGAGGAGATGGCGCCGGTGATCATGTGCCAGATGCCCGACAGCGAACTGGTGATCACCCCCCAGGTCTGCACCACCCCACCCCAAAGCGAGGTCAGAACCCCGGCCCGTTCCGTGGCCAGGTCAAAGCCCATGCCGCCGGCGATGCCGATCCGCCATTCGGTGCGGAAGCCGCCCTCGGGCGAGGGTTCGTCCACCCGGCGCGGGGTCAGGGCGAACTCTAGGGTCTCACCGCTATCGGGGCGCCAGACGTCCAGCAGCAGCGCCGCGCCCTCGGACCCCTCGACCCGGTCCTTCAGCTGATCGAAGGCAAAGATCGCCTCGCCGTCCACGGCGGTGATCACGTCGCCCTGTTTCAGGCCAATGTCATAGGCCGCGGAATTGGGCGCCAGTTGCAGCACGATGGGCGGATAGGGATAGGGGCCGGTCACGGTGATCTCGGCGCCGTCACGGCGCAGGCGGTAGTCCAGCTGGGCGGCCTGCGGCAACGCGTCGGAGAAGCCCGACAGGCCTTCGGCATCGTCCAGACCCGGCATCTCGACCCCGCCGATGGCCAGGATCTCGTCGCCCGGGCGCAGGTCGGTGCCCTGGGCCAGAACCGGCGGCAGCGGGCGCAGCTCGCCCACGGCCAGCGGGTCGGCCACCTGGCCGCGCGCCAGGAACAGCCCCGCGAACAGCAGGATCGACAGGATGAAGTTGAAGACCGGCCCCGCCGCCACGGTGGCCGAGCGGGCCCAGAGCGGCGCGCCCAGCATGGTATGGCGCCGGTCCTCGGCGCTCATCCGCGAGATGACCTCTTCATCGGGGCCGGCCGAGGCCGCGTCGCCGTCGCCCAGGAATTTCACATAGCCGCCGAAGGGCAGCGCCGCCAGTTGCCAGCGGGTGCCGTGGCGGTCGACGCGGGAGAACAGCACCGGGCCGAAGCCCAGCGAAAAGACCTCTGCCTTGATGCCCGAGACGCGGCCGATGATGTAATGGCCGTATTCGTGGATGGCGACGATGATCGACAGGGCCACGACAAAAGCGATGATGACGTAAAGGGCGTTGCCGAACTCTGGCAGAAAACTGGTCATAAAGGTCTCTGGCTTCCTTGGTCTAAATCTGAGCGGTCTAAGTCTGCATGGTCTAGGTCAGAACCGCCGCGCCGGAATTGACGCATTCACGGGCATAGGCCCTGGCGATCTGGTCCATTGATAGAATGTTATCAAGGTCGAAGGGGGCATCAATGAGACCACAATCGGTCTCGATCCGGTCAAGAACCCGTGTGACCACCTGCGCCATCTGCATGAAACCGATCTGGCGGGCCAGGAAGGCGTCCAGCGCCACTTCCTTGGCGGCGTTCATCGCCGCCCCCGACAGCCCGCCGCGCCGCATCACCCGCTGCGCGATCTCCAGCGCCGGATAGCGCGCCGGGTCCGGCGCCTCGAAGGTCAGCTGGCCGATCTTTGTCAGGTCCAGCCGCTCGACCGGCAGATCGACGCGGGCGGGCCAGTTCAGGGCATAGCCGATGGCATGACGCATGTCCGCCGGGCCCAGGTGGGCCAGGATGCCGCCGTCGATATGGCCGACCAGCGCGTGCACAAGGCTTTCGCGGTGCACCACCACCTCGATGATGGCGGGGTCCAGGTGGAAGAACTCCTTCGCCTCGATCAGCTCCAGCGCCTTGTTGAACATAGAGGCGGAATCCACCGTGATGCGCTGGCCCATGGCCCAGTTCGGGTGGGTCGAGGCCTGTTCCGGCGTGGCCGTGGCCAGCTTTTCCAGCGGCCAGTCGCGGAAGGCGCCGCCCGAGGCGGTGATGATCACCCGCTCGACGCTGTCCATCTCTTCGCCCAAAAGCGCCTGGTAAAGGGCGGAATGTTCGCTGTCGACGGGGATCAGATCCGCCCCCGCGCGCCGGGCGGTCTCCAGCACCAGCGGCCCGGCGCAGACCAGGGTTTCCTTGTTCGCCAGCGCCAGGGCCGCGCCGCGGTCGAGCGCGGCCAGCCCGGGCGCCAGACCCGCGGCGCCGACGATGGCCGACATGACCCAGTCGGCGGGACGCTGGGCGGCCTCCATCAGGGCGCCCTGCCCCGCCGCCACCTCGACGCCCGAGCCAGACAGCGCGGCCTTCAGATCGCCGTAACGCTCTTCATGGGCGGTGACGGCCAGCTTGGCGCCCAGGCGCCGGGCGTCCTCGGCCAAAAGGTCGATGTTGTGCCCGCCGGTCAGCGCCTCGACGGTGAAATCATCCGGGCGCCGGGCGATCAGGTCGACGGTGTTCTGCCCGATGGACCCGGTGGCCCCAAGGATGGTGATGCCGCGCATATTACCCCGCGATGAAGAAAAGGCCGGTCCAGGGCCCGGTCAGCAGCAGCATCAGCGAGGCGCCCAGCATCCCGTCGAAGCGATCCATCAAGCCGCCATGGCCGGGGATCAGGTTCGAGCTGTCCTTGACGCCCACGCGCCGCTTGGCCGCGCTTTCGGCAATGTCGCCCATCTGCGAGGCCATGGACAATGCGACCGAAACGCCCGCCAGATGCAGCCCCTCGCCGGTCCACATCCCGAAGGCCAGCCCGACCAGGGCGGCGGCGATCCAGCCCGCGACGGTGCCCGACCAGGTTTTCTTGGGGCTGACGCGCGGCCAGAACTTCGGCCCGCCGATCAGGCGGCCGGCGAAATAGCCCGCCACGTCGGTGACCACGACCACCGCCACCAGCCAGCCAAGCCACAGCGCCCCCTGCCCGTCGCGCAGCCCGACCATGCCGTAGCCCGCGATCAGGATCATGGCGCAGAAGGTGATGAAAAGGGTCCGGCGCTGCGGCAGCAGCGACAGGCCCACCATCGACGGCGCCAGCAGGAAGGGCAGCGCGAAACCGCCCGGCAGATAAAGCGCCAGCGCCAGCGAGACGGCGGCCACGCCGCCCATCTGCAAGGGCACGTCGCGGCGCAGCGGCGCGCACATCCGCGCCATTTCCCAGACCATGCCGCCGCAGGCCAGGGCGATGAAGATGCGGAACCAGTGCCCGCCCGCCCAGATCAGGGCCAGCCCGCCCAGCACCATGACCACGCCCGATATCATCCGGGGCGCCAGATCCGACCACTTGCGTTCCGCCATCCGTCCCGCCCTAGCCCTTGGCGCCGCCGAAACGGCGGTCGCGTTTGCCGAAATTGTCCAGCACCCCGGCGAAGACCTCGCGGGTGAAATCCGGCCAGAGCGTGTCGATGAACTCGTATTCCGCATAGGCCGATTGCCAGAGAAGGAAGTTCGAGATCCGCGCCTCGCCCGAGGTGCGGATCACCAGATCCGGGTCGGGCAGCACATAGGTATCCAGGTAACGCGGCAGGGTCTCTTCGTCGACATTCTCGGGCAGCAGGCGGCCCGCCGCCACATCCTCGGCCAGGCGCTTGGTGGCGCGGGCCACCTCGTCGCGGCCGCCGTAGTTCAGGGCGATGGTCAGATTGGTGCCGTCGCAGTCGGCGGTCATCTCTTCCAGCTCGTCCATAAGCGCCTGCAACTTCTCGTCCAGGCCGGGACGGTCGCCGATGAAGCGCACCCGCACGTTTCGGTCGCGCAGCGCGCGCGCCTCCTTCCGGATGTAGGAGCGGAACAGCGACATCAGCCCCGCCACCTCGATCTGGGTGCGTTTCCAGTTCTCGGTCGAAAAGCCGAAGATGGTCAGATACTTGACGCCCAGATCCGGGCAGGCCTCGACGATCTCGCGCACCCGGCGGGCGCCGGCGTGGTGGCCGAAAAGGCGCGGACGGCCGCGCATCGTGGCCCAGCGACCATTGCCGTCCATGATGATGGCCACATGACAGGGACGCGGCCCTTCCTCGGCCCTGCGGGCCTCCTCGGAGGCGGGACTGTCGGCCCGGTCCTCGACGTTCTGTCCCATGTCCGCTCTCTCCGTCCCTTCATCGCCAAAGGCGGGCCTGCGCCCGCCTTCGATCCCTGTCGCAGCGAAAGCCAGGGTCGTCAGACCTGCATGATTTCCTGCTGCTTGGTCTCCAGCGCCTGGTCGACCTTCTTGATGTAGGTATCCGTCAGATCTTGAACTTCCGTTTCCCAGAACTTCTGATCGTCCTCGGACAGGCCATTGGCCTTGGCCTTCTTGATCTGGTCCATGCCATCGCGGCGCAGGTTGCGCACGGCGACGCGGGCATGTTCGGCATATTGCGCCGCGACCTTGGTCAGTTCCTTGCGGCGCTCCTCGTTCAGCTCGGGGATCGGCAGCATGATGATGGTGCCGTTGAGCTGCGGGTTGATGCCCAGGCCGCTTTCGCGGATGGCCTTCTCGACCTTGTTCACCATCGCCTTGTCCCAGACGTTGATCGTCACCATGCGCGGTTCCGGCACGTTGACGGTGCCCACCTGGTTGATCGGCGTCATCTGGCCGTAGGCCTCGACCATCACAGGCTCCAGCATGGAGGAGGAGGCGCGGCCGGTCCGCAGCGAGGCGAATTCGGTCTTGAGGTTGGCCATGGCGCCATCCATGCGGCGCGAAAGGTCGTCGGTGTCGAGTTCGAAGTCTTCAGACATGGTGATGTTGCCCGCTGAGCTGGTTCTTCTTTCCGCAGCCTTCTAAGTGCTCGGCCCGGGGATGTATAGTGATTTGCGACAGATGGGCGACAGCGGCCTGCCTGGCGCGCGCCCCGCCAGCCCCCGAAGGTCCCCCTGGCGGACATGCGAAAGGCGCACCACCAGGGGTGCGCCTTTGCTGCCGGGCCCCGGGGGATGACCCCGCCCCGCAGAGGGGCTAGGCCGGGACCCGGCAAGGCCTGGGCGGGGATCTGCCGAATTACAGCTTGCCGCCGTAGACCGGGAACATGCTGGCTTCGCCGTAGTCCTTGATCTGCTCCATCGACTTCAGCGTCTCCATGTCCGCATCGGAGATGACGAAATCCAGCTCGGCGTTGGTCTTCATATGCGCGGGCGTCTTGGTCTTGGGCAGGGCCAGGACATCCAGTTGCAACACGTAGCGGATGCAGATCTGGGCCACGGTCACACCGTATTTGTCGGCCATCGCCTTGATCTCGGGGTTGTCCAGGATCTGGCCGTGGCCGATCGGCGAATAGGCCTCGACCAGCATCCCCTTGGACTTGCAGTAGTCGATCAGCTCGAAGGGGGTGTTCGAGACGTGGCACAGCACCTGGTTGATCATCGGCGCGACGGCGGCGTTGTCGATCAGGTTGTCCAGGTCTTCCTTCTGGAAGTTGGACACGCCGATGGCGCGGATCTTGCCCGCCTCGTAGAACTCGGTCAGGGCCTTCCAGGCGGCCAGGTTCCCCTCGAAGAAGCGGTCTTCGCCGGCAAATTCCATCCAGGGCTGCGGGCTGTGGATGATCATCAGGTCGATGTAGTCGACGCCCAGAAGGTCGAGCGAGCCCTGGATTGCCGCCTTGGCGGTCTCGTAATCCTTGGCCTCGGCGGCCAGCTTGGTTTGCAGGAAGATCTGCTCGCGCGGCACACCGCTGTCGCGGATGCCTTCGCCCACGCCGCGTTCATTGCCATAGGCCTGGGCGGTGTCGATGTGGCGGTAGCCCAGCTCGATCGCGGTCTTGACGGCCTCGGCCACCTCTGCGTCCTCGATCATCCAGGTGCCCAGGGCCAGCTTGGGAATTTCAACGCCGTTCGGCAGGGTTGCGGTCTCTTGCAGGATCATCTGATGTCCCTTTCCTGTGAGGCTCAAAAAGCCGTTCCATTTTCCCGGATCAGACACCGCGAGCCGCCCCGGCCCCAAGGGGCACCTGTGGGCAGCGTCGGTCCTGTCATCGGGCACGCAAGGCGCAGCGCTCTGGGCAGAGCGCGGCCTGTGCCTGATCCTTGCCCTTGATCTAGGGCGCCGCACCCTCGGTGATAAGCGCCGCAAGGATCAACTTACTCATGAGCCAGAGACATGAATGCCCCCCCTGTCGGCTCGCCCGGCCCCAGGCGGCCACGAAAAAGGGCCGCCCACCGGGCGACCCTTCTGTCTGCCGAACCTGTTCCGCGCCGCTTAGTCGCGCACGATGGTATAGGTGCCGCGCCCTTCCAGCACGCCCTTGAACCCGTTGGGCTCATCCAGCGGGAAGACGATGATCGGCTTGTGGTTGTCGCGTGCCAGGGCAATGGCCGAGGCGTCCATCACCTTGAGGTGCTTTTGCAGCACCTCGTCATAGCTGACCGTGTCGAACCGCTTGGCGTCCGGGTTGGTCTTGGGGTCGCTGTCATAGACCCCGTCGACGCCATTCTTGCCCATGAAGATGGCCTCGCAGGCCATCTCGTTGGCGCGCAGGGTGGCGGCGGTGTCGGTGGTGAAATAGGGGTTGCCGGTGCCCGCGGCGAAGATGCAGACCCGTTTCTTCTCCAGGTGGCGGACGGCGCGGCGGCGGATATAGGGCTCGGCCACCTCGTTCATGGTGATGGCGCTGATCACCCGGGTATAGACGCCCAGCCCCTCAAGGGCCGACTGCATCGCCAGGGCGTTCATCACCGTGGCCAGCATCCCCATGTAGTCAGCGGTGGTGCGTTCCATCCCCTGGGCGCTGCCTGCCAGGCCGCGGAAGATGTTGCCGCCGCCGATGACCATGCAGATCTCGACCCCCATGTCATGGACGCTTTTCACCTCTTCGGCGATACGTTCCACGGTCGGCGGATGCAGGCCGAAGCCCTGGGGCCCCATCAGGGCCTCCCCCGAGATCTTCAGCAACACCCGCTTGTAGGTGGGCTCCTGCGCGGTTTCGGCCATGTTGCGCTCCTTCACGGCGGGGGACTAGGATCGCGCGCAAAATGTAGGAAACGGCGGGCAGATTCAATGCGCGAATTGGGACAAGAGGCCACCTTTGCCGGGGGGTGCGAATGAGACAGGCGCCACAGGTCGATCCCGCCCGTCCGGTGCTCATCGCCGGGCCGACGGCTTCGGGCAAATCGGCGCTGGCGATGGAGATCGCGGCGCGCGACGGCGGGGTGATCGTCAATGCCGATGCGCTTCAGGTCTACGGCAACTGGCGCCTGCTGTCGGCCCGCCCCTCGGCCGAGGAGGAAGCCGCGCTGCCGCATCGCCTGTTCGGCCATGTGGGGCGCGAGCAGCCCTACTCCACCGGCGCCTGGCTGCGCGAGGTGGCCGATCTGCTGGCCGGGCCCGAGCGGCTGATCATCGTCGGTGGTACGGGCCTTTATTTCAGCGCCCTAACCGAAGGTCTGGTCGAGATCCCGCCGGTGCCCGAGGCCATCCGCGCCGAGGGCAACGCCCTGCGCCAGGCCGATCTGGCCGCCATGGTGGCGCAGCTGGACGCGCCCACCGCCGCCCGCATCGACCTGGCCAACCCCGCACGGGTGCAGCGCGCCTGGGAGGTGCTGCGCGCCACGGGCCGCGGCCTGGCCGCCTGGCAGGCCGACACCCCCGCCCCCCTGCTGCCGCCCGAGTCCGCCACGCGTCTGCTGCTGGAGGCGCCGAAGGACTGGCTGACGCCCCGGATCGAACGACGATTCGACCTGATGCTGGCGGGCGGCGCCCTGGAAGAGGCGCGCGCCAATCTGGACGGTTGGGACCCCGCCCTGCCCTCTTCCAAGGCGATCGGCGGGCCGGAACTGATTGCCCACCTGCTGGGCGAGATTTCTCTGGACGAGGCCCGGGAGCGCGCCATTATCTCAAGTCGTAGATACGCGAAGCGGCAGCGGACCTGGTTCCGCGCCCGGATGCGGGACTGGCACGCGCTCACGACTTCGTGAGGCTTTACTTATCCCGGCTGAGCCGTTCTACTCCCGCTTCAGGGACACTCGGGACACTTACCAGAACGCTTTTCGCTCTTGGCTGATTACACGCCTCCTACGGTCAGAAGTCAGACCCTTGCACAGCTTTCCGGCAGCGAAGACTGGCGGTTAGAGCTGCCGCACGCGCGCAGCACGCATCTGTTCCTGTACCTGTCCAAGGGTCAGGGACGGACCATCGTGCTGGGGCGCCGACGCGGCCTGACGATGAATACCGCGCTTTTCGTGCCTGCGGGCACGCTGATGATGCTCGACATCGGCAAGCAGAGCTATGGCCAGGCGGTACAGATCCCCACCGACACCGGGCTAGTGCTGCCCACCGATCCGGTGCAGCTGCGGGTGCGCGACAGCCTGGCCCAGGCCGAGCTGATCGCCATCATCGACGCCATGCAGCGCGAACAGGCCACCCACCGCCCCTATGGCGCCGAGGCGCTTCAGGCCCACGCCGGGCTGCTGTCGGTCTGGCTGCGCCGCATCCTGGCCAGCGAACCCGCCCCCATGGGCGCGGGCAAGGCCGCCGACCGGCTGGCCGCCGCCTTCTGCGCCCTGGTCGAACGCGATTTCCGCTCGGGCCAGTCGATGGCCGATTTCGCCGCCACCCTGGGGGTGACGCCGACCCATCTGACCCGCACCCTGCGCCAGACCGCCGGGATCACCGCCGCCGAGATCCTGACCGGGCGCAGCCTGCACGAGGCGCGCGGCCTGTTGCAGGACGGCAGCCTGCCCATCGGGCTGGTCTCGGAAATGCTGGGCTTCTCCTCTGCCGCCTATTTCACCAGGTTCATCCAGAAACACACCGGCAAGACGCCGACCGCGCTGCGCCGCCGCCGCTGACGCCCCCCGCCCCGCGCCCCGGCCCGCCCGCGCCGGTTCCGCTGCCGAGGAAACCGCCACAGGCCCTGTTTTTGGCGCCTTTTCAAAGACCTGCAACCATCCGCCCCGGTACGCTTTGCGCAGCGGATCGGGCCATCATGTCGTTTTCGGATGGAATGCGTGTCGGTTTTGAACTACGAAATGGCGGAGACATGAATTGACGCACTGGTTTTTTCCTGCGGGAATGCCGGTGGGAAACCAGACCGAACAAGGCCCGCGCCGGGACCGGCACCAGACGGGTCGACAAGACACCTTCTTCTTCGGCGCCATGGGCATTGCCCGTCCGGCGCCCCCGGGATGGAACGTCACAGGGAGAACGACATGACGTATCACGACAAAGCACAGGGGCGCATTCACCCCGCCGCCCGCATGTATGCGGAGGAATTCAAGGCCGGCAAACTCAGCCGCCGCGAATTCATGGCCCGCGCCTCGGCGCTTGGCGTGGCCAGCGCGGGGGTCTATGCCCTGGGCGGCCTGAACCAGCCGGCCCTGGCCCAGTCCACCCCCAAGGCGGGCGGCACCCTGCGGGTGCAGATGGAAACCAAGGCCCTGAAGGACCCGCGCAATTTCGACTGGTCGCAGATGGCCAACTTCACCCGCGGCTGGCTGGAATACCTCGTCGAATACGAGAATGACGGCACCTTCAAGGGGATGCTGCTGGAAAGCTGGGACGTCAGCGAGGACGCCACCGAATACACCCTGCATGTCCGTCCCGGCGTGACCTGGAACAACGGCGATGCCTTCACCGCCGAGGACGTGGCCTTCAACATCACCCGCTGGTGCGAGGAAGGGGTCGAGGGCAACTCGATGGCCTCGCGCATGTCCTCGCTGATCGACAAGGAGACCGGCATGGCCCGCGAGGGCGCCATCACCGTGGTCGACGACCTGACGGTGAAACTGGTCTGCTCCACCCCCGATATCACCATCGTTCCGGGCTTTGCCGACTACCCGGCGGCCATCGTGCACCCGTCCTATGCGGGCGAGGACCCCTCCGAGAACCCGCTGGGCACCGGCCCCTACCTGCCCGAGACCAACGAGGTCGGCGTGACCCAGGTGCTGGTGAAGAACACCGATCACGCCTGGTGGGGGGAAGGCGCCTATCTGGACCGGATCGAGTTCATCGACTTCGGCACCGACATGGCCAGCTGGGTCGCCGCCGCCGACAGCGACGAGATCGACATGACCTACCAGTCGACCGGCGAATTCATCGAAGTTCTGGACGCCATGGGCTGGAAGAGGTCCGAGGCGGTGACGGCAGGCACGATCTGCGTGCGCTTCAACCAGAAGCAGGAACCCTACACCGATCCCGAGGTCCGCAAGGCGCTGATCCAGGCGGTGGACAACAACGTGATCCTGGAACTGGGCTATGCGGGCTACGGCACCGTGGCCGAAAACCACCACGTCTGCCCGATCCACCCCGAATATGCCGAGGTGCCCGGCATCCCCACCGATCCGGCGGCCGCCATGGCCAAGCTGGAAGAGCTGGGCATGGCCGAGACCGAGTTCACCCTGATCTCGATCGACGACCAATGGCAGTCGGAAACCTGTGACGCCGTGGCCGCCCAGATGCGCGACGCGGGCATCAACATCCAGCGCGAGATCCTGCCGGGCTCGACCTTCTGGAATGACTGGCTGGTCTATCCCTTCTCGGCCACCGAGTGGAACATGCGCCCCCTGGGCGTCCAGGTTCTGGCCCTGGCTTACAAGTCGGGCGTGCCGTGGAACGAATCCGCCATGGAAAACCCCGAGTTCGACGCCCTGCTGGACGAGGCCCTGTCGATCGCCGATGCCGACGCCCGGCGCGAGGTGATGGCCAAGCTGGAAACCATCATGCTGGACGACGGCGTCATGGTGCAGCCCTACTGGCGCTCGCTGTTCCGCCACGCGAAGGACTACGTCATGGATGCCCCGCAGCACCCGACCTTCGAGATGCACCATTACAAATGGTGGATCGACGCCTGATCGACGCACCGACCCGGGCCATGGCGTCACCCACGCCATGGCCCTTTCGCTTCCTGCGGCCGCCAAGACCGAAGACCGGGCCCCGGTGCCACGCGCACCGGCCCCCCGGACGCCACTGACGGGAACGCTATATGCTCCTTTTTCTTCTCCGACGGGTCGGGGTGATGATCCTGACGGCGCTTTGCCTCAGCTTCATCGTCTTCTTCCTGACCAACCTGCCCCCCAACCTGGAAAAGGTTGCCAAATACGAGGGCAACAGCCGGATGACCGACGAACAGGTCGCGGGATGGCTGGAAAACAACGGCTTCAATCAATCCACCCTGGTGCGCTATGGCGAATGGCTGGGCGTGGTGCCGGGCTGGACCAATGACCGGGGGGATCGCATCACCGGGCGCTGCATCACCGGCGATCTGACCGCCGAGACGGCACCGGCGCGCTGCGGCATCCTGCAAGGGCAATGGGGCGAAAGCCGGGTGTTCCGCGACGAGGTCTCGACCATCGTCGGCGTGCGCCTGTGGATGACCGGCAAGCTGATGCTTTGGGTGATGCTGCTGATGGTGCCCGCGGCGCTGATCATCGGCGTTCTGGCGGGGATGCGCGAAGGCTCGAAACTGGACCGGGGGCTGTCGACCCTGTCGATCGCCACCACGGCGACGCCGGAATATGTCTCGGGCGTGATCCTGATCGCGGTCTTCGCCAGCTCGGCCGTGGGGTTGAAATGGTTCAAGGGCACGGCGACGGCGGCGATGGAGAACGCCACCTTCGAGAACTTCTTCCTGCCGGTGCTGACCATCTCGCTCTACGGCATGGGCTATATCGCGCGGATGACCCGGGCCTCGATGGCCGAGGTGATGACCGCGCAATATATCCGCACCGCGCGGCTGAAGGGCGTCAGTTTCCGCAACATCGTGCTGAAACACGCCCTGCGCAACGCGCTGATCGCGCCCTTCACCGTCATCATGCTGCAATTCCCCTGGCTCTTGAACGGGGTCGTCGTCGTCGAGACCCTGTTCAACTACAAGGGGCTGGGCTGGGCGCTGGTGCAGGCGGCGGGCAACAATGACATCGACCTTCTGCTGGGCATTTCGGTCGTCTCGGTGCTGGTGGTCCTGGTGACGCAGCTGATCTCGGATATCGGCTATGTCTACCTGAACCCCCGGATCCGGATTTCCTGAGGAGGCGCGGCACATGGAACCTTTGTCCTGGGGGCAGATCGCCCTGCAACTCGTGATCCGCTTCCTGCCCGTCTGGGTGGCGCTGATCGTGACCTTCGCCCTGTCCATCGCCTACAAGCGCAAGCTGGGGCTTTATGGCAAGCTGTTTGACAACACCATCGGCATGGTGGGCTTTGGCCTGGTGATGTTCTGGGTCTACACGGCGCTGGCCGTGGGCCTGTTCGACCTGATCGCCACCCATGACCCGCTGACCACCGCCATGGGGATGAAGAACAAGGCCCCCGGCACGCCCCTGCGCAGCCCCGACGCGGGCGAATTCGCCTATTACCTGCTGGGCGGCGATACCCTGGCGCGGGATGTCTTCTCGCGCATGGCGGCGGGCGCCTGGGTGGTGATCCGCATCGCGCCCCTGGCGACGCTCTTTGCCTTCATGGTGGGGATCACCCTGGGTCTGCCCGCGGGCTATTTCGGCGGCAAGCTGGACGCGGGCCTGTCCTTCCTGGCCAACCTGATCCTGGCCTTCCCGGTGATCTTGCTCTTCTACCTGCTGGTGACGCCGGAAATGGTGCAGACGGGCATTCCCAGCTACATGGCGATTGTCCTGTTCCTGTTCCCGATCCTGTTCCTGACGGTGCTGATCAACGCGCGCTACCGCACCCAGCCGTCAAAGCGCAACGTCATGCTGGCGGTGCTGATTTTCGTGCTGGGCTGGGCCTATCTGTCGCTGATCTCGGATCCCGAGACGCGGGTGGCCTTCCTGCCGGAGGCGCTGGATCTGTTCAATATCCCGGGCGGGATCCTGGTGGTCTTCGTCAGCGTGGTCTTCGTCAATGCGCCCACGGTCTTCCGCATCGTGCGGGGGCTGACGCTGGACATCAAGACGCGCGACTATGTGGCCGCCGCCCAGACCCGGGGCGAGGGCCCGTGGTACATCATGCTGTGGGAGATCCTGCCCAATACCCGCGGGCCGCTGATCGTCGATTTCTGCCTGCGCATCGGCTATACCACCATCCTGCTGGGCACCCTGGGCTTCTTCGGCCTGGGCCTGCCGCCCGAAAGCCCGGACTGGGGGACGACGATCAACCAGGGGCGCAAGCTGCTGTCGATCTATCCGCATCCCGCCATCGTGCCGGCCGTCGCGCTGCTGTCGATGGTGCTGGGGCTGAACCTGCTGGCCGACGGGCTGCGTGAGGAAAGTCTGAAAGATTGAGGCGGCGGGACCGGGGGCCAGCCCCCGGACCCCCGGAGTATTTCCAGCCATCGAATGGGAACACGGCAGTTCCTGCGGAGAGGTGTCATGAGCGACAAGCCCGAGTATGACGGACCCATCCTGGAGATCGACCGGCTGTCGATTTCCTTCTTCACCCGCCTGCGGGAAATCCCGGCGGTGATGGATTTCTCTGTCTCCGTGCGCCCCGGCGAAGCCGTGGGCCTGGTGGGCGAAAGCGGCTGCGGCAAATCCACCGTCGCCCTGGGCGTGATGCAGGATCTGGGGGTGAACGGGCGGGTCGTGGGCGGCTCGATCAAGTTCAAGGGCCGCGACCTTGCCGAGATGTCCGACGCCGAGCTGCGCCATATTCGCGGCAACGAGATCGCGATGATCTACCAGGAGCCCATGGCCTCCCTGAACCCGGCGATGCGGATCGGCAAGCAGCTGATGGAAGTGCCGATGATCCATGAGGGGATCTCGGAGAGCGAGGCGCGGGCCCGGGCGCTTCAGGTGATCGAGGACGTGAAACTGCCCGATCCCGAGCGTATCCTGAAGGCCTTCCCGCACCAGCTGTCGGGCGGCCAGCAACAGCGGATCGTCATCGCCATGGCGCTGATGTCGAAACCCGCCTTGCTGATCCTGGACGAGCCGACCACGGCGCTGGACGTCACCGTCGAGGCGGCCATCGTCGAGCTGGTGAAGGATCTGGGTAAGAAATACGGCACCTCAATGCTGTTCATCTCCCACAACCTTGGGCTGGTGCTGGAGACCTGCGACCGGCTTTGCGTGATGTATTCCGGCGAGGCGGTGGAGCGGGGCTCGATCGAAGATGTCTTCGACCAGATGCGCCATCCCTATACCCAGGCCCTCTTCCGCTCGATCCCGCTGCCCGGGGCTGACAAGACCTCGCGCCCGCTGGTGGCCATTCCGGGCAACTTCCCCCTGCCCCATGAGCGCCCGCCCGGCTGCAACTTCGGGCCGCGCTGCGATTATTTCGAGGCCGGGCGCTGTGACGCGCAGGATATCCGCATGGCGCCGGTGAAGGGCGATGAGCGCCACGAGACCCGCTGCCTGCGCCAGGACGAAATTGATTGGGACGCGCCGGTGGTGGCCGCCCAGCAGAACGCCAAGCCCGAGCCGGGGCGGACCGTGCTGAAGATGGAGAACCTGAAGAAATACTACGAGGTCGCGGCCTCGGCCCTGTTCAAGGGCGGCGAGAAGAAGGTGGTGAAGGCCAACGAAACCCTTAGCTTCGAGGCCCGCGAAAGCGAGACCTTGGCCATTGTCGGCGAGAGCGGTTGCGGCAAGTCGACCTTCGCCAAGGTCCTGATGGGGCTGGAGACGGCGACCGAGGGGCGCATCCTGCTGGACAATCGCGAGATCCAGGGCACGCCGATTGAGGCGCGCGACACCAAGACCGTGGCCGATGTGCAGATGGTGTTCCAGAACCCCTTCGACACGCTGAACCCCTCTATGACCGTGGGCCGCCAGATCATGCGCGCGCTGGAGGTTTTTGGCGTGGGCGCCAGCGAGGCCGAGCGGCGCGAGCGGATGCTGACCCTGCTGGATCTGGTGAAACTGCCGCGCGAATTCGCCGAGCGGATGCCGCGCCAGCTGTCGGGCGGGCAGAAGCAGCGGGTGGGCATTGCCCGTGCCTTTGCCGGTGACGCGCGGATCGTGGTGGCGGATGAGCCGGTCTCGGCGCTGGACGTCTCGGTGCAGGCCGCCGTCACCGACCTGCTGATGGAGATCCAGCGCGAGCAGAAGACGACGCTGCTGTTCATCAGCCACGACCTGTCGATCGTGCGTTATCTGTCGGACCGGGTCATGGTCATGTACCTGGGCCATGTGGTCGAACTGGGCACCACGGAAGAGGTCTTTGCCCCCCCCTATCACCCCTATACCGAGGCGCTGCTGTCGGCGGTGCCGATTGCCGATACTTCGGTGAAGAAAAAGCATGTGGTGCTGGAGGGCGACATTCCCTCGGCCGTCAACCCGCCGCCCGGCTGCCCCTTCCAGACCCGTTGCCGCTGGAAGGACAAGGTGCCGGGGGGCCTGTGCGAGCGCGAGCTGCCGCCCATGCGCCACTTCGGCGCCCATCAGATCAAATGCCACCTGTCGGAGGCGGATTTCGCCGAGATGGAGCCGGTGATCCAGATCGCCGCCGAGTGAGGGCGCGCGGGGAGGGTCTGGGATGCGCAGGGACAGGCGCCGCGACAAAAGAACGGCCCTTCCAGAGGCAGGGCCAGAACCAGCGCAAAAAAGGCCCCTGCCAAAGGCAGGGGCCGGGACAGACTGAGATCTGTCGGGGTCGGGGTCAGTCGGTGGGGGCTTCACCGATGACTTCCTTGGGATCATTCACCGGCAGCTCGGCGATATGCTCGGCTGCGATCGCGGCGAACTTCTCGACCATCGGGCCATAGTAGGCATTCGGGTCGGTCACGCCGGTCAGGGTGTCGGCTTCCAGTTCCACGTTGAAGGTGGTGATGATGTCGCCGTTCTGTTCAAAGACCGCGACCTGGCCAGCCATGGTGCCCATGTCCGGGGTCAGTTCCATGCCCAGGATCGAGGCTTCGACATGCAGGCCTTCACCGTCTTCGACGGGGGACTCGAAGTGGGTCATCAGGGCCGCTTCGACATCGTCGTTGATGGTGTCGACATAGGCGGCGGGGAACTTGCCTTCCTGGACGGATTCCTCGACCACGTCGGTCTTCACGTCGGAAATCGGGCCGTCATAGGCAAAGGCGGGAATGGCGGTCAGCGAGGCTGCGGCGATGGCGGGAATGATCAGTGCGTTACGCATGATGAGGTCCTTTCTTCTTTCCTCTGCAACGCCTCCCGCCGGGCCCCTTGTGGGCCTTGGCTGCGGCGGCGTCGCCTTCTGGATAGACAACACCGACCCCCTGCCCGGGTTCCTGAAGAGGGGTCGAAAAAACGCAAAAAAGCCCCCTGCGGCGCGGATCGGGCGCGGCAGGGGGCACATAAATATCAGCGATTTCAGCAGGTTGCGAAAAACGCGCTTAGCTGCCCCAAATCGTCTTCACGTAGGCTTGAGTTTCCGCATAGGGCGGGATGCCACCGTGTCGTTCCACCGCCTTGGGGCCCGCGTTGTAGGCGGCCAGGGCCAGGGGCCAGCTGCCGAAGGTGCGGTATTGCGCCGCCAGGTAGCGCGCGCCGCCGTCCAGGTTCTGGTAGGGATCGGTGGCATCCACCCGCAGCAACCGCGCGGTGCCGGGCATCAGCTGCGCCAGGCCGATGGCTCCCTTGTGCGACACGGCCTCGGCGTTCCAGTTGCTTTCCTGCTGCACCAGCCGCAGGAAGACCCCCTCGGGCACGCCGTTGCGCTGCGCGGCAGAGCGGGCCATGTCCAGATAGGGGCCGGCATAGGCGCCCTGGAAGGTGACATCATCCCATTTGGTCGGCGTGCGGATCGCCCGCGGGGTCAGCCGGACCGAGGCGGCATATTGCGAGGCGGCGCGCTGATCCAGCAGGCGGGTCTGGGAACGGAACTGTTCCTTGCGCGCGTGCGAGGCCAGAACATCCGCCGAGGCAGGCAGCGCCCCCGGCGCCATCAGCACCAGCGACAGCAGCAGCGCCCGGCGCGAGCGATGGGAAAAGCGGCGATCCATGCGTCTTTCCTCCGGAACCAATCGAATAAGCCTAAAATCGGCGCGATCTTAGCCTAGCCCGGCGAGGAATGCACCCCCCTTCGCGCCGCGGGTCCGGCCGTCGCCGATGCCCGGCCAGGCGGCATCCGGGCCGCGATAGACCGCACACCCAGTGCAAGCGGCTTGCGATTTGACGCCCTGTTTGATGTAACGCTTTGAACACCGGCCTGACTCGGGCCGCGACATGAACACGAGGGGAGACGCACCATGGCAGGTTCCGTCAACAAGGTCATCCTGATCGGCAATCTGGGGCGCGACCCCGAGGTCCGGTCGTTCCAGAACGGCGGCAAGGTCTGCAACCTGCGGATCGCCACGTCGGAAAACTGGAAGGACCGCAACAGCGGCGAACGGCGCGAGCGCACCGAATGGCATTCGGTCGCCATCTTTTCCGAGCCGCTGATCCGCGTCGCCGAGCAATATCTGCGCAAGGGCTCGAAGGTCTATATCGAGGGCCAGCTGGAAACCCGCAAATGGCAGGACCAGCAGGGCCAGGACCGCTATTCCACCGAGGTGGTGCTGCGCCCCTACCGCTCCGAGCTGACCATGCTGGACGGCCGTGGTGAAGGCGGCGGCGGTGGCGGCGGCAACTATGGCGGCGGCCAGGGTGGCGGCGGCTATGGTGGCGGCGGCGGCGGTTACGACGATCGCGGCGGCCCCGGTGGCGGCTATGACGACCGTGGCGGCTCGGGCGGCGGCTACGGCGGCGGTTCGGGTGGCGGCGGTGGCCGCAACAACGATCTGGATGACGAGATCCCGTTCTAAACCGACCGGACAAGCCATTCCGCTAGGGTCAGCAGCAGCCAGATCGGCGGCGCCAGCCCCAGGAACACCAGCAAGGCCGCCCGCCACGTCGGGCGGCCTTGTTGCGTTGCGGGCAGCGAAGTGGCGGAGGCGCGTTTTCTCATCGCCCGCATTAACCCTGTAGAAGGTTTTCATCGGCTTAACGGGGTCATGAAACATGCCCGTTTTCCCGTGCTGGGGGGCGATGGCCGGATGCATCGCCATCCCCATTACGCCACCACCCTCACCCGGCTCGGCGCCGCCACCGGGCGGCTGCCCTGCGGCACTCTGACGGTGACCCGGCGCCTGGGGCCCCTGGCGCTGATCTGGCTGCCCGAGCCGCCGGTGCTGCCCGACCCGGCAACGCTGCCCGGCCCGGCGCTGATCTCGGCGGCGGGGGCGACCCAGGACGCAGAGTTGCGCGGCAGCGGCGCGATCCGGGTGATGACGCCGCAATCGCGCGCCGTGCTGCCCCTCTGGCCCGAGGCGGCAGCGCAGCGCGCCGCCCAGCATCAGAAGTGGCGCAACCGGCTGTGCCGCGGCGAAGAGGCGGGGCTGCGGATCCGCCACGCCCCCCTGCCCCGGGATCCCGCCCACTGGCTTTTCGCCGCCGAGGCCGCGCAGCGCCGCGCCCGGGGCTATCGCGCCCTGCCGCCGGCCTTCGCGCTCAACTGGCCGGAAACGCAGCTCTTCACCGCCTCTCGCGGCAGCCAGGTTCTGGCGGCCATGCTGTTCCTGATCCACGCCCCCGGCGCCAGCTACCACATCGGCTGGAGCGGGCCGGAGGGGCGCCGCGCCTCGGCCCATACCCTGCTGCTGTGGCGCGCGGCGCGCTGGCTGGCCGCGCGCGGCATCACCCGGCTGGACCTGGGCCCGGTGGATCGCGACCGCGCGCCGGGCCTTCTACGCTTCAAGCTCGGCAGCGGCGCCCGGATCGAGGACACGGGCCATAGCTGGTTCCATAGCCGGATTTCTGCACCGCTTGGCCGCTTCCTCGGCTGATCCCCGCTTTGGGCCTTTCTTTTTTGGCCGTCCCGGGCTAGGGGCTGCGCGAGACCCTGAGAGGACCCCACATGGATCTGCGCAATATCGCCATCATCGCCCACGTTGACCACGGCAAGACCACCCTTGTTGACGAACTGCTGAAACAATCCGGTGCCTTCCGCGCCAACCAGGCCGTTGCCGAACGCGCCATGGACAGCAACGACCTGGAACGCGAGCGCGGCATCACCATTCTCGCCAAGGCCACCTCGGTGGAATGGAAGGGCACGCGGATCAACATCGTCGACACCCCCGGCCACGCCGACTTTGGCGCCGAGGTCGAACGGATCCTCTCGATGGTCGATGGCGTGGTCCTGCTGGTCGATGCCGCCGAGGGTCCGATGCCGCAGACCAAGTTCGTGACCTCCAAGGCCCTGGCCCTGGGCCTGCGCCCCATCGTGGTGCTGAACAAGGTCGACAAGCCCGACGCCGAGCCCGACCGGGCCCTGGACGAGGTCTTTGACCTGTTCACCGCGCTGGATGCCAACGAAGACCAGCTGGACTTCCCCCACATGTACGCCTCGGGCCGTTCGGGCTGGGCCGATAACGAGCTGGACGGGCCGCGCCAGAACCTGGACGCACTGTTCAACCTGATCGTCAACCACGTGCCCAAGCCCAAGCAGATCGCCCGCCAGGACGAGGATTTCCGGATGCTGGCCGTGACCCTGGGCGCCGACCCCTTCGTCGGTCGGATGCTGACCGGCCGGGTGGAGTCGGGCAAGCTGAAGGTCGGCCAGACCGTGCAGACGATCTCGCGTATCGGTCAGAAGGTGGAACAGTTCCGCTGCACCAAGATCCAAGCCTTCCGCGGCCTGGCCTTGCAGGACATCGAAGAGGCCGTGGCGGGCGACATCGTCAGCCTCGCCGGCATGACCAAGTCGACCGTGGCCGACACGATCTGTGCCCTGGCCGTGGATGAGCCCCTGGAAGCCCAGCCCATCGACCCGCCGACCATCACCGTGACCTTCGGCATCAACGACAGCCCCCTGGCGGGTCGTGACGGCAAGAAGGTTCAAAGCCGCGTCATCCGCGACCGTCTGCTGAAAGAGGCCGAAACCAACGTGGCGATCAAGGTCGCCGACACCCCCGGCGGCGAAGCCTTCGAAGTGTCGGGCCGTGGCGAACTTCAGATGGGCGTGCTGATCGAGAACATGCGCCGCGAAGGCTTCGAACTGTCGATCTCGCGGCCGCAGGTGATCCTGCGCGAGGAAGACGGCCAGAAGATGGAGCCGATCGAGGAAGCCACCATCGACGTGGATGACGAATACTCCGGCGCGGTGATCGAGAAGCTGACCGGCGCCCGCAAGGGCGAGCTGGTCGAGATGCGCCAGGCCGGTGCGGGCAAGACCCGGATCATCGCCCATGTGCCCTCGCGCGGGCTGATCGGCTATCACGGCGAATTCCTGACCGACACCCGCGGCACCGGCGTTCTGAACCGCGTGTTCCATTCCTGGGCCCCCTACAAGGGCGCGATCCCGGGCCGCCGCGCGGGCGTGCTGATCTCGATGGAACAGGGTCAGGCCGTGGCCTATGCCCTGTGGAACCTCGAAGATCGCGGGCGCATGTTCATCGGCGCCCAGGCGGATATCTACCAGGGGATGATCATCGGCGAGCATAGCCGCGAGAACGACCTGGAAGTGAACCCGCTGAAGGGCAAGAAGCTGACCAACGTGCGCGCCTCGGGCAACGACGATGCCGTGCGCCTGACCACGCCGATCACCCTGTCGCTGGAAGAGGCCATCGCCTATATCAACGACGACGAACTGGTCGAGGTGACCCCGAACGCGATCCGCCTGCGCAAGCGCTATCTGGATCCGCATGAGCGCAAGCGCATGTCCAAATCCTGAGCGGGTTTGGCCGCGCGCCAGGGCGCGGTCCTGCCTTCGGCGAGCGTATTGTCAGCTTTCGGATAAGAGAAAGGCGCGGATCAGATGGTCCGCGCCTTTTGCGTTGCCGCCGTCAGTGCGGCGGAAAGCGCGGCATCGAACTCGCCCTGGCGCAGATGGGTCAGACCGGCGGCGGTGGTGCCGGCGTAGTCGACCATCTCCTGCACATGCTGGGCAGGCGTCGCCCCCTCTTTCAGCATCTCGCCCGAGGCCAGGATCAGCTGGCGGATGGCGCGGGTGGCGATCTCTGCGGGAATGCCCTGGGCCGTGGCATGGCGGATCATGCTGTCGGCGAAATAGGCGACGAAGCCAGGGACCGGGCCGGTCATGGCCGTAAAGTCGTCGATATGGGCCTCGTCGGAGATCTCATCCGTCTGGCCAATGGCGCCGAAAAGCGCCGTGGCCAGGGCACGATCCCGGGCGGTGACGGCACCGCCTGCGACCCAGGGGGTATAGGCCAGCCGCTGCTCTGCCGCCGGGCTGGACATGGCGCGGATCACCCGGCGGGCACCGGTGGCGTGGCGCATCCCCGCCAGCGACAGCCCGGCCACCACCGACAGGACCAGGTGGTCGGGCAGATCCAGCGCCAGCGCGGGCACTACGGCGGGCGGCACCGCCAGCAGCACCACGTCGCAGGCCTCGCAGAGGGCCGCCAGATCCGTGGTCTGGGTCACACCCGCGCCGCCCTCCAGCGCGACCGGGCTGCCGCTGCGATTGGCCAGCCACAGGTTCGATCCGGGCAAGCCGCCCATCAACAGCCCCTGCGCCATGGCGCGCCCCAGTTGGCCGGTGCCGATGATACCCAGGGTGATCTCTGACAGCATGGTGCCCTCCCTTATGCTGGGCAAAGCCTAGCAGGGGTCCGCACATGAAAAAAGCCACGCCCGGGGCGCAGCTTTTCTCGGTCTCTCGAAGATCGGGCCGGGCCCGCGACAGGGCCTTACTCGAAGGCCTCGACGATCATCAGATCGCGCTCCGAGGCGCCACGGGCGTGGCTGAGGGCCTCTTGATAGTCGGGGCCGTGGTAGCAGGCCTCGGCCTCTTCCAGCGAGGGGAAGACGGCCACGACATTGCGCGACTTCTCGTTGCCTTCCAGCCAGCTGTAGCGGCCGCCACGGGCCAGGAACTTGCCGCCATGCTTGGCGATGGCGGGGCCGGCCAGCTTGGCGTAGCGGCCATAGGCCTCTTCGTCGGTCACATGCACATGGGCAATCCAATAGGCCTGGGGCATTGTCGTTCTCCTTACGCTTCCAATACGGCGCGGCCTGCGGCCAGCGCCTCATCCGCACCGGCAAAGTCCTTGCCGCCGCCCTGGGCCATGTCGGGGCGGCCACCGCCGCCCTTGCCGCCCACGGCCGGCACGGCGGCCTTCAGCACATCCACCGCCGAGACCGTGCCGGTCAGGTCGTCGGTGACGCCGCAGGCCACGGCGACCTTGCCGTCTTCCTCGGCCACCAGCAGCACCACGCCAGAGCCGATGCGCTGTTTGTGGGCGTCGATCAGGGCGCGCAGATCCTTGCCCGAGACCCCTTGCAGGGCCTGGCCCAGGAACTTGACGCCGTTGACCACCTCGGCCTCGGCACCACCGCCCGAACCGCCGCCGCCCATGGCGATCTCGCGCTTCAGCTGGGCCACTTCGTTTTCCAGCCGCTTGCGGTCGTCCATCAGCGCCTTGACGCGGTCCACCGCCTCGGGGCCTTGCGCCTTCAGCATCCCTTCGATCGACGACAGGGTCAGGTCGCGGCCACGCAGTTCCGCCAGGGCCGCGGCGCCGGTCAGCGCCTCGATCCGGCGCACGCCGGCCGAGCTGGCGCTTTCCCCCGTCAAGGCAAAGGCGCCGATGTCGCCGGTGCGGGTGACATGGGTGCCGCCGCAAAGCTCGATCGACCAGGTGTCGCCCTTGGGGCCCTTTCCGGTGGCGGCCTGGCCCATCGAGACCACGCGCACCTCATCCCCGTATTTCTCGCCGAACAGCGCCTGGGCACCGATGGCGCGGGCGTCGTCGGGGGTCATGATCCGGGTCTCGACGGCGGTGTTCTGACGGATGAAATCGTTCACCTCCCGCTCGACCTGGGCCAGTTGCTCGGCGGTCATGGCATGGCCATGGCTGAAGTCGAAGCGCAGGCGGTCCGGCGCGTTGAGCGAGCCGCGCTGTGCCACATGTTCACCAAGCGCCTCGCGCAGGGCCTCGTGCAGCAGGTGGGTGGCCGAGTGGTTGGCGCGGATCTTCGAGCGGCGGTCGTGGTCGACTTCCAGCACGGCGGCCTCGCCCTTCTTGACGCTGCCCTCGGTCACCTCGCCCATGTGCAGGAAGACGCCCGCCACCTTCTTGGTGTCAGTGATGCGAACCTTGCCGCCCTCGGTGCGGATCTCGCCGGTGTCGCCCACCTGGCCACCGCTTTCGCCGTAGAAGGGCGTCTGGTTCAGCACCAGGGTCACGGCGCCGCCGCTGGCGACGCTGTCGACCTGGGCGCCGTCCTGCACCAGGGCGATGATCTGCCCCTCGGCGGTTTCGGTGTCATAACCCAGGAAATCGGTGGCACCGTGGGTTTCGGCAATGTCGAACCAGACCGCCTGGTCGGCGGCCTCGCCGGTGCCGGCCCAGGCGGCGCGGGCCTTGGCCTTCTGCTCGGCCATGGCGGCGTCAAACCCGTCGGTATCCACCGCCCGGCCCTTCTCGCGCAGGGCGTCCTGCGTCAAGTCCAGCGGGAAACCGTAGGTGTCGTAAAGCTTGAAGGCCGCGGCGCCCGGCAGCTCGGCGCCCTCGGGCAGGTCCGACAGTTCCTCGTCCAGAAGTTTCAGACCGCGATCCAGGGTCTGCTTGAAGCGGGTTTCCTCCAGCTTCAGCGTCTCTTCGATCATCGGCTGGGCCTGGCGCAGCTCGGGATAGGCCTCGCCCATCTGGCGCACCAGTTCCGGCACCAGGCGGTACATCAGCGGATCCTGGCTGCCCAGCAGATGCGCATGGCGCGCAGCACGGCGCAGGATGCGGCGCAGCACGTAGCCGCGCCCGTCGTTCGAGGGCATCACGCCATCGGCGATCAGGAAGGAGGTCGAGCGCAGGTGGTCGGCGATCACCCGGTGATGGGTCTTGCCCGGCCCGTCGGGCTCGGTGCTGGTCGCATGGGCCGAGGCCTCGATCAGCGCCCGCATCAGGTCGGTGCCGTAGTTGTCGTTGGTGCCCTGCAGCAGGGCCGCCACCCGTTCGATGCCCATGCCGGTGTCGATCGACTGCATGTCCAGCGCCCGCATCGAGCCGTCCTCGAACTGTTCGTTCTGCATGAAGACGACGTTCCAGATCTCGATGAACCGGTCGCCGTCCTCTTCGGGGCTGCCCGGAGGGCCGCCCCAGAACTTCTCGCCATGGTCGAAGAAGATCTCGGTGCAGGGGCCGCAGGGGCCGGTCGGCCCCATCTGCCAGAAGTTGTCGGAGGTGGCGATGCGGATGATGCGGCTTTCGGGCACGCCGATCTTCTTCCACAGCTCATAGGCCTCGTCATCGGTGTGATAAACGGTGGTGTAAAGACGCTCGGGCGAGATGTCGAAATGCTTGGTCACCAGGTCCCAGGCAAAGGGGATCGCCTCGGCCTTGAAATAGTCGCCGAAGCTGAAGTTGCCCAGCATTTCAAAGAAGGTGTGGTGGCGCGCGGTATAGCCGACGTTGTCGAGGTCGTTGTGCTTGCCGCCCGCCCGCACGCATTTCTGCGCGGTGGTAGCCCGGGTGTAATCGCGATGTTCGACCCCGGTGAAGCAGTTCTTGAACTGCACCATGCCCGAGTTGGCGAACATCAGCGTCGGGTCGTTGCGCGGAACCAGCGGCGAGGAAGGGACAATCGTATGTCCCTGCTTCTCGAAGTAGTTCAGGAAGGTCGAGCGGATCTCGTTCAGCGTCTTCATTCTTGGCGGCCCTTGTCCCGGTTGCCTGACGGTCCCGTCGATTTAACGGGCGGCGCGGGCAGTGTCTACCGCCCCCGGGGTCCGGGGCCGGATTTGACGCGCCCCCGCGACAGGCGGCGCGCCGAACCCGGGCCAAAGACGGGCCGGTCCAGGGTCAGTAGACGTAGACCTGGTAGTCGTAGAGGGTCAGTTCCTGACCGCCATAGCCGATGTTGCAGCCGCCGGTGCGCGCGCCGATCTTGCCCGGTTGATAGCCGCCGTTGTGGGGCGCCAGGCAGAGGAACAGCGGCGTCATGTCCGCCTCGCTGCCGAAGGCCCAGGCATTGTCCGGGATGGCGCCGGGATAGGCGGGCGCGGCCCAATAGCCCGGGTTGTTCACCAGCACATCGTAGCGCTCGGCGGTGTATTCCTGGCCACCATAGCCGAAATTGCACCCCGAGAAGCCCGGGCGCACCTTGCCCAGATGGCGCCCGTTGAAGGCCCCCGCGACGCAGACGTAAAGGAATTCGCCATTGCCCTCCTGCCCCTGGGCATAGGTGCCATCGGGCACCGCGCCGTTCTGCGCCGGGATCCAGACCGGCCCGCCCTGAACCGGCAGGATCCGCTCGGGCCCGGCGCCGGGCTGCTCTGCCACACCGGCCACGGCCAGAACCGTTCCGACCAGCACGCTGGCCATGCTTGCAATCACAGTCATTATCTCACTCTCCCCAATCCGGTGGGCGCGTCCCATGGCCCCCGATCTGGCCTTTCTATACGCCAGGCGCGGCTCGCCGCGGGTGACATTTCTTGTCACCTCCACCGCTTTTCGTCCCCTCAGGCCCGCGCCCTGCCCGCTTTGCGAGCGCGCCGCGCCGCCAGATGCGCAGAGACCAGCGCCAAAGCGGCAAGACCACGCCCCGTCATGACATGCCCCGCCGCCCCGGGATGCTCCAACAGCGCCCAGCCAAACGAAAAGAGCGGCCCCCGGGGGCCGCTCTGTCCAATCCTCTGCGCGGGGCATGTCGGCCCGGGTGGGCCTCAGCCCTCCATCACGTCGCCATCGTCGTCCTCGGAGAAGTTCTCGCCGAACTCCAGCCCGTGGGCTGCGCGGATCTTGTCCTCGATCTCATAGGCGATATCGGGGTTTTCCTTCAGGAAGGTCTTGGCGTTCTCACGCCCCTGCCCGATCCGCTCGTCGCCGTAGCTGTACCAGCTGCCCGATTTCTCGACCACGCCGGCCTTCACGCCCATGTCGATCAGCTCGCCGGTCTTCGAGATGCCTTCGCCATACATGATGTCGAATTCCACCTGCTTGAAGGGCGGCGCCACCTTGTTCTTCACCACCTTGACGCGGGTCGAGTTGCCGACCACCTCGTCACGGTCCTTAATGGCGCCGATACGGCGGATGTCCATGCGGACCGAGCTGTAGAACTTCAGCGCGTTACCGCCCGTCGTGGTCTCGGGACTGCCGAACATCACGCCGATCTTCATGCGGATCTGGTTGATGAAGATCACCGTGCACTTGGTGCGGCTGATCGAGCCGGTCAGCTTGCGCATCGCCTGGGACATCAGACGGGCGTGCACCCCGACCGAGCTGTCGCCCATGTCGCCTTCCAGTTCCGACTTGGGCGTCAGGGCCGCGACCGAGTCGACGATGACCATGCTGACCGCGCCCGAACGCACCAGCGTATCGGTGATCTCCAGCGCCTGTTCGCCGGTGTCGGGCTGCGAGATCAGCAGCTCGTCCAGGTCGACGCCCAGCTTGCGGGCATAGCCCGGGTCCAGCGCATGTTCGGCGTCGACGAAGGCGCAGACGCCGCCCTTTTTCTGTTCCTCTGCCACGCAATGCAGCGTCAGCGTGGTCTTGCCCGAGCTTTCGGGCCCGTAGATCTCGACGATGCGCCCCTTGGGCACGCCGCCGATGCCAAGCGCGATATCAAGGCCCAGCGAACCGGTCGAGGTGGCCTCGATCTCCTGGATGGCATCCTTGCCCCCCAGCTTCATGATCGAACCCTTGCCGAACTGACGCTCGATCTGGGACAGCGCCGAATCCAGCGCCTTCTGCTTGTTGGGGTCTTTTTTGGAGTTCATGGAGAGTAGATCTGCCGTTGCCATTCTCTGCTTCCTTATTTCACACCCCGGTCAGGGCAGCAATGAGCGCTTATGTTCGCTTCTTGTTCCCGCTTGTATGGGGGCAAAAAGAGAACATTTCAATCAAATTCTTCAGGTTCCGACTTTGCGGAGCCAGGGTTAAAGAGTAGTTTACGGGCGCAAATACAGGGGTCGGGACGGCCAAGGGGGTTGAAATGATGGTATTTTCCAAGGCCCGGCTGGTGTTCCTGTCGGTCCCCAAGACCGGAACAACCGCCTACGAATCCGCCCTGGGGCCCCTGGCCGATATCCTGGTGTCGAATCCGCCCGAGCTGAAGCACGCCCCGGTCTACCGCTACAACCGCTTCTTCCGGCCCATGCTGGAGAAGTTCGTGGGCGCGGATCTGGAGGTTCTGGCGGTGGTGCGCGAGCCGGTCTCCTGGCTCGGCTCCTGGTATCGGTTCCGGCAGCGACCCTTCATGGCGGGTAAGCCCAATGCGACCCATGAGCTGAGCTTCGACGAATTCGTCGAGGGTTATTGCAAGGGGCAGCGCCCGGGCTTTGCCAATGTCGGCAGCCAGGCGAAGTTCCTGGAACCGGCGGGCAACGGCACCTGCGCGACGAAGCTGTTTCGCTACGAGGATCAGGCCGGACTGCGCGCCTGGCTGGAAGAGCGGCTGGAAACCCGCATCGAGACCGCGCGCGAAAACGTCTCACCCGAGATGGAGCTGACCCTGTCGCCCGAGGTCGAGGCCAAGCTGCGCCGCAAGCACGCCGAAGAGTTCGCCCTTTACGATAGCATTCCCGCCTAGGCCCGCCCCAGAGCCTTTGACGCTCGGACGGTCGCCCCCAGGGCGCGCGTCGGCAAAGGGGCCCCGTAGGGCGGGGTTCACCCCGCCATCCGCCCTCCTGTCATCCCCCTCCGCGCTCAGTCCTCGGCGGGTGGCGGCGGAGCTGCGCCGCCCTCTACCTCTTGCCCGTCGGCCGCAGCGCCGCCCGGCTCCGGCCCGCTCAGCTGGCGCTGCACCGTCTCGGTCAGCTCGGCCAGCGAGAAAGGTTTCGGCAGGAAGACAGAGCCGGGGATGCGGGCGGCGCTGTCGGCGAAACTGTCCTCGGCATAGCCCGAGACAAAGACCACCCGGGTGTCGGGCCGGGTTTTCAGCGCCGCGCGCACCCAGCTGGGCCCGTCAAGCCCGGGCATGATCACATCGGTGACGAAAATGTCGATCTCCTGCTCGGTCGCGGCCAGTACCTCCAGCGCCTGTTCGCCGCTGTCGGCCTCCAGCACGCTATAGCCGCGCAGGCGCAGGGCGCGGCTGGCGAAGGCGCGCACCGGGGCCTCGTCCTCGACCAGCAGCACGACGCCCTCGGCGCGGGTGGGCAGCGCCCGGGCGGGGGCCGGGGCGGCGGGGGCCTCGGGCCGGGCCTCGGCCTCGCGGGCGGGAAACAGCAGGGTGAAACAGGTCCCAGCCCCCGGCGTGCTGTCAACGAAGATATACCCGCCCGACTGCTTGATGATGCCATAGGCGGTGGACAGGCCCAGTCCCGTCCCCTCGCCCACCCGTTTGGTGGTGAAGAAGGGTTCGAACACCTTGGGCAGCTTGTCGGGCGGAATGCCATGGCCGGTGTCGCGCACCTGCACCTGAACGTAGTCCCCAGGCGCCACCTTGGCGCGGTCGCGCCGCAGTTCCGATGCCAGGTGCAGCATCTGAGTGGCAATGCGGATCTCGCCGCCCTCGGGCATGGCGTCGCGGGCATTGACGACCAGGTTCATCAGCACCTGTTCCAACTGCCGCTTGTCGGCGCGGATCTGCGGCAGCAGCGGGTCATGGCTGAGCGACAGGGTCACCTTCTCGCCCACCAGGCGGTTCAGCAGATGGGTCAGGTCCGACAGGGTGTCGCGCAGGTCCAACGGTTCCGGGCGCAGGGTCTGCTTGCGCGAAAAGGCCAGCAGCTGGCCGACCAGCGACGCGGCGCGGTTGGCATTCTGGTTGATCTGGATGAGGTCAGCGTAATCGGGATCGCCCGGGTCGTGGCGCAGCAACAGCAGGTCGCAATGGCCAGTGATCGCGGTCAGCAAGTTGTTGAAATCATGGGCCACGCCCCCGGCCAGTTGGCCGATGGCCTGCATCTTCTGGCTTTGCACGAACTGCGCCTCCAGCGTCTTCAGCTCGGTCGCGTCCGACAGCACGGCGATCAGCGCGGTCCGCCCCTCCAGCGGCACCGGTTTCACCGCCACCTGCACGAAGACCTCGATCTCGGAATGGGACAGGCGCAGGAATTCCGAATGGGGTTTCGCCGGCGCCTCGACCGTCTGGGCCGCCGCCTCGGCCAGCCATTCAGGGATCGAGCGGCCCAGCCCCTCCATCAGGTCGCCCAGCACCAGGTCGGGGCGCGGGCCGATCGACAAGAGCTGACAGGCGGCGGCATTGGCCAGCTCGATCTCGCCGCTGACCGAAAGGCGCAGGATAGGCACCGGCAGGCTGTCGACCATCGACCAGATCAGCGCAGCCCCTGCCGCCTCGCCGCGCATCCCCTTGGCCTCCGCCCCCTCGGCCCCCGGGCCCTGCAAGGGCGACAGCACGGCGCGGGCCGCCGCCTCCGGCCCCTCGGCGGCACTGGCGGGCAATAGCAGCACCTCGCGCCGCCCGCCGACCCGGGGGGCCGAACGCAAGAGCCAGCGCTGCGGGCCACCGGCGGTGCGGATGGTCACCGGGCCCTCGCCCTCGGGCAGCCCCTCGGGGCCCGCGATCAGCAGGTCTTCGAGGTGGCGCACCCGCCCCCCCGCCAGGGCCCGGGCCGCGTCGTTCATGTAAAGCACCGCATTGCCGCGCCCCAGCGACAGCATCGGCAGGGCGCGCCCGGCGGCGGCGATGGTCTCGGCCCCGCCAAGGGCCGCCGCGCCCAGATCCTCGATCCGCCAGAGGAAGCGGCGCCCCAGCCCCGGCTTGTCGACTGCCAGGGCCTGCACGCTGAGACGCAGAAGGCCGCCGGGCACTACCAGATCCTCGCAGGCCCCGCCCGACGGGATCAGCCCCGCGCGCAGACGGCGCACCACCGCGGCGGGCTGGTCAAGGCGCAGCGCCAGCGCCGCCTCCAGCGTGGGCAGATCGGCGCCGCCGCGCCAGGCCTGGGCGGCGGCGTTGAGATACAGCACCTCGTTCTCGGCCCCGGCGATCAGCACCGGCGCCGGGTCGCGCGCCAGCACGGGTTCCAGGGGCAGGTTCGACAGAAGGTCAGAGGGCGCAGCCCCCGCCCCTTCGACCCCCGCCCCCTCGGCGCGCAGAAAGGCCTGCATCCCGCGCGCCGCCCCCAGCCCCGCCAAAAGCAGCGCCAGGGTCGCCCCGCTGAGGATCAGCGCCAGGCGCAGCACCGGGTCGGGCACCAGGGCGGCGGCGCAGACAAACAGCGCGCAAAGCCCGACCAGCAGCGGCACCCGTCGCCCCAGGGCGCGCCGTATCAGATCCAGCCGTCCGGTTGCCGCGCCGGTTTCGGTCACAGCCCTCTCCTCGTTCCGCTCGCAAGCCGCGGCAGAGTGGACCGTCGAGGCTTAAACGATGGTTAACGGGAGAAAGGCTAGCCCGGCGCGGCGGCAGAGAATACACGCCAGACGCGAACCATTACAGGACATTAGTCGCGCAATAGTTGCGATACGTAGAACCCGTCGCCGCCGTCCAGGGGCGTCAGGCGGCGCTCGCTGTCCTGCCGCCAGCCCGGGGTGCGATCGAGGAAGGCCGCAACCTGGGCGCCGTTTTCGGCATCGAGCAGCGAACAGGTGGCATAGGCCAGCCGCCCGCCCGGGGCGACCAGCGGGGCGGCCTCGTCCAGGATCTGCGCCTGGATGCCCAGGATCTCGTCCAGCCGCGCGCGGGTCAGGCGCCACTTGCCCTCGGGCGCCCGGCGCCAGGCGCCGCTGCCGGAACAGGGTACATCGCAGAAGACCAGATCATAGGGTGCGTGATCGGCCAGCCGGTCGGTGTCGACCAGCGTCACCCGCAGCCCCGCGCGGCGGGCCCGGGCGGGCAGATCCTTCATCCGTTGCGGCGCGGCGTCATGGGCGTAGAGCTTCAGCTCGGCCCGGGCGCCCAGGGCCAGGGACTTGCCGCCGCCGCCCGCGCAATAGTCCAGCACCCGCATCCCGTCGGCCAGGGGCACCGCCTCGCAGATGGCCTGGCTGCCCGCGTCCTGCATCTCGAACCGGCCGTCCTCGAAGGCCGCGGTGCGTTGCAGCTTGCGCGCGCCTTCCGTCACCTCCAGCGCGGCGGGGGCCAGGTCGACGGGATGGGCCAGGATGCCCTCGTCGGCCAACTCGGCCTGAAGGGCGCCACGGGTGGTGACGGCGCGATTGACCCGGATCTGCACCGGGGCGCGCGATCGCAGCACCTCGGCCACCGCGACCGCCTCCGCGCCCAGCGAAGCGGTGAAGTCGTCCCAGATCCAGCCGGGAATGTCGTGGCGCTGCGCCGGATCCTCGGGAAGCGCGCCCGCGGCCTGCTCCTCTTCCGTCAGCGGCGCGGGCGCGTGGCCCTCGCCGGTGAAGACCTCGGCCGGATCGCGCCCCTCGGCCCGCAGAAGGCCGATCATCACCCCGCGCCCGGTATCCGCACCGCCAAGCGCCGCGAAACTGGTCAGGCAGCGTAGCGCGTCAAAGACATGGTCGCGCACCGCCGCGCGGTCCTTGGACCCGGCGAAACGCGCATTCCGCGCCCAGGTGGTCAGGGCCTTCTCGGCCGCCTCGCCGCGCAGGACCAGGTCCAGGATCTCGGCGGCGGCCGCAATGCGGGCGGCGGGCTGCATCAGGCGGCCCCGCCCATGTCAAAGATCTTGCCGGGGTTCAGGATGCCCTTGGGATCCAACGCCGCCTTGACGGCCCGCATGGCGATCAGCGCCGGGCCCACCTCTTCGGCCAGCGCGCCCATCTTGCCCTGGCCGATGCCATGCTCGCCGGTGCAGGTGCCCCCCGCCGCCTGGGCGCGCAGCGTGATGGCGTGCAGGAAGTCCTCGACCTTGGCGGCCTCTTCGGCATCCTCGGGGTCAGTCATCAACACGACGTGGAAGTTGCCGTCGCCCACATGGCCCAGAATGGTGCCGATCAGGCCCTTCTCGTCCAGATCCGCCCGGGCGGCGGCGATATTGTCGGCCAGGGCCGAGATCGGCACACAGGCGTCACTGACCAGGCCCTTGCAGCCCGGGCGCAGCGCCAGCGCCGCCCAATAGCTGTCGTGCCGCGCCTGCCACAGCTTGTTGCGGGTGTCGGGATCGGTGGACCAGTCAATATGGGTGGCGCCCGCATCGCGGGCCAGCTCGGCAAAGGTCTCGGCGGTGTCCTGGGCCACCACCTCGGAGCCGGTGCATTCGAAGAAGAGCGTCACCGTCTCTTCCAGGTCCAGCTTGCTGTACTGGTTGCAGGCGCGGATCTGCATGGCGTCCAGCAGCTCGACCCGACCGATATCCAGACCCATCTGCACCAGCAGGATCACCGCAGAGACGGCGCTGTCGAGATCGGGGAAGGCGGCGATGCCGCCCAGCACGGTCTCGGGGATACCGCGCAGGCGCAGGGTGACCTCGGTGATCACGCCCAGCGTCGCCTCGGAGCCGATCATCAGCCGGGTCAGGTCATAGCCGGCCGAGGACTTGGCCGCGCGCGAGCCGGTGCGGATGACGGTGCCATCGGCCAGAACCACCTCCAGCGCCAGCACGTTGTCGGCCATGGTGCCATAACGCACCGCATTGGTGCCCGAGGCCCGGGTGGCGCACATGCCCCCGACCGAAGCATCGGCGCCGGGGTCGATGGGGAAGGTCAGGCCGGTGGCCCGCAGCTCCTCGTTCAGGCGCTTGCGGGTGATGCCGGGCTGGACCACGGCCAGCAGATCCTCGGGGTGGGTTTCCAGCACGGCGGCCATGCGGCTCATGTCGATCGAGACACCGCCCAGGGGCGCGTTCAACTGCCCCTCAAGGGAGGAACCCGCGCCGAAGGGGATCACCGGCACGCCATGGGTCCAGCAGGTCTTCAGGATCTGCGACACCTCGGCGGTGCTTTCGGGCCAGACCACCATGTCGGGGGCCTGGGTGCCGCGCCCGGTGGCGGTATTGGCGTGCTGTTCGCGGATCGCCGCGCCCGTTTGCAGCCGCTCGCCGAAATGCGCCGACAGTTCGCTCCGCACGGCCTCGATCGCCGTCGCCTGCGGTTTCACCCTCTGGTTCATCATCGTCTCCTGCGCTGCAACATGCCCCGGCCGGTCCGGGCCCGCAGGCCACCAGCACCCGGCGGACAGAGGCCTTTCCCCTACCGCTCCCGCCCGGGGGAGGCAAGCGCGACCGGCTGTCGCCCGGGGGCGTGGCCCCGGTGCGACGGCGGGGGACCAGGGTTTGGGGGCCGTGGAGGGCGAGCGGGCCGGGAAACGCGCCACACGACGGATCTTTTCCGTTCAAAAACAATGCGTTGAAAAGCATTTCTTAGAAACACTCTGAAGAAATGGGCAAAAGATCCCTCCGACACCCCCCTTTCCACACCCATGACAAGTTGTTGCGCTTGTCCGCCGCAAGTCTTTTCCCAGGACGGAAAAAACATATCCACCTTGTCTCCACATCGCCCCCGCGCGGGGGCCGCGCGCGCGCCGTGGCGCGAGGGGCTGGAACGGGCGCGGTGGCGGCTCTTCATCCGCTGTATAAACTCGGCCGGCCAACCCATTGCAAAAGAGCACTTTCCCGCGCCCCTTCAAACACAGCCTCAGGGCGCGCAAGCTGTCCGTGAGGCGACCTGCCGCTGCCGCGAAGCCCTGGCAGGCGCAGGCTTTTCCCTGGTTTTACCCCCGGCGCCCCCGTCTCATCCCCAGACTTATCCACAGGCTTCTCCCACCCCGGGGAGTTTCCCGCTGATAGCGATAACACTTTCTCTCGCGCCGGGCGCGGGAATGGCGTAATGCTACGGGCCAAAACCCCCAGATCTGCCATCCCGCCCAGATCTGCCATCCCGGAGGAGGAGCGCCGATGATCATCTGTTGTGGCGAAGCCCTGATCGACATGATCCCTGCCCGCAGCGACGCGGGCGAAGAGGCCTATGTGCCCCATGTGGGCGGCGCGGTGTTCAACACCGCCGTGGCCCTGGGACGGCTGGGGGCCGATGTGGGGATGATCTCGGGCATCTCGACCGACCCGTTTGGCGCCCGCCTGGTGGCCGCAATGCAGGCCTCGGGCGTCGACACCACCCGCCTGATCCGCGCCGACCGGCCCAGCACCATGGCCTATGTGACGCTTAAAGAAGGTAGTGCAAGATACTATTTTCACGATGAAAATTCGGCAGGCCGCATGATCGCCCCCGAGGATCTGCCGGCGCTGCCCGACAGCTGCGAGGCGCTCTATTTCGGCGGAATCTCCCTGGCGGTGACGCCCGGCGCCGACACCTATGCGGCGCTTTGCGCGCGCGAGGCGTCAGCACGGGTGGTGATGATCGACCCCAATATCCGCCCCGGCTTCATCCGCGACGAACCTGCCTTCCGCGAACGGCTGGCAAAGATGATGCAACAAGCTGATATCGTTAAGATTTCCGATGAAGACCTGGACTGGCTGCGCCCCGGCCCGGAGGGCGCCAGCGAGAAGGCGGCGGCGCTGCGTGCCGAGACCGGCGCGCTGGTGATCCTGACCCGGGGCGCCGAGGGGGCCGAAGCCCATTCCGCCGCCGGGGTCGTGCTGTCGCCTGCCCGCAAGGTCCAGGTGGTGGACACCGTGGGCGCGGGCGACACCTTCAACGCGGGCCTGCTGGCGGCCCTGGCGCAGGCGGGCTGTCTGACGAAAGAGGGGCTGGCAGGGATCGAGGCGGCAACGCTTGGCGCGGCGCTGGACTTCGGCGCCCAGGTGGCCGCGGTCACCGTCTCGCGGGCCGGGGCCAACCCGCCCTGGCGGGCCGAGCTGGAGGGGTAAGCCGCAGAAATCCCTTGTGGATTTCCGCCAGAGCCGGGATTTCGACAAGCCACAACACTTTCTATACGTGTTGGGCCTTGTCTTTTTCGGACCTTTTGCGCCGACCTTCCAGGGCCTTTGCCGCGCCGTCACCGTGGGCTGTGATCAGTCTTTGAGAAGCGCCGCCGCCGTCTCTTCGTCGGTGATCAGCCCCTGCAACAACCCGCCGCGCAGCGCGGCGCGCAGCGGAGCTACCTTTTCCGGGCCCGCCGCCAGGCCGATGGCCCCGGTCTGGCCAAGGGGCAGACGCATACTCAGCATCCGGTTGTTGATCGGGTGGTCCAGATAGCGTCCCTCGGCGTCGAAGACATGGCCGCATAGCTCGCCCACGCCGCCCGCCGCGCGCAGCCCCTCCAGCTCTTCCGGGCTGAGGCTGCCGATCAGAGGCGGCGGGGTGACCACGACGCCGACCCCTACGATGGCCGCGTTGGCCGCCTTGGCCAGGGTGCGGGCCTGGCGCACATGGGGCATGGCCTGATACTGGGTCACCTCGGCCTCTTCCCGCACCAGCAAGGGCACCGGCAGAAGATGCGGCGCCGCGCCGGTGCGTTCCGAAACCCGCATCAAGGCCTCGTGAAAGCCCGCCGAACCGTCCGGGGCGACATTGCCGATCAGCGACACAAGCCGGTGGCGGGCGCCGTCCATCGACATCACCTCATCCGCCATGGCGCGCATCGACCGGCCGCACCCCAGGCCGATGACCTGGGGCGTCTCTTCGGCCAGCATCCGTTCCAGCAGCTGTGCGGCAATGGGGGCGATGGCGCGGATCGGATCCCCCGCCCCGCCCAGCCCCGGGGCCACGCGCGCGATCCCGATCCCGTAGCGCTCGCAAAGGGCCAGCTGCATTTCCTCACAGGCGGCGATCGGATGCTCGATCCGCACACGGATCAGCCCCTCTTGGACCGCCCGGGCCACAAGCCGCTGAACCCGCTGACGCGAGATCCCCATCTCCTGGGCGATCCGGTCCTGCCGCATTCCCCCCCTGTAATATAGCCAGGCCGCCCGCGCCGCGTCGTCGTCGCGCGCGCGCTCCCCCTCGTCGCCATGTCCCGCCGCCATGCTACCCTTCGGTCAGAAAGAAAACCCGCAGGCAAAATGCTGTAACGCGGACAAAACTGCAAAGACAATGCCAAGGCGTATTGACGCAGCTTCCGTAAGGGCGCCCAAAATTTGATCAGTTGTTCAAAGCTATTCGAGGGAAACCCCGGAAATCGCCGAGCAATAATTCGACCTTCAGGACAATTGCCCGACCAACCGGACGGAACGGCGCCGAGACAGGCCCTGGCGAGGGCGGATCGGCCCCTGTGGACGAATCCCCCCGCCCCTCCGTCCCCCGGCGCCCGGGGACGTAAAAAGGGCCGGAAGCGCGCTGCGCCCCGGCCCTCTTGCGGATCTCTCTGGCCCCGGATCTTGCCGGGGACATGCGGCCTTAGCCGATGCGGTAGTTCGGGCTTTCGCGGGTGATCTGCACGTCGTGCACGTGGCTTTCCGACAGGCCCGCGCCGGTGATCTTCACGAAATTGCAGTTGCTGCGCATCTCGGCCACGGTGGCGCAGCCGGTATAGCCCATGGCGGCACGCAGACCGCCGACCAGCTGGTGGATCACCGCGCCCGCAGGGCCCTTGTAGGGCACCTGCCCCTCGATCCCTTCCGGCACCAGCTTGTCGCTGGCCGCATCCTTCTGGAAGTAGCGGTCGGCCGAACCGCGCGCCATGGCGCCCAGCGAGCCCATGCCGCGGTAGGATTTGAACGAGCGGCCCTGGTACAGGATCACCTCGCCCGGGCTTTCGTCGGTGCCCGCGATCATCGAGCCCACCATGGCGCAGCTGGCGCCCGCCGCAATGGCCTTGGCGAAATCGCCCGAGAACTTGATGCCGCCGTCGGCGATCACCGGCACGTCGCCCGCCGCCCGGGCGCAATCCATGATCGCGGTCAGCTGCGGCACACCCACGCCCGCCACCATGCGGGTGGTGCAGATCGAGCCCGGGCCAATGCCGACCTTGATCGCATCGGCGCCCGCGTCGATCAGCGCGCGGGTCGCCTCGGCGGTGGCCACGTTGCCGGCGATCACCTGCACGTCGTTGGACAGCCGCTTGACCCGTTTCACCGCGTCGATCACCCCGGCGCTGTGGCCATGGGCGGTGTCGACCACAAGGATGTCCACCTGGGCATCCACCAGCGCCTCGGAGCGTTCGTAGCCCGAGTCGCCCACCGAGGTGGCTGCCGCCACCCGCAGCCGCCCCAGGTCATCCTTGCAGGCCGTGGGGTTCAGCACGGCCTTCTCGGTGTCCTTCAGGGTCAGCAGCCCGGTCAGACGACCGCTCTTGTCGGTCACCAGCAGCTTTTCGATGCGCCGTTCGCGCATCATGTCGATCGCCTGCTGGCGGTCGGCGGGTTCGTGCAGGATCGCCAGGTTCTTGTGGGTCATCATGACCTTGACCGGCGTCTCGTCCTTCTGGGCAAAGCGCATGTCGCGGTTGGTGACGATACCGACCACCTTGTGGTTCTCGTCCACCACCGGGAAGCCGGTGAACCCGTAGCGTTCGGTCAGCGCCTTGGCATCGGCCAGGGTCTGATCGGGGCGCAGGGTGACGGGGTTGTAGACGATGCCGCTTTCAAAGCGTTTCACCCGCCGCACTTCCTGGGCCTGCTTTTCCAGGTCCAGGTTCTTGTGGATCACCCCGATCCCTCCGGCCTGGGCCATGGTGATGGCCATGCGGGCCTCGGTCACGGTATCCATGGCCGAGCTGAGCAGGGGGATGTTCATCGAGATCCGCTTGGTCACCCGCGTGCGGGTATCCGCCGTGCTGGGCAGCACCGACGAGGCCGCCGGAACAAGAAGAACATCATCGAAGGTGAGAGCCTCGCGAATCTCCATCGGGTCACTCCATGGACAAGATCACTTGGCGCCCCCCTATTGCATGTCTTCGTACAGGGGGAAAGGCGAAAACGCCCGCCTGCCCCGCCACGCATGGCCGCCATGCGGGTGACTGCCCCCCGGGCCGCGCGCCCAGGTCAGGCCAGCAGGCTGTGCAGGTGGCGGTTGGTCAGCAGCACCCCGATGGCCAGCAGCAGGGCCGCGACGACGAAGCAGAACAACACCAGCTGCCGCTGTCGCCGCGCCAGGGCCACCACGTCCTGCCGCAGCAGCTCGGCCAGGCGGCGCCAGGCGCGGCGGCGCGAGGTCATCTCGTAGAGATGCATCAGCGAATAGGTCACCGCGAAGACCAGCACCACGGCAAAGGCGTCGCCCAGCAGGGTGCCGGGGCGGAACACCAGGGCGATGCAGATCACCGACAGGGCGAGGATCGTCGAGACGATGGTCTCGGAATAGTATGGCGAGGCGGCGCGCAGCAGGATCAGCCGCTCCAGCAGCGGCTCGGCGCGATCGGCGCTCGGCTCGCCCCGCTCCAGCCCTTCGATCAGCCGCAGCCGCGCGGCGGCGTCGCAGCCCTCGCAGGCTTCGGCCAGCAGATGCGCCTCCTGGGCGAAGACCTCTGTCTTGCGCGACACGATGAAGGCGGTGAAGATCGAGAAGAAGGCCACCAGCACGGTGATCACGTCGAAATAGCCCGGCTCGGGCAGCGCGGGCAGATACAGCACCGCGCCTCCCGACAGCAGCAGCGCGCAAAGCGAGATGATGAAGGAGGGGCGGCGCAGCTCGGCGGTGTTGAGAAAGCTGTTGGCCAGGAAGATGATCGCAAAGCCCACCAGGGTGGTTTCCTCGATCCGCCCGCCATAGATCACCGCGACCCAGAACAGCCCCAGGGGCGGCGCCAGGAACCACAGCAGGATCGACGAGGTGCTGCGGGTGAAGTTCACCCCGTAGACCGCCAGCAACGAGGCCAGGCCGAAGCCGGTGACGCCGAAGCCAAGCCCCAGGGCCCAGACCTGCGGATCCGCGAACTCGGGTCCGTTGGCCACGGCCATCAGGCCGCAGATCACCACCCCCGCCACGCGCAGCGCCCCCACCATGGCGGCAGCATCGCCCATGCCGCGCACCGGCGCCACGCGGTTCGCCAGCTCGGCCTGAAGGATCGTCGCGGCCGAGGCCACCGCCGCCAGGATGGCAAAGCCCACGCCCACGGCCCCGGGCAGCGACAGGTCAACCTCCCACTGTCCCCCCTGGGCGCGCCGGGCCTCGACCAGTTCGGGAAAGATCGTCACCAGCAGGCCGAAGACGCTTAGCACCATGACCGCCAGATTGCCGATGCCCGGCCGTTCCCAGTCCTTGCGGATGAAACGCCCGGCAAAGACATAGGCCAGCACCGGCCACAGCTCGAGGATGACGATCGACACGGCCCCCGACACGATCACCGCCGACCGGGCGAAGAAATACTGCAAGAAGACCGAGGCCGCGGCCATCAGGAAGAAAAAGCGCGGCTCCTGGCGCAGGGCGCGGCGGGTCACCGTCCAGATGGCCGAGGCCCCGGCGAAGGGCCAGACCACCAAGAGGCCCACCACCTGCGACAGGAAGGCGACGGTCCAGATGTCCCGGCTGGGGCCGATCAGCATCGTCAGCAGGGGAAACAGGCTCCACAGCAGGACGTTCAGGAAGATCGCATTGTTGGCAGATAGTTTCATGCGGCCCCCGTCGCCCCAGTCCCCGGTGCCTTCCCTCCTAGGCTGCGGCGCCTGACGGGTCAAACATATCAAGGCCTTGCGCCCCGAGCGCCCGGCTCTCTGCCCGCAATGACGGCAGCACCCACCCCCGGCCGAAGGGCCGGCCCGCGCGCCGTCCATGTCGCCACCTGCCGCCGCATGTCGCCCCCGGGCTTTCCCGCCCGGCCCCGGCTGGCCTATCAAGAAGGTCTAGCCAGGGAAGAGGCCCGCCCCCATGTCCGATAAAGACCTGTCCGATGCAGATCTGTCCGCGACCGACCCGCTTGTCATCTTCACCCCCTCCGGGCAGCGGGGGCGGTTCCCGGCGGGCACGCCGGTCCTGACCGCCGCGCGCCAGTTGGGGGTCGATCTCGACTCGGTCTGCGGCGGGCGCGGGATCTGTTCGAAATGCCAGGTCACCCCGGCCTATGGCGACTTTCCCAAGCATGGGGTGCAGGTGACCGACGCCGCCCTGTCGCCCGTCAACAGCGTGGAAGAACACTACGACGCCACCCGGGGCCTGCCGCCCGGCCGCAGGCTCAGCTGTCAGGCCACCATCCAGGGCGACGTGGTGATCGACGTGCCCGCCGAAAGCCAGGTGCACCGCCAGGTGATCCGCAAACGGGCCGAGACCCGGGCGATGCGCATGAACCCCGCCACCCGGCTGCACTATGTCGAGGTGGCCGAGCCCGACATGCACGACCCCTCGGGCGATTTCGAGCGGCTGGCGGCCGCCTTGCAGGCGCAATGGGGCGTCACCGGGCTGACCGCCGACCCCTCGATGCTGGCCGAATTGCAGGCCGTGCTGCGCAAGGGCGGCTGGAAGGTGACGGCGGCGGTCTACCGCGACCATACCGGCGCCGCGCCGCGGCTGCTGCACCTCTGGCCCGGGCTGCACGAAGACGGGCTTTACGGCCTGGCCATCGACCTGGGCTCGACCACCATTGCCGCCCATCTGACCGACCTGGAAACCGGCGAGGTGCGCGCCGCCTCGGGGCTGATGAACCCGCAGATCCGCTTTGGCGAAGACCTGATGAGCCGGGTGTCCTACGCGATGATGAACCCCGGCGGCGCCCAGGAGATGACGGCGGCGGTGCGCGGCGCCCTGGCCGATCTGGCGGCAACCCTGGCCACCGAGACCGCCATTGACCCGGCGCTGATCGTCGAGGCGGTGCTGGTGTGCAATCCGGTGATGCACCACCTGGCCCTGGGCCTCGACCCGGTCGAGCTGGGCCAGGCGCCCTTCGCCCTGACCGTCTCCTCGGCGCTGCCGCTGCCCGCCGCCGATCTGGGGCTGACCTCGATCAACCCCCGCGCCCGCCTTTACATGCTGCCCTGTATCGCGGGCCATGTGGGCGCCGATGCCGCCGCCGTGGCCCTGTCCGAGGCGCCCGAAACCTCGGACGATCTGGCGCTGATCATCGACGTGGGCACCAATGCCGAGATCCTGCTGGGCAACCGTACCCGCGTGCTGGCCTGTTCCTCGCCCACCGGGCCCGCCTTCGAGGGCGCCCAGATCAGCAGCGGCCAGCGCGCCGCCCCCGGCGCCATCGAGGCGGTCGAGATCGACCCGGTGACGAAAGAGCCCCGCTTCCGCGTCATCGGCATGAAGCGCTGGTCCGACGATCCGGGCTTTGCCGCCCGGGTGGCGGCCACCGGCGTCACCGGTATCTGCGGCTCGGGCATCATCGAGGCGCTGGCCGAGATGCGCATGGCCGGCATCCTGGATGCCTCGGGCCTGATCGGCTCGGCCGAACAGACCGGCAGCGCCCGCTGCGTTCCCGACGGGCGCACCCATGCCTATGTCCTCTACGATGGCCGCGCCGAGGGCGGGCCGCTGATCACCGTGACCCAGGGCGACGTGCGCGCCATCCAGCTGGCGAAATCGGCCCTTTACGCAGGCGCACGGCTGTTGATGGACGAGATGGGCGTCGACCGGGTGGACCGGGTGGTGCTGGCCGGGGCCTTCGGGGCCCATATCTCGGCCAAACACGCCATGGTGCTGGGGATGATCCCCGATGTGCCCCTGGCCAAGGTCACCTCGGCGGGCAATGCGGCGGGCACCGGCGCGCGGATCGCGCTCTGCGATCTTCAGGCCCGCGCGGCGGTCGAGGCCAATGTGGCGCGGATCACCAAGATCGAAACCGCGATCGCCCCGGCCTTCCAGGCGCATTTCGTCGCCGCAAACGCCCTGCCCCATGCCAGCGATCCCTTCCCGGAGCTGGCCAAGGTGGTCACCCTGCCCGATGTCAGCTTCAACACCGGCGGCAGCGGCGGAGACTCCGGCGGCCGCCGCAGACGGCGCCGCGGCTAAGCCCGCGCCCTGCCCATCGGATCCACAAGCCGCCCCCCCAGACACAGCTCGCCGGGCACACCCTCTGCCCCCGACGCGCCCCGCCCCCCTCTTCTCATTGCCAAAAATATCCCGGGGGCTGAGCGGCGTCTCGGAAATCGTCCGGGGGACGATTTCAGCCGCGAAGGAGCCCGCCAGAGCTCAAGGGGGGCAGAGCCCCCGCCCCCCTCGCCGCCCCGCGCTGCCGCCAACCGCCTGGCGCGTATCACTTCCCGCTTGACGGCATCGGCGCCTTGAAATACCTCAACCCTCGCGCGGCGGGTATGATGTAATGGTAGCCTGTCAGCTTCCCAAGCTGAACGCGCGGGTTCGATTCCCGCTACCCGCTCCACTTTCCAGCCGCGCATCCCTTTCCCGCGCCCGGTGCCGGGCGGCCCTCTCTTTGGACCGTTCCGAAGCTCTGGCCCGGCGCGTTGCGGCGCCCAGACCACCGGCCCGCTGACCTTGCAAGATCTTCCCAGGACAATCGCCCGCGTCGTCGCGCTCTGCCTCATCGGCCTGACCGGCGGCTACCTGGCCCACCTGGCGCATCTGCCGCTGCCTTACATGCTGGGCTCGCTCTTTCTGGTCGCCATCCTGACCGCCGCCCTGCCCCGCGCCCTGCCCCGCGACTATCGTTTCCCCGAAGGCTTCCGCTCGCTTTTCATCGCCACCATCGGGGCGACCATCGGCGCGCAGATCAGCTGGGACGTGGTGGGCAACGTGCCGCGCCTCTGGGCCTCGATCCTGGCGCTGACCCTTTTCGTGCCACTGACCCAGGCGGTCAACTTCGTGATCTTCCGCCGCCTGGGCGGCTATGACCGCGCTACGGCCTTCTACGCCGGGGCGCCGGGCGGGCTGATCGATTCAATCATCGCAGGCGAACAGGCCGGGGCCGATGTCCGCATCCTGGCGGTGCAGCAGTTCCTGCGCATCATCGTGGTGGTGGCGGGCCTGCCCGTGGCCCTTTCGCTGTGGTACGGCCACCCCGTCGGCTCCTCGGCGGGCATGAGTTTCAACGGCCATTCCGTCGGGCTGGAGCACCTGCCAGAGGTGCTGGGCGCGGCCCTGGTCGGGCTGGTGGTCTTCCGCCGCCTGCACCTGCCCGCCTCGCAGCTGATCGGCCCGATGATCTGCGCCGCCGTGCTGACCCTGTCGGGCCTGGCGGTGATCGAGGCGCCGCAATGGGTGGTCTCGGGCTGCCAGGTGGTGATCGGCACTTCGCTGGGGACCCGTTTCATCGGGGTGGAATGGACGCGCCTGCTGCGCGCAACCTGGCTGTCGGCCCTGTCGGTGACGACCATGCTGGCGATCGGCCTGGCCATGTCCTTTGCCGTGGCACCGCTGACGGGTCTGCACCTGGACGTCCTGTTCATCTCCTTCGCCCCGGGCGGCGTGACGGAAATGGCGCTGGTCGCGCTGTCGCTGAACGCCAGCCCGGCGGTGGTCACCCTGCACCACCTTTACCGCATCATCCTGACCGTGGTGCAGCTAAGCTGGGTGACCAAGCGCGGCTGGTTCACCGCAGCCCGCGATCCAAAGGCATGAATACCGTCCTGCGCCGTGCCACGGCCGCAGATGCCGCCGCGCTGCTGCCGCTCTACCTGGACTTCTTCCACGAAGATGCCATCCCCACGCCCGCAAGGGCCGTCGCCGCGAACCTCGCCGTCATGCTGGATGACCCCCGCGCCGCCCACTGGCTGATCGAGGAAGACGGCCGGGTCATCGCCCTGGCCGCCGGGGCGCTGACATTCGGGGTGGAATACGGGCTGTCGGCGGAACTGGAAGACCTCTACGTCACGCCAGCCGCTCGCGGCCGCGGCCTGGCCCGCCTGCTGGCCCATGCGGTCATCGACTGGGCCAGGGACCAGGGCGCCACCGAAATGGTCCTGGTCATCACGCCGCAGGCGGAGGCCGAACAGGGCCTTACCGCCTTCTACGAAAAGCTGGGCTTTGGCCCCTCGCCGCGGATCACGCTGAGCCGAACGACAGGCTGACGGCACGCCACGGGGGCGATCAGCCCGCCGCCTTTTCCTCCAGCTCCATCCATTCCTCCTCGGCGGCGGCCAGCATCTTCTGCCGTTCGGCCAGCGCCTCGGTGCCCTTCTGGAACTTCACCGGCTCCTTCTGGTACATGTCCGGCTGCGCCAGGAAGGCCTCCAGCTTGGCGATTTCGGCCTCGATCCGCTCGATTACCGACGGCAGCTCCTCCAGCCGGTGCTTTTCGGTGAAGGACAGGCCGGACTTCTTGGCTGCCGGTGCAGGCTTGGCCGCGCCCGGTTTGGCCACCTCGGGCTTGGCGGCCTTCTTCGCCGCCGCGCCGCCCTGCTCGGCCAGCCGCTCGGCCCGCTGCGCCTGATAATCGGACCAGCCGCCGGCATAGACCGTGGCCCGCCCGTTGCCCTCCATGGCAATGGTGGTGCCCGCCACGCGGTCCAGGAAATCCCGGTCGTGGCTGACCAGCAGCACGGTGCCGTCGTAATCGTCCAGCAGTTCCTGCAACAGGTCCAGGGTTTCGACGTCCAGGTCGTTGGTGGGTTCGTCCAACACCAGCAGGTTGCTTTCCCGCGCCATCAGCTTGGCCAGCAGCAGACGCGCCTTTTCGCCCCCCGACAGCGACTTGACCTGCGCCCGCGCCTGGGCGTCGTCGAACAGAAATTCCTTCAGATAGCCCACCACATGCTTGGGCGTGCCGCGCACCATCACCTGGTCGGCGGCCCCCGAGACCCGCATTTCCTTGTCGCCGGTCAGGCTTTCCCAAAGCGTCATCTCGGGGTCCAGCTGGGCGCGGGACTGGTCGAAGATCGCGGGCACCAGGTTGGTGCCCAGCTTCACCGTGCCCTCGTCAGGCGCCACCTCTCCCATCAGCATCTTGATCAGGGTGGTCTTGCCCACCCCGTTGGGGCCGACAAAGGCCACCCGGTCGCCGCGATTGACCAGCAGGTCGAAGCCCCGGACGATTTCCTTGCCGCCAAAGCTTTTGGCCAGCCCCTTGGCCTCGATCACCTTCTTGCCGCTGGCAGGCCCCGCCTCCAGCTCCATCGCTGCGGCGCCCTTGCGGCGGATCTGAGACGAGCGTTCCTCGCGCAGCGCCGCCAGGTTGCGCACCCGGCCCTGGTTGCGCTTGCGCCGCGCGCTGATGCCTTCCACGGCCCAACGGGCCTCGGCCTTGATCTTGCGGTCCAGCTTGTGGCGGGCGATGTCCTCGTCTTCCCAGACCTTGTCGCGCCAGGCTTCGAAATGCTCGAACCCCTTTTCCTGGCGGCGCACCTGGCCGCGATCCACCCACAGCGTCGCCCGGGTCAGGGCACGCAGGAAGGCACGGTCGTGGCTGATCAGCACATAGGCCGCCCGGGTCTGGCTCAGTTCGGCCTCCAGCCAGGCGATGGCCTCGATATCCAGGTGGTTGGTGGGCTCGTCCAGAAGCATCAGCTCGGGCGCCTCTGCCATCAGCTTGGCCAGCGCGGCGCGGCGCCGCTCGCCCCCCGAGGCGGTCTCGACGGGACGCGCGGGGTCGAATTTCAGCCCCTCGCCCGCGATCTCGACCTTGTATTGCTCCGAGACATCCAGCCGCGACATGGCGAAATCGCCCAGGTTGGCGAAGCCCGACATGTCCGGCTCCTGCTCCATGTAGCCGACGGTGGTGCCGGGGCTCAGGACGACCTCGCCCCGGTCCGCCTCGACCAGGCCCGCCATGACCTTCATCAGGGTGGATTTGCCCGAGCCGTTGCGGCCCACCAGGGCCACCCGGTCGCCGGTCTGCAAAGACAGCGAGAGATCGTCGAAAACCGGATCCCCGCCGAAAGTCAGCGAGATCGAGGTGAGTTGGAGAAGGGGTGCCTGTGCCATGGCGCGCAGCTAATCAGGCGGCGGGGCGGCGTCAAGCGGGATGGGGGTGTCCCCCGCCCGCCCGCGCCGGATCACACACCGCCCAGGGCCTCTTTCAGCCAATCGATGAAGGCCCGCGCCTGCGGGCGCAATGGGCCGCCCGGCGTCACCGCGTAGTAGGTCAGCGCGAAGGGCGACGGCAGCGGCGCCCGGCAGAGCGCCCCCGAGGCGAGATCCTCCTGCACCAGGATCTCAGGCGTGAAGGCAAGGCCCAGGCCCTGGCGGGCCAGGGTCAAATGAAGATGCGGCACACCGATATCCACATTCCTCAGCTGGCGATAATCCAGACCAAAGGCAGCGAGGGTCTCTTCCTCGAAGGCAACCCCCGGCGACCAGATCCAGGGCAGCGCGGCCACATCCGGTGCCTCGGGCGCGCCGGGTGCCAGCATCGACGGGGCGCCGACCGCGATCACCGCGCTTTCGATCAGCGGCTCGGCGTCAAGGCCGGGCCAGGTGGCGCTGCCGATCGCCGCGCGGATCCCAAGGTCGAATCCCTGGGCGGCGATGTCCACCGTTTCCTGCGAGGGCAGAACCGAGACCTGGATGTCGGGATGCAGGCGCCAGAAGTCGTGCAGCCTGGGCAGGACGGCGGCCTGGGCGATGAACACCGTCGAGGCGATCTGTACCGGCGCCCGGCTGCGCGCCTCGCGGATCTCCTCGACCCCCTCGGCAATCGCGCCGAAACCTTCGGTCAATCGCTGCGCCAGGCGTCGCCCCGCCTCGGTCAGTTCCACGCTGCGGCCCGCGCGGCGCGCCAGGGCGGTGCCCAGGTCGGCCTCGAGCGCCCGCACCCGGTGCGCAATGGCGGCATGGGTCACGTTCAGTTCGCGCGCGGCGGCGGCGAAACTGCCGCGCCGTGCCGTCAATTCGAAGGCCCGCAGCGAGGCCAGCGAGGGCAAGGTTCTCCAGTCCAGATCCAAATGATACCTCAAGTATGATTCATGAGTTTCTTGTTTCTTAGCAGATTTCTGAAAACATGGATATCTATCTGCTCCAGTAGACGCTGGAGTGTATCGAAATGATGTACAATATATCCCCCGAACTGATGATCGCCTCTGTCGAGTTTGGCCCCGACGGCCGCTCCCTCGACAGGAACCGAGCGGCCCTGAGAGAGCTTCGCCAGCTGCGTCGCGAGGCCCGGCGCCGTGCCCGTGCCGAGGGGACGCGCCGTGACCTGCGCGCCTGGCTGGCCCGCCTGCCCTTCCGCCGCAACCGCCGCCCCGCGAAGGTCTGCTGATCCCGAAAGGCGCCGTCCGAAGCGCCCTCGCGCGGCGCCGGGCGCAGGCCAGGCATCTTGCGAGACGCTTCGCGGGCGTGGCATGTCTGGCACAGAGACCTGCCCTTTCCGCCATTGCGAGCCCCCGATGATCGACCATCCCCTCCTCTTCGCCGCCGATGCGCTGGCCACGCTGGTCTTTGCCACCACCGGGGCGCTGGTGGCCTCGCGCAAGGAGATGGATATCTTCGGCTTCATGTGGCTGGCCGCCGCCACCGGCGTAGGCGGCGGGACTCTGCGGGATCTGCTTCTTGGGGTGCCGGTCTTCTGGGTCGCCAACCCGCTGCCGCTGGCGCTGTGCCTTGGCGTCGCGGTGTTGCTGCATTTCACCGCCAGCCTGGTGCAGTCACGGATGGCGCTGATCCTGTGGATGGACTGTTTCGGCCTGGGCTTTGCGGTGATCGCGGGCACGCTGAAGGCGATGGACCATGGCGTGGCCGGGCTGGTGGCGGTGGTCATGGGGGTCTTTTCGGGCTCGGTCGGCGGCATCATCCGCGACACCCTGGGCCAGGAACCCTCGGTCATCCTGAAGCGCGAGATCTATGTCACCGCCGCCGCCCTGGGCGCCACCGCCACGGTGCTGCTGGTCAGCGGCGGGCAAGAGCGGCTGGTGGCCGCCGTGGCGGGCTTTGCCCTGGTCTGCGCGCTGCGCGGCGCGGCGCTGATGCGCAACCTGACCCTACCGGCCTTCCGCCCCCGCAAGGGGCGCGATTATTCCTAAGCTGCATATGGGCGGACGGGCAGCGGCGGGATGACCCCCGCCCTACGACGGGCGCCCCACCCTTCCCCCTATTTTTGGCCAAAAATATCCTCGCCGAAGGCCTTGCCCGGCACGGGCGAGCGACCACGCCCGCCGACGGCACCGCGACCCGATCAGGCAGACCTTACCCCGCCGTGGCGCGCAGCAGGCGCTTGCGCGCGGGGGGAATGGCCTTGATCTCCAGCCCCGTGAAGACATGCAGCGTGTTCATCTTCGGATCGACCACCGCATGGTCCGACACCCAGCCCCCCATCAGAAGATAGGTCCGCAGCAAGGGCGGCATCCCCAGCATGGCGCGCTTGGCATCGGGTTTGCGCGCCAGCTTCTGGGCAAAGCGGAAGACCTTGGGCGCCTTCACCCGCGGCAAAAAGCGTTTCGGCGCCAGGTGACGTTCCTTCAGCATGGCGAAGGCATCCAGATAGGCCTCGGCATCGGTGCCCTTGAAGGAGGAACAGCCGAACAGCATCTCGACCCCGTTGCGATCGACGTAATCGGTCATGGCGCCCCAGGCGATGCGCAGGATGTCAGGGTCGCGCACCTCGGGGTGGATGCAGAAGCGGCCCATCTCGACCATCGGCCCTTCGAAGCTTTCCAGCCCCGACAGCTCGTAATACTGCGCCGAATAGCTGCGACCGATCTCGCGCCCCGCCGACAGGGGCAGCATACGGAAACAGCAGACCAGGGCGCCGCTGCGCAGGTCCTCGACCAGGATATGGGCGCAGATCGAATCGAAATCGTCGGCATCGGGCAGATCGGCGTCGCCCAAGAAGGTCAGCGCCCGAAGCCGCTGCGCGGCGCGGATGTCTTCGGGGGTTTCGGCCAGGCGGGCGGCATAGCGCCCCTTCTTCAGCGACAGCATGTCAGGCACTCCGGCGGCGGGGCGGATCGGTTTCCGCCCGCCTAGCATGGCAGATGTGACCGCATCGTGACAGGCGCAAGGCTTGGCGACAAAAGGGCCGGTGCGTCTTTCGCGCACCGGCCCCCGGAAAATCCCAAATGTCTGGCTGCCGACCGGCGCGCAGGCCCCGGCGCCCGCCCCTTACTCGCCGCCCAGCACCGAGGCGGCGTTGAACCGGCCCAGGTTGCCCAGAAGCTGGCGGATGAAGGTCTTGTCGGCGGTGGACGAGCTGGTGACGCGGCTTTGCAGGCGCACCACTTCGCCGTCTTCCAGCCCGAAGGTCTCGATATTGCGCACCACGCCGCGCTGGTCAAAGCTGACGGCCATCACCGTGCGCTCGATCACCTCGGGACGCTTCCAGGCGAATTGCTTCACCCGCGAGCGGATGTAGTAGAAATCGCCCTGGTCCAGGACGCCCGAAGTCGTCGGCGCGCCGATCACCTCGAGGACGGTGTCGCGGGTATCGACGCCCACGGTAACCTGCGACAGGATCTCTTCGTCCGGCACATAGCCGTGGTTGCGGTACTGCGCCGTGCAGCCTGCAATCCCCAGCATCGCCACTATCATGACGATTGCGCTCGTTTTCTTGCCGATCCCCGCCATCTTGCCCCTCTTGTTTTCCAGTGCACAGGCTTCTACCTCGCCTACATAACGAGTTACACTGACGCAAGAAAGCACGAAAGGCTCCCATGACCGAAAGCTCTGCCTCCGCCCTGCGCGTCTCCACCCTGCCGAAAACCGCGCCGACCCCCTTTGCGCTGACCCCCGACGCCGCCGAAACCGCCGCCCTGGCCGAGCTGCTGTCGCTGAAGGCGCTGCGCAAGCTGTCCTTCCGCGGCGAGGTCCGCCCGGCGGGCAAGCGCGACTGGCTGCTGACCGGGCATCTGGGCGCCACGGTAGTGCAACCCTGTTCGGTCACCCTTGCCCCGGTGACGACGCGGATCGAAGAGGACGTCACCCGCCGCTTCACCCCGCATCTGCCGGACGAGGCGGTCGAGGCCGAAGAGGTCGAGATGCCCGAGGATGAAAGCCTGGAGAAGCTGGGCAGCCATATCGACCCCGCCGCCGTCATGGCCGAGGCCCTGGCCCTGGCCCTGCCCCTTTATCCGCGTGCCGAAGGGGCCGAACTGGGGCAGCAGGATTTCACCGAACCGGGCAAGGCGGCGATGACCGACGAGGACGCCCGCCCGCTGGCCGGTCTGGCCGATCTGCTGGCCGCGCGGCGCCCCGCCGACGACGAGGACGGCGGCAAGAAGGGCTGAGCCGGGCCGCGCCCTGCCAGGCATCTGGCAGGCACTGGGCAGGCCGCGCCCCGCCCCGACCTGCCGGGGGGCAAAGAATCGCTTGCGAAGAGACTTTTTCGCAGTATTTTCGCGCCTCCATCCGAATTTTGGGTTGAATGCGACGGGCCTGTCCGACTAAGAGCCTCGCATCCACGAGAAACCGGGCCGGGTTTGACGCTTTGGCCCCCGAATACGATAGGTTGTGACATGGCTGTCCAACAGAACAAAGTCTCCAAGTCGCGCCGCAACAATCGTCGTGCGCACGACGCTCTGACGGCTGCGAACCCGAACGAATGTTCGAACTGCGGCGAGCTGAAGCGGCCGCACCACGTGTGCCCGTCCTGCGGTCACTACGCGGATCGCGAAGTGGTTGCACTGGCCGACGAGATCGACCTGGACGAAGACGCGGCATAAGTCCGTGAAGGCCTGGGGGCATCTGTCCTAAATGTCTGCGTCTCATCCGTCAGATCAGGACAGCGGTACGTCCCGCCCCGCGGGTCCGGCCTCGCGCCGCATCGTTCTATCCGTCGACGCCATGGGCGGCGACCGCGGGCCGGCAACTGTTGTTGCCGGCATTTCGCGTTCGGCGCGCAAGAATCCCGACATCGACTTCATCCTGCACGGCCCGAAGGACGAGCTGGACCGGCTGGTGGCGCGCAGGCGCAACCTGGCGGGCCGGGTCGAGGTGCGCGATGCCCAGGATGTCGTGACCATGCACGACAAGCCCAGCCAGGTGGTGCGCCACGGCAAGGCCACCTCGATGTGGTCGGCCCTGGATGCGGTACGGGCAGGCGATGCCGAGGTCTGCGTCTCTTGCGGCAATACCGGCGCGCTGATGGCGCTGTCGATGATGCGGCTGCGCAAGCTGCCGGGGGTGAACCGCCCCGCCATCGCCGTGCTTTGGCCGTCGCGCAACCCCCAGGGGTTCAACGTGATGCTGGACGTGGGCGCGGACATCCGCGCCGACGAGAAAGACCTGCTGCAATACGCCCTCATGGGGGCCTCCTACGCGCGCAACGGGATGAACCTGGCCCGGCCGCGCATCGGCCTGCTGAACGTGGGCACCGAAGAGCACAAGGGCCGCCCCGAGCTGAAGGTCGCGCACGAGCTGATCGGCCAGGCCGCCGAGAACGCCAATTTCGATTTCGTCGGATTCGTCGAGGGCGGGGATATTCCCGGCGATGTCTGCGACGTCATCGTCACCGATGGCTTCACCGGCAACGTGGCGCTGAAGACCGGCGAAGGCACCGCCTCGCTGATCGGCGATTTCCTGAAGGAAGCCTTCAAGTATTCGCCCCTGTCGCGCTTTGCCGCCGTGCTGGCCCTGACCTCGCTGCGGCGCCTGCAAAAACGCATCGACCCGCGCCGGGTCAACGGCGGTGTCTTCCTTGGTCTGAACGGTCCGGTGGTGAAAAGCCACGGTTCTGCCGACGCCATGGGGGTTTCCGCCGCCGTCAAACTGGCCTATCAGCTGGCAGCCAGCGGTTTTCAGGAGAAGATCGCGGCACGGGTTGCATCCGCCGTTTCGCTGGCTCAGGATGCCGCGGAACGAGGGACGGAGACCGAATGACACTTCGCGCAGTAGCAACCGGCGTCGGCCACTATCTTCCCGAACGCATCGTGCAAAACGCCGAGTTCGAAAAGACCCTCGACACCACCGACGAATGGATTCGCACCCGCTCGGGGATCGAGCGGCGCCATTTCGCCGCCGAGGGCGAGACCACCTCGCAGATGGCCGTCAAGGCCGCCGAGCGCGCCTTGCTGGCGGCCGAGCTGAAGCCTGACGACATCGACTGCGTCATCGTCGCCACCTCGACCCCCGACCTGACCTTCCCCTCTGTCGCCACCATGGTGCAGGAAGGCCTGGGGATGACCCGGGGCTTCGGCTATGACGTGCAGGCGGTCTGCGCGGGCTTCATCTTTGCCCTGGCCAATGCCAACGGGATGATCCTGTCGGGCCAGGCCAACCGGGTGCTGGTGATCGGCGCCGAGACCTTCTCGCGCATCATGGACTGGACCGACCGCGCCACCTGCGTGCTGTTCGGCGACGGCGCGGGCGCGCTGGTGCTGGAGGCGCGCACCGGCTCTGGCTCGTCCCAGGATCGCGGCATCCTGTCGGTGGACCTGAATTCCGACGGGCGCTACCGCGACATGCTCTATGTCGATGGCGGCGTCTCGACCTCGGGCGTGGCGGGCAAGCTGCGGATGCAGGGCAACCCGCTGTTCCGCCAGGCCGTGGGCAAGCTGGCCGAGACCGCCGAGACCGCCCTGGAAAAGGCCCAGCTGACCGCAGAGGATGTCGACTGGATCGTGCCGCACCAGGCCAATATCCGCATCATCCAGGGCACCGCCAAGAAGATGGGTGTGCCGATGGAGCAGGTGATCGTCACCGTTCAGGATCACGGCAATACCTCTGCCGCCTCGATCCCGCTGGCCCTCTCGGTCGGCGTGGCCGAGGGCAAGATCACCCCCGGCCAGGTCCTGGTGGCCGAGGCGATCGGCGGCGGTCTGGCCTGGGGCTCTGTCGTGATCCGCTGGTAAGCGACCCGGCTGACCCCGCCCAAAGCCCCGGATTACCTTTTCGTAGCAATGCATTGATATTGACTCGGAAAAAGCGCGGCGCCTATGCTCTCTCCAACCAGAAAGGGACCGGCGATGAGTGAAAAGACCCTGACCAGAATGGACCTGAGCGAAGCCGTCTTCCGTGAGGTCGGCCTGTCGCGCAACGATTCCGCCCAGCTGGTGGAGTCGGTCCTGAACCACATGTCCGACGCGCTGGTGAACGGCGAACAGGTCAAGATCTCGTCCTTCGGCACCTTCTCGGTCCGGGAAAAGGCCGCCCGCGTGGGCCGCAACCCGAAGACCGGCCAGGAAGTGCCGATCAACCCGCGCCGCGTGCTGACCTTCCGCCCCTCGCATCTGATGAAAGATCGCGTCGCCGCCGGCAACAAGGGCAGCTGAAGGCGTCAATCATGCCCAAATCCGCAGACGCGTTTCGCACCATTTCCGAGGTGGCCGACTGGCTTGGCACGCCGGCCCATGTGCTGCGCTTCTGGGAAAGCAAGTTCAGCCAGGTCCGCCCGGTGAAACGCGCCGGGGGCCGCCGCTACTATCGCCCCGCCGACATGGAATTGCTGGGCGGAATCAAGCGCTTGCTTCACGAAGAGGGGATGACGATCAAGGGCGTGCAGAAGCTGCTGCGCGACCGGGGCACGGCCCATGTGGCCGCCATGTCGCCGCCGCTGGATGACCTGGCGGTGCCGCTGGAAGCCGAGATCGTGCAACTGAAACCGCGCGGCAGCGCCCCCGAGGCGCCCCCCGCGCCCGAGGCGGGCCCCGGCCCGATGACGCCGCCCGACGGAACCGAGGCAGGCCCCGCCGCCGCCCCGACCGCTGAGGCCCCCGAGGACAGCGCCGCCCCGGCGCCCGGCCACGCCACGGCCCCCGCCGCCCTGACCGAAGCCCCCGAGACGCCGGAAGAGACCCCGGCGGTGGCGCAGGGCGCCACGGAAGAGGACGACGAGGACGAGACCGGCAACCTCTTCTCGGATCTCGACGACGCCCCCGAAGAAAGCGCCGCAGACCTCGCCCCGGTCCTGCCCGATCTGCCCGAAGATCCGGAAGACGATTCTTTCGCCCCCGCCCCGGGCGTGCTGGCCGCGCTAGCGGCCCGCCGCAGCCCCCTGCCCGCCGCCCAGGCCGCCCGTGCGCTGGATCTGGCCCGGCAGCTGGCCGCGCTCGGCTAAGCCACCCCGAACCCGCGATCCCCCGCAAGTTCGCCCCGGATCCGCCCTGGATCCGGCGCAGATCTGCGCCCCCGAAGGTGACCGGAATTTTTGCGACCAAGGGGGCGAAAAAGCCCTTGCCCTCCCCCGCAGATCGGATAGAAAGCGCGAACCGTCGGGCTATAGCGCAGCCTGGTAGCGCGTCCGTCTGGGGGACGGAAGGTCGCAGGTTCGAGTCCTGCTAGCCCGACCAAATATCCCCGATACCAATCGTCGGTCACCAAAGACCCCGCCGGAGAAAACCCTTTCTCCGGCGGGTCTTGGCGCTTTTCATCGCCGCGCTCTGGGCCTAATCTGCCTCTCCAAGAGGAGACATGGCCCATGACCGGCATCCTGCCCAGCCAGCACCTGAAACGCATGATCGCCTCGGGCGAGATCACGGGCACGCCCGCGATCATTCCCGAACAGATCCAGCCCGCCAGCCTGGACCTGCGCCTGGGCACGGTGGCCTGGCGGGTGCGCGCCTCTTTCCTGGCGGGCCAGGGCCGCAGCGTGGCCGAGCGGCTGGCCGAGTTCGAGATGCACAAGGTCGATCTGACCGAGGGCGCGGTGCTGGAAAAGGGCTGCGTCTACGTTGTGCCGCTGATGGAATCGCTGGCCCTGCCCGCAGGCACGGCGGCGATGGCCAATGCCAAAAGCTCGACCGGGCGGCTGGACCTGCTGACCCGGCTGATCACCGACGAGGGAACTGAGTTCGACCGAATCCCCGCAGGCTATACCGGCCCGCTTTATGCCGAGATCTGCCCGCGCAGTTTCTCGGTTCTGGTGCGGCCCGGAATGCGGCTGAACCAGATCCGCTTCCGCGCCGGTCAGGCGGCCCTGTCGGACGAGGCGCTGCGCGCGCTGCACGCCCGGACGCCGCTGGTCAGCGGGGCGGCGGTGATCGAACAGGGCCTTGGCTTCTCGGTCGATCTGTCCCCCGGGCCGGACCGTCTGGTGGGCTACCGCGCCAAGCCGCACACCGGGGTCATCGACCTGGACCGGATCGGCCAGTACGATCCGCGCGAGTTCTGGGAACAGGTGCGCACCGACGAGCGCCAGATCATCCTCGACCCGGGCGCCTTCTACATCCTGGTCAGCCGCGAGGCGGTGACCATCCCCCCCGATTACGCCGCCGAGATGGCCCCCTATCTGGCCATGGTGGGCGAGTTCCGGGTGCATTACGCGGGCTTCTTCGACCCCGGATTCGGCTATGCCGAGGCGGGCGGCGCGGGCTCTCGCGGGGTGCTGGAGGTGCGCTGTCACGAGGCGCCCTTCGTGCTGGAAGACGGCCAGGTGGTGGGGCGGCTGGTCTTCGAGAAGATGGCCGAGCGCCCGGAGACCCTTTACGGGCAGGAGATCGCCTCGAACTACCAGGGTCAGGGGCTGAAACTGTCCAAACATTTCCGCAGCACCTGAGGCGGCGCCCCTGCCGCCTCGCCCTGCCCTCTCCCAAATTCTCAAGACGACCCCATGGCCTTCATCACCAAACCCCTCGCCCTGATGACCGGCGCCATCGCCGTTGTGGGCGCCAATTCCATGGTGCTGGCCCCGATCAGCGCCGCCGTGGCGCAGGATCTGGGCACGGAACCGGCCGAGGTGCTTCAGGCGGCGGCGGCCTATGGCGGCATGACCGCCCTGTCGGCCCTGCTGCTGGCGCCGCGCGCCGACCGGATCGGGCCGGGGCCCGCGCTGATGCAGGCGCTGGTGCTGCTGCTGATCTCGCTTCTGGTCTCGACCCTGGCGCCGGGCAAATGGCTGCTGATCGCGGCACAGTCCATCGGCGGGCTGGGCGCGGGCATCGCCATTCCGGCGATCTACGGCCTGGCCCCGGAACTGGGCCCCGAGGGCGAGGAGAAACGCTCGATGGGGCTGATGCTGTCGGGCTGGACCCTGGCCCTGGTGGCGGGGGTCGCAGGCGCGGGCTTTGTCGCCGAATGGGTCGGCTGGCGGGCGGTCTACGGGCTGCTGCTGGTCTTCATGACCGCGCTTTACCTGGCCCTGTCGCGGGCCGATCTGCGGGTGCGGCGCCTGGGCAGCGCCAGCTCGCCCCTGACCGCGCTGCGGGTGCCGGGGATCGGGCGCGGGCTGGCCTCGGCGGGTCTGCTGATGCTGGGCTTTTACGGCACCTTCGCCTTTATCGGGGTGCATGTGGCCGATGACCTGGGGCGCGGCACCGATGCGGCGGGCCTGTTGATCCTCAGCTACGGCACGGGTTTCGGTATCTCGACCTTCCTCGACCGCTACCTCGACCGGCTGCCGCAGGTCACGGCGGGGGCGATCAGCTTTGCCGGGCTCCTGCTGGTCTATCTGGGGTTCTCGACGGTGGCGCCGCACTACGGTCTGCTGCTGGCGCTGGCCCTGCTCTGGGGCATCACCCAGCATCTGGGGCTGAACTTCGTCGTCAGCCGCCTGGCCGGGCTGGAGGCCAGCCAGCGCGGCGCGATCCTGGGGCTGAATTCCTCGATCACCTATCTGGCGGTGCTGGGCGGGGCGCTATCCTTCCGCCTGCCCTATGAGGCGGGCGGGATCGCCTGGTGCAACCTGATCTCAGCGGCCTGCCTGACGCTGGCGCTGGTGGAGTGCCTGGCGCCGCGCCGGGTGGCGATCTAGGCCCGCTGCACCGGCCCGGCGAGACCCCGGGTCAGAACCGGCCCAGGCGGCGGATCACCCGCTGCGCCTGACGCGCCTGCCGGGCCATCTTCTTGCTTTGCTTGGCGCGCTGCTTGCCTTCGGGGCTGTCGCCCGCCAGCCGGTCGATCCCGGCATTCATTCCCTTGTTCGCCGCGCGCCGCAGCACCCGGTTGAACAGCATTCGGATCAGTCTGTCTGCGTTCATGTCCTGTCCCTTTCTGGGCTGCCCCTGGGGGCCTCAGGCCTAATCTAACGCCGAAAAGCGGAGATTTCATGGCCCCCTCACGCCGAGGTGAGGGTCCGGCCCCGCGGCCGCGCTGGTGCCGGTCAGTAGGCCTCGGGGTCGTCGGGCTCGATCACAGCGTCCTCGTCGAACATATCGGCCTGATCCTCGTCGGGGGCGCGCTCGTCCTCGTCGCGGCCCGGCGGCGGGCGGCTATCCAGCAGACCTGCGGCGCGCAGATCCTTCAGCCCCGGCAAATCGCGCGGGGTCTCCAGGCCGAAATGGTCCAGGAAATGCGGGGTGACGACGAAGGTGACGGGGCGGCCCGGGGTCATCCGCCTGCGGCCAAAGCGGATCCATTCCAGCTCCAGCAGCAGGTCGATGGTCCCGCGCGAGACGCTGACGCCGCGGATCTCTTCGATCTCGGCGCGGGTGACGGGCTGGTGATAGGCGATGATGGCCAGGGTCTCGATCGCCGCCCGGCTGAGTTTCCGGTTCTCGACGGTTTCCTTTTGCAGCAGAAAGCCCAGATCGGGCGCGGTGCGGATCGCCCAGGCCTCGGCCACGCGGACCACGCGCACGCCGCGCCCCTCATAGCGCTTGCGCAGCTGTTCGACCGCCGCCGCCCCGTCGCAGCCATGGGGCAGGCGGGCGTTCAGATCGGCCACGGTGACCGGCTCGGCCGAGGCAAAGAGGATCGCCTCGACCATGCGTTCCTGCTCGCCCATGGGCGGCGCCTCGAAGAGGCTGTCGCGCGTCGGGCCCGCCTCGGCCCCTTGCGGCGCCTCCTCGGGGGCGCCGGTGTCGGTCGCGTCGTCGCGGATCTCGGGGTCGGGCTCAGCCATCTCTACGGTCCTCCCGGCGGCGCAGTTGAATGGGGGCGAAGGTCTCGGACTGGCGGATCAGCACCTTGCCCTCTTTCGCCAGTTCCAGCGAGGCGGCAAAGGTGGCCGCGGTGACCGAGCGGCGGCGCATCGGGTCGCTGGTCCAGCCGGGGGGCATATAGGCCGACAGCTCGGTCCAGCTGCCCGCGAAGCCCACCATGGCGCGCATGTGTTCCAGCGCCTGTTCCATCGTGAAGACATTGTCGCGGTCCATGACGAAGGGGCGGAACTCGTCCTTGGTGCGGATCCGGGCGTAGGCCTGCATCAGCTCCAGCAGGGTGGCGGAATAGGTCACCTTGCGCACCCGTTCCACGGTCTCGGGCACGCCGCGCACGAAGAAATCGCGCCCCTTCTGGTCGCGCGCCATCAGCCGGGCGGCCACGTCGCGCATGGCCTGCAACCGCTCCAGCTGGAAGGCCAGGTGGGCGGCCAGTTCCTCGCCCGAAGGCCCCTCTTCCGAGGGGTCGGGCGGCAGCAGCAGCCGCGATTTCAGGAAGGCCAGCCAGGCGGCCATGACCAGGTAATCGGCAGCCAGTTCGATCCGCAGGCTCTTGGCCTTCTCGACGAAGGCCAGGTATTGCTCGGCCAGGGTCAGGATCGAGATCTTCATCAGATCGACCTTCTGGGTCCGCCCCAGGGTCAGCAGCAGATCCAGCGGCCCTTCGAAGCCCTCGACATCGACGATCAGCGCCTCGGCGGCCAGCCGTTCGGCCACCGTGATGCGCCCCTGCCCGTCGGGGCCCGAGGCATCCGCCTCCAGCCGCCGCAGCGGGGTGTCGTCTTCGAAATCGTCGGCGGCCATCGCTTACCCGTCTATCAAGGCGGTCAGCTTGGCTTTCAGAGCGTCAATGTCAAGCGCGGGCGCCGGTCCCTGAAGGGCGGTGACCCGGTCGGCCCGGGCCTGCGCCGAAGGGGTCATCAGCCCGGCCGCCTCGGCCACCCGGCGGCGCGTGTCCAGATCGGCATTGCACAAAAGCGCCACGTCGCAGCCTGCCGCCAGCGAGGCCAGGGCCAGATCCGCCGGATCGCCCGCCAGGGCCTTCATGGTCAGGTCGTCGGTCATCAGCAGATTGTCGAAGCCGATACGGTTGCGCACCGCCTGCATCACCACCGGCGACAGGGTCGCGGGGCGGTCGGGATCCAGCGCGTCATAGACCAGATGGGCGGTCATCCCCATGGGCAGGTCGTTCAGCACCTTGAAGGGGGCGAAATCCACCGCGTCCAGCTCCTCCAGAGAGGCGGTCACACGCGGCAGTTCCAGGTGGCTGTCGGCGCGGGCGCGGCCATGGCCGGGGATATGCTTCACCACCGGCAGGACACCGCCCTGCATCAGCCCCTGGGCCACGGCGCGCCCCAGGCGGGCCACCTGCGCGGCATCGGTGCCATAGCAGCGGTTCAGCAGGAAGGGATGGGTGCCCGCGCCCGCCACATCGACCAGCGGCGCGCAGTTGACGTCGATGCCGACTGCGCGCATCTCTGCCGCCGTGATGGCATAGCGCAGGCGCATGGCCTCTTCCGCATGGGTGCCCGCGCGGGCGGCGAAGTCCAGCGGCGGCTCCCACTCGGTCGCCAGCGGCGGGCGCAGGCGCTGCACCCGGCCCCCCTCCTGGTCCAGCAGGATCGGCGCGTTACGGCCCACGGCCGAACGCAGCTCGTCGCACAGGGCGCGGGTCTGATCCGCATCCTCGATATTGCGGGCAAAGAGGATGAAGCCAAAGGGGTTGGCGGCGGCAAAGAAGGTCTTCTCTTCCGCCGACAGTCGCGGACCGGTCGGGTCCAGGATGGTGGCGCCGAAGGTCATGTCACTTGGCCGAAACGGGGATGCAGTCGGCGCCCTCGGCCACCAGCGCGGCGCAGAAACGGCGGCTGTCCGAAAGGTCGTCGAAGCCCAGGACGCGCAGGCGATAGAAGATCCGGCCGCCGCTTTCGGCGCGCTGGATCACCCGTTGCTTGCCGTCCAGGTAGATGCCGAAGCGGGCGACGAACTTGTCCCATTCCTGCTCGGCGATGTCCTGCGAGGCGAAGGCGCCCAGCTGGGCCAGGCGCGCGCCCTCGGGCACGTCGCCCGGGGCCACGTCCAGCACCGTGTTGGGCACGGAAACCGGGCCTGCAACCTGGCGCGCGGCAACGCTGGCCAGCAGCTCGTCGGGCCGGGCCTTGGGGCGCACGGCCACGGCCAGGCCCCCCTCCGGGCGCGGGGTGGCGGCGCGCGGCTCGGGCGCGGCGGCGGCCTCGGCGCTTTCGGGCACGGTGACGGTCTTGGGCTGCATCGCGGTCAGCGGCGCGGCACCGGCAGACAGGCGCGCGGCCAGGTCCTCGACCCGTTGCGGGTCGGACAGATCCAGCGGCGCGGGCGAGGTCACGGGGGCGGCGGCCCGGGCCTGGGCTGCGGCGCGGGCCTCAAGTTCGGATTCGGTGATCGCCTCGTCCCCCAGCCCCATGGGTGCGGGGGCCAGCGTGACGGTGCCTGCGGCGGGCTGGGCGCCCTGGGTGGCGGCGACATGGTTCACCGACAGGCCCTGGAACTCGGCCTCTTGTCCGCCTGCGGCCTCGGGGACGCGGCGGCTTTCGCCGGACATGGCGCGCACCACGGGCACGCCCGAGACATCGCGCATGACCATCTTGTAGCCCCAGATGCCGACCCCGGCGATCAGCGCCAGCGACAGCACCCCGCCGACCCAGGTGACCAGGCCGCCGAACCCCGTCGAGGGCGCGGATGTGTCGGAATAATCGTCATAGGACGCATAGCGCCCGTCTGCCGGAAAGTCTGCCATATGCCTCTGCCCGCCGGGGCTTTGCCGCCCGGTCTCGCGTCTAGATCTGGAACGTGCCTGTCTGGACCCGGCGGGGCTGCGTTAGCGCAGCTCTTTCACCGGTTCCACGCCCAGGATACCAAGACCTGCGGAAATGACAACGGCCACGGCCCGCGCAAGGGCCAGTTTGGACTGCGAAATCGCCGGGGCATCCTCTTGCACGAAACGCAATTGGGTTTCCTCGTTGCCGCGGTTGTAAAGCGCGTGCAGATCCGAGGCCAGTTCGTAGAGGTAGAAGGCGATGCGGTGCGGCTCGTGGGTGCGGGCGGCGATCTCGACCAGGCGCGGCCATTCGGCCAGCTTGCGCGCCACGGCCAGTTCGGCCTCGTGGGTCATGCCCGACAGATCGGCGGCGCCCAGGGTGGCGTCGTCGCAGGCAATCCCCGCCTCTTCCGCGCGGCGCAGGGCCGAGCAGACCCGGGCATGGGCATATTGCACGTAGAAGACCGGGTTGTCCTTCGACTGCTCCAGCACCTTGTCGAAATCGAAATCCAGCGGCGCGTCGTTCTTGCGGGTCAGCATGACGAAGCGGGTCACGTCGGAGCCCACCTGTTCGACCACGTCGCGCAGGGTGATGAAGGTGCCGGCGCGTTTCGACATCTTGAACGGCTCGCCGTTCTTGTAAAGCTTCACCAGCTGGCACAGCTTGATGTCCACCGGCACACGGCCCCCGGACAGGGCCGAGACGGCGGCCTTCATCCGTTTCACATAGCCGCCATGGTCGGCGCCGAAGACGTCGATCAGCGCGTCGAAGCCGCGTTCGACCTTGTCGTAGTGATAGGCGATGTCGGGGGCGAAATAGGTCCAGGCGCCATCGGATTTCATGATCGGCCGATCCACGTCATCGCCATGTTCGGTCGACTTGAACAGGGTCTGCTCACGCGGCTCCCAATCCTCGGGCTGCTTGCCCTTCGGCGGCTCCAGCACGCCGCGATAGATCAGCCCCTGATCCCGCAGCCGGTCGATGGCCTTTTCGATCAGGCCCGTGCCGTAAAGGGATTTTTCCGAGAAGAAGACATCCATCTCGACGTTCAGCAGCTTCAGGTCCTCGCGGATCAGCTCCATCATCGCGTCGGTGGCGAATTCGCGCACCTCGGCCAGCCAGACCTCTTCGGGCTGATCGACATAGGCCTCGCCCACCTTCTCTTTCAGCGCGATCCCGGCGTCGATCAGGTATTCGCCCGGATAGGTGCCATTCTCGAAGGTCACCTCGCGGCCAAACTGTTCCAGGTAACGCAGGTAGACCGAGCGGGCCAGCACGTCGACCTGGGCGCCGCCGTCGTTGATGTAGTATTCGCGGGTCACCTCATGGCCGGAATAATCCAGCAGCGCCGCCAGGGCATCACCGAAGACCGCGCCCCGGGTATGGCCCACATGCAGCGGACCCGTCGGGTTGGCCGAGACGTATTCCACGTTGACCTTCTGCCCCGCCCCCATGGTCGACCGGCCATAGGCCGCGCCCTGGGCCAGCACGCCCGCCACGATCCCGGCCCAGCTGTCGCCCGCCAGACGCAGGTTCAGAAAGCCCGGGCCAGCCACTTCGGCCGAGGTGATGCGCGCATCCGCCGTCAGCTTCGCCGCCAAGGCCTCGGCGATGTCGCGCGGCTTCATCTTCGCGGGCTTGGCCAGCACCATAGCGGCATTGGTGGCCATGTCCCCATGCGCCGGATCGCGCGGCGGCTCGACCGCGACGTTGTCGAAGGACAGGCCCTCCGGCAGTTGCCCTTCCGCCTGAAGGGCGGCGAGGCTGTCGAGAACGAGGGCGCGAATATCGGTAAAGAGGTTCATGGCTATTCCCTGAGGTGTCCCGCCGGGGTTTAGCAGCCCGACGCGCAAGGTCAATGCCGACAGGGTCGAAGAGGCCCCGGGCGGCCCTGTCGTGCCCGGCGCGGGCGCCCCGGCCCGGCGCCCTTGCCCCCGGTCGATGTCGGGTATACGTGCAAGTCGTTCGAAAATTATCCTTAACTTGCCACATTCTTCTCACAAATCGGGCAGAGAACCGATGCGGCCAGAATGGCCCCAGCCTTTGCAGAAAGCAGATAGTCATGTCGGATCTGAATTACGCGTCTGAAAGCGCCACGGGCGTTGCCGAGCTTCTCTTCGGCAGCGACAGCGGGATCACCATCAATTCGGCGCAGCTGATCGGCACCTCGGGGCAAACCCGGACCTATTCCAATGGCGACGACATCGACAATGACGTGACCCCGGGCGATACCGGCGTGATCTTCTCGACCGGGCGGGCCGAGGACTTCAACGAGGGCTACGGCGACTACGACAACGATCACCTCAGCACCGACATGAACACCAGCTATTACGGTGGCCAGGGCGGCGACAGCGACATCGAGGCCACGGTGCCCGGGCACGCGGCCTCCTATGACGCGGCGGGGATCGAGATCAACTTCACCGCCACCGAAAGCGGCACCTATACCGTGCCCCTGACCTTCCTGACCGAGGAATACCCGGTCTACTATGGCTCTGCCTATTCGGATTCCGCCGCCGTCTACCTGGGCGACGAGAACGGCAACGACATGGAACTGCTGCCGATCAGCGGCCAGGACGGGGGCTATTTCAACCTCAACTCGATGGAAAACGGTCCCTGGCTGAACAATGGCGATACCGGCAACTGGCTGCGCTACAACACCGATTTCAACGCGATCAAGACCGGCACCCTGACGCTGGAGGTCGAGGCGGGCAAGACCTACACGCTGAAGATCGTCGTGGCCGATTTCAACGATGCCAAATACGATTCCGCGCTGATGATCGGTGAAGGGGCCTTCACCTCGGTGGCGCCGCCCTGTTTCACCGCCGGAACGCTGATCGCCACGCCCGAGGGGCCCTGCCCGATCGAGGATCTGGTGCCCGGCGATCTGGTGCTGACCCGCGATCACGGGGCGCAACCGCTGCGCTGGCATGCCGCCACCCATGTGGAGGCCGCGCGTCTGGCGCGCCATCCTGCCCTCTGCCCGGTCGCGATCCGCGCCGGCGCCCTGGGCCCCGGGGTGCCCGCCCGCGATCTGGTGGTCAGCCAGCAGCACCGCATCCTGGTCTGCTCGCGTATCGCCCAGCGGATGTTCGGCGCAGACGAGATCCTTGTGGCCGCCAAGCATCTGGTGGGCCTGCCCGGTGTGACACTGGGCACGGCCGATCAGGCGATCAGCTATCACCACCTGGTCTTCGACAGCCACGAGGTGATCGAGGCCGAAGGCGCCGCCTCGGAAAGCCTGTACCTTGGTCGACAGGCCCTGCGTGCCATGACCCCCGAGGCACGGGCCGAACTGGCCGCGCTCTTCCCCGATCTGCTGCAACGTCTGGCGGCGGGCGACGCCCTGCCCGCGGCACGACCCCTGGTGAACGGCAAGCGCGGGCGACGGATGCAGCTGCGCCACCGCAAGAACCACCAGCCCTTGCAGGCCCAGGGCGTCGCCTGACGCCCTGGGCCTGCGGCGGCCCCTGCCTCCCTGCGCCCCCTGTCCCCTGTGGCCCCCGTGCCGCAGCCCGGCACGACCCCTGCCCGTCCGCGGGGCCGGACCTTGAAACGCGGCGCGCCACCGCCTAGGTCAGGCGCAGACCCGTAACGCATACGCCAGGGAATTGTAGATGCTGGAGATTGTCGGAACCCGCTAACGGTCCCCCCGGGACCAGCGGCCGCGTGATCCCGCCGGAGACGATCCGGCAGGGGCAGTCGCGCGCGCCTGACGTGGTTTCACATACGGCATCTTTTCATGAATATCTCGAAAATCGAACAGCGCGTGTTGCACGCGCTGGCACAGGGTGGGCGCATCCTGTACGAACGCGCACCCAATGGCCGGGTCACCGAGGTGACCTGCGTCACCCGCGACGGGCTGATCCTCAGCGATCTGACACTGGAGGTCTTCCGGCGCCTCAGGCAACGGCGGCTGATCGAAAGCCGCGCCTCCAGCCCCTACCGGATCTCGGACAAGGGGCGGCGCAATGTGCGGGCCCAGCCCGACAATCGCTAAGGCAACGGGTGGCGGGCGGGGCGCCTTGCCCCGCCCCCGCCTAGTCCTCGGCCAGCCGGTCGGCGTAGCGGATATGGCCCGGCCCCGAAGCGCGCAGGCCGGGTTCCGGCTCGATCCCGGTGATGCGGGCATGTTCGACGATGGCGAACCGGTCCGTCATGCCCGAGATATAGTCGCAGACGATGCGCGCCAGCTTCATCTCGTCGCCCTCGATCTCTTCGACATCCTTGCGCCACTGCTTGGGCAGATAGTCGGGATGGGCCATGAAGATGGGGAACAGCTCCATGATGATCCGGGTGACCTTCTTGCGCATCTCCACCACCTCGGGGGCGCGATACATGCGGTGGAAGAGGAACTCGCGGATCACCTTCAGGTCGGTCCAGATGGCGGGCGAGAACTGCACCATGGGGCGCCCCGCGGCGCGGATCGCCTCGACGCTGTCGGGGTTCAGGGCCTGAAGATTGGCGCGGCTGACGTCGATCACGTCGCCGACCAGCACCCCGAAGAAGCGGCGCAGGGCCTCGTGGCGGCGACGGTAGTAGTTCAGCCCCGGATAGAGGCGGTCGACCTCGGCAAAGCAGCCCTTCAGGATCGGCAGCTCGGCCAGTTCGTCGGTCGAGAAGAGCTCGGCCCGCAGCCCGTCGTGCAGATCGTGGTTGTTGTAGGCAATGTCGTCGGACAGGGCCGCCACCTGGGCCTCGGCGCTGGCGTGGGTGTGCAGTTCCAGATCATGGCGGGCGTTGTATTCGGCCAGGGCTGCGGGGATCCCCCCCTCGACCGGGCCATTGTGCTTGGCGATGCCTTCCAGGGTTTCCCAGGTCAGGTTCAGCCCGTCCCATTCCGCATAGGTGCGTTCCAGGTTGGTGACGATGCGGATCGCCTGGGCGTTGTGATCGAAGCCGCCATAGGGGGCCATCAGATCATGCATCGCATCTTCGCCGGTGTGGCCGAAGGGGGTATGGCCCAGGTCATGGGCCAGGGCCACGGCCTCGGTCAGTTCCTGGTTCAGGTTCAGGGCACCCGCGATGGTCCGCGCCACCTGCCCCACCTCGATGGAATGGGTCAGCCGGGTGCGGAAGTAGTCGCCCTCATGTTCGATGAAGACCTGAGTCTTGTGCTTCAGCCGCCGGAAGGCCGAGGCATGGATGATCCGGTCGCGGTCGCGTTGGAAGCAGGAGCGGAAGGCGCTTTCCTCTTCCGGGTACAGGCGGCCCCGCGACAGGGCTGGGTCGGAGGCATAAGGCGCGCGCATGATCGTGTCCCTTCGGCTTCTTGTCGCCACTTGCCCCCTTCCTTATATTGGCCTGCGACGACATGCAAAATGTCCCGCCGGGGGGCCGCCCCGGCCGGTGCTGAATTCTGATCCCGTGGAGATGTGTCATGAACCTGCCCCCGAAAGTGACCGAGCGCGCCTTCGACCGACTGGCCGAAATCGGCGCGGACGACCAGGCCCTGCGCGTCGCTGTCGAGGGCGGCGGCTGCTCTGGCTTTCAATACGAGATCAAGCTGGACGCCGTGGCCGAGGACGACCTGGTGCTGGAGGGCAAGGGCCAACGCGTGGTCGTCGACCCGACCTCGCTGCCCTTCCTGGCAGGCGCCGTGATCGACTTTTCCGAAGAGCTGATCGGGGCGCGGTTCACCATCGACAACCCCAATGCCACCGCCAGCTGCGGCTGCGGCACCTCCTTCTCGATCTGACCGGACCGAGGGGGCCCTGCCCCCGCCGCCGGAAGGCGGCAAGTGAAAGGGAAAGGGGGCGCTGCCCCCCGCCGCCCTGCGGGCGACTCCCCCGGGATATTTCTGGCAAACGAGAAGATACAGGCGAAAAGAAACGGGCGGCGCCGCGAGGGCCCGCCCGTTTGTCGTTCCCGCCCGGGGGCGATCTCTTCAGCGCTTATTCGGCGGGGGCGGCGGGCGCCTTGTCGCCCCCATCCACGGCGGCCAGGGTCTTGTAGCCGCCCGCGCGCACGACCTTGCCGCGCGCCAGCTGGTCGTAGATCAGGTAGAGCCCCGAGCCGATGACGATCGCCGAGCCCAGCACGATATTGGCCCCGGTCTTTTCGCCGAAGACAACGCTGCCCAGGATCACCATCCAGACGAATTGCAGGTTCATCAGCGGGGTCACCACATAGGCCGCCAGCTTGCGCAGCGCGACCACCAGCACCCAGCGGGCGAAGAAGAGGAAAGCGGCATAGGCGCCGACCCAGCCCAGATCCGCCGCCGACATGGGCTTGTAGACGAAGGGCAGCGCCAGGGCCATGACCACCGCCAGGGTGGCATTGGGCCAGAAGACCTGCGCCAGGGCGTTGTTCTCGAACTGACCGATGCGCCGCGCCATGACCATCGAGAGCGTCCCCGAGAAGGTGGCCCCGAAGGCGATCACATGGCCGGAGGACATGCCGTGGATCCCGTCGGGGAAGAGGCAGACCACGCCGACGAATCCGGCGGCCAGGGCAAACCAGACCGCGGTCGAGACCTTTTCGCGCAGGATCGGGCCGGACATCAGCCCGGCGAAGATCGGCATCAACCCGATGAAGATGAAGACCTCGGCGAACTCCAGCAGCTTGAAGGCATAGAAATAGCAGACCGAGGCCAGCACCGTGGCGATCGAGCGCACCGCCATCTCGACGGGGCGCGAGGTGCTGGTGGCCAGCACCATACCCTCGCGGCCGCCCTTCAGCCCCTCGGCGCCAAGGCAGAAGGCCGCGACCAGCACGCCCGAGATCACGTAGAGCTGCGGCGCGGCATAGCCGCCCGCCAGGAACTTGGTGATCGCATCGGCCGAAGAGATCAGCGCGGTATAAAGCATGACAAGGGCGACCCCGCCAAGGGTCGCCTTCTTTGCCAAGGTCAGTTTCGGGGTCGTCCGGTCTGTCACGCAAGGGCCCTCTGTGTCGGGGCCAGTTGCTCGGCGCGGGCGAACCCCGCGAAGAACGTCTCGAAATCGGTGCAGGCGCGGGTGGCGCGAGTCAGATGGGCGATGGCCGCGTCATCGGCCAGGGCCTCGCAGATCACCCCTTCCATCCGGGTCCAGTCGGAGGAGCGGGCGCCGTCCATCTCCAGCAGGCATTGCGACATGCGGCGCAGCGGGGCCACGGCGCGGGGGGCGGCATGGAAGGCCACGCGGCCCTCGGGGACGGTCTGGCAGAAGGCCTCTTGGCGGCCCGATGTGGCCAGGGCCCAGTTGCTCACGAGGAACTCGTGATAGCCATCATGCGCCATTGCGCCCTCCCATGGATCGACGGTGAACCCGTTCGTTTCGCGGCTCAGCCAGTCTTCCCAGATGTCCGGGGGCGTCATCCCCGCATAGCGCATGGCCACGCAGATTTCCGCCAGAAGGTCCGCATTAAGGTCAAGGTAGGCGAGCGTTCCGGCAAAGTTAAGGCTTTCTTCTGCTGAACGCGTCAATTGTGTGATTTTTCGTCCATACTCGCTGAGGTAGAAGACGATGTGGGTCAGTTCGTAGGCGGCCTTCTTGTTCGGCACCATGAAGGTGGCCGGACGAGAGATGAAGCGCGTCAGCCGCGCGCTCAGCGCCTGCGACTCGGCGGCGCTGCCCGTGGGGTCGATCCCGCGTCGCAGCATCAGCCGCCGCGCCTCGGCCCGTTGCAGATCCGACAGTTCCGCCTCGGCCAGGCCTTCGGTGGCAGCCCAGTGCACCATGCGTTCGGCCTTGCCCCCGGGCATCCCGAGCGCCTCTAGGTCCAGGGCGATCGACAGGTAGAAACGGTAGTATTGCGGGAAGAACCCCAGACGCTTTTCCAGCGTGGCGTAGATCTCTTCATAGGGTGCCAGGGCGCCTGCGGGCAGATCGCCCGAGGCCAGGGTCTGGCCGGTGCTTTCGAGGATATTGAGAACCTCGGCATTCTCCTTCAGCCAGAAAACGTCGTCCTGGGAACGGCGCTCGCAGGCGAAGCGGTCGAGCAGGGCCGCGCGGCGCGCGGCCCGGCCCTGGCTCCGGGCGGGGAAGGTCAGTTGAACGACATTCGACATGGTCGGGTCCTTTCCGTCTGATCGTCGGCACCTTCAGGCGGCGCCATCTGGTCGGGCGACAATCAGACGGAAGGCGTCCTTTCTGCCGCTCCCCTGCCCGATCCGGGCAAGTTTGCTCGGTCGGAGCGATTAGCTGCCGGAGGTGAAGGCCTGCACCATGTCACCGTCGGTCACGTCCGAGGTCAGCGGAGCGGAACCGGAGGTGAAGGCTTCGACGGCCTCGCCTGCGGTGGCCTTGGGGGCGGAGCCGGAGGTGAACATTTCCACCGCGTCGCCTGCGGCGGCCTCGGAGGTCACGGGGGCGGAACCAGAGGTGAAGGCCTCGACCGCGTCACCGGCGGTGGCGTCGGTGGCAACAGGCGCGGAACCCGAGGTGAACATTTCCACGGCGTCGCCGGTGGTGGCGTCCGAGGTCAGGGGCGCGGAGCCGGAGGTGAAGGCTTCGACCGCGTCGCCTGCGGTGGCGTCGGAGGCCATGGGCGCGGAGCCCGAGGTGAAGGCTTCGACCGCGTCGCCTGCGGTGGCGTCGGAGGCCATGGGCGCGGAGCCCGAGGTGAAGAGCGCAACGGCGTCACCGGCGGCGGCATCCGAGGTCAGGGGCGCGGAACCGGAGGTGAACATTTCCACGGCGTCGCCCGCGGCGGCGTCGGAGGTCAGCGGCGCGGAACCCGAGGTGAAGAGCGCAACCGCGTCACCGGCGGCGGCATCCGAGGCCATCGGCGCAGAGCCCGAGGTGAACATCTCGGTGGCGTCACCGGCCAGGGTGGTGGAGGCCCGCAGCGGGGCGGAACCGGAGGTGAACATCGCGGTCGCGTCGCCGCCCATCATGTCGCCCATCACCGGAGCCGAGCCCGAGGTGAACATCTCGACAGCGTCGCCGTCCAGCAGGGATTCAGTGTCGAAAGAGCGCGGGGCAGCGGCGAGAGCCGATTTACGGATAGCGGACATCTTGGTCTCCAAGTCGTTGAAAAGAAAGGACGTGTAGCCAAACGCTGGCACGCGAAAGGAGACCTGAAAACAGGTTTTTCAATTTTACCGTGTCAAGCGGAAGTTATTCACAATAACTTCTTTCGCCAAGGTATTGTTTCCATGTGAACAACAAACTACTGCCAAAATTTTGACAAGCAAATTCGCTTGCCCGCCAGAATCGGAACATCCGTCGAACACAGAGCAAGGATTCGCGTCCGCCCCCTGACGAAGGGTCGAATCGCGCCGCCCACACCACACACACGAGACCCGTCTGGACAGCCGGGGCGCAAAGACCCAAAAAGCGATCAGACGGGATGCCGGTCCTGCACCGCCAGGGCGAGATCAGACCAATGCACAAAGCTCAGAGTTGCGCTTTCGCGTCAGCAAGGAAAGAGAAAAGGGTTGCCCGACATGAAACTGGCCACATTCAACATCAACGGCATCAAGGCGCGGGCACAGGCGCTGATGGACTGGCTGGACGAGGCGCAGCCCGATGTCGCCGTCCTGCAAGAGATCAAATCGGTCGATGAGGCCTTCCCGCGCGAGCTGTTCGAGGAGCGCGGCTATCAGGTGGAAACCCATGGCCAGAAAAGCTTTAACGGCGTGGCGATCCTGTCGAAACTGCCGCTGGAGGACGTGACGCGCGGCCTGCCGGGCGACGAGGGCGACGAACAGGCGCGCTGGATCGAGGCCACGGTGGTGGGCGAAAAGGACGCGCTGCGGATCTGCGGCCTCTACCTGCCCAATGGCAATCCGGTCGAGCTGACTTCCGCCGGTGAGCCGGTCGAGGGCGGCAAATACGCCTACAAGCTGGCCTGGATGGAGCGGTTGCGCCTGCGGGCCGAGGCGCTGATGGCGGCCGAGGAACCGGCGGTGATGCTGGGCGATTACAACATCATCCCGCAGGAAGAGGATGCGGCCCATCCCGACAAGTGGCGCGAGGATGCCCTGTTCCGTCCCGAAAGCCGCGCCGCCTTCCGCCGGATCCAGAACCTGGGCTTTACCGAGATCTTCCGCACCCGCCATGCGGCGCCGGGGCATTATACCTTCTGGGATTACCAGGCCGGGGCCTGGCAGAAGAACGACGGGATCCGTATCGACCACATGCTGATGACCCCGCAATGCGCGGATCTGGTCACCGATTGCGGCATCGACGCCGGCATTCGCGGGCGGCAGAAACCCTCGGACCACGTGCCCCTATGGGCAGAGATCGCCCTCTGACACCGGGCAGTCCAGATCGGGGGCCAGGCGCTGGCCGCCGGTCACGTCATGGGCGTAAAGCCAGTCGAACTGGTGCAGCATCGCCCCGGGCGCCAGCGCCCCGCTGAGGCGCAGCGCCGTATGGGCCGCCAGGCGCAGCGGCGGAAAGCGCAGGTGGTATTTCCAGGCATTGCGATTGGCCGCGCGGATGGCCCGTTCGGCGCGCGGACGCCGCGCCGCCTGATAGGCCGCAAGCGACGGTTCGATCTGCGCGCGCGCCGCCTCGGGCGTGGCGGCGCCGGACAGCCCCTCGGCCAGCGAAGCCGCCAGCACCCAGGCATCTTCCAGCGCCAGGTTGGCGCCCTGGGCCATGAAGGGCAGCGTGGGATGGGCCGCATCACCCAAAAGCGCGGTCTGGCCCGCGAACCAGCGCGGCGCCACCTCGTGCCGGTGCAGCCCCCAAAGGTTCACCCGGGTCACCCGTGCCAGCAGCGATTGCACCTCGGGGCAGAAGCCCGCGAAGGCGCGGCGCAGGTTTTCGGGGTCGTCCTCGTGGCTCCAGCTGTCGGGGGCCCATTCGGCGCGCTCTTCCACCGCCACGATATTGCGCAGCTGGCCGCCGCGCAGGGGATAGCTGACCAGATGGCGGCCCGGGCCCATGTAGACCCGCGCTTCGGGCCGGGTGGGATCCTCGGGGGTGGCGGGCACCACGGCGCGCCAGCAGACCTGGCCGGTGAAACGCGGGCTGGCCTCGCCCAGGATGGCGGCGCGCAGCCGCGAATGCAGCCCGTCGGCCCCCACCACCAGCGCCGGGCGCACCCGGGCACGGTTGGCGATGTGGATCTCGGGCGCGGCGCCGGTGGTGATCTCGTCCACCCGCTGCAACAGCCGCACCCGGGCGCCCGCTTCGCGCGCCCCATGGGCCAGGGCGGCGATCAGATCGGCGCGGTGACACAGGTAATAGCCGCTGCTCTCGGCCAGGGGGGCCAGGTCCATGCGCAGGGCCGTGCGCCCGCGCAGGTCCAGCAGCCGCACGGCGCTGTTGGCCATGCCGAAGGTCTCGGGACGCAGGCCCAGGGCGCGCAGCACGGCAGCGCCATTGGGGCTGATCTGAAGGCCCGCGCCGACCTCGCGGATGCATTCGGCCTGTTCCAGCACCGTCACCTCGGCGCCGCGCAGCGCCAGGGCGCGCGCCGCGGCCAGCCCGCCGATTCCGGCCCCGATGATGGTGATTTTCTGGCCCGTCAGCGGCAAGGGCGCTCTCCTGCTGGTGCGACCCGGCACGCTCGGCAACGACAGCGTTGCGTTGCCCCCGCCCGGGTAGCGGCGAATGCGCCGCTGTCCCGGCGCGCCCGCGTCAATCCTGTCTCCCGGCCCTGGGGCCTCTGCGCGCGGAATCGCCTCTGCGCCCCTTGCCGGGCGAGGCGATATGGCCCCGTCCCAGAGGGGGATGCAAGCGACAACGCCGGGGAAAATCCCCGGCGTTGTCTGTCATTTCGTGTCAGATGGGGCGTCTGGCGACGCCACCGCGCATCGGGCGCCGCCCCGCGGCATCGCGGGCCAGCCCCCTCTTGCCGCGCGTTTCCCGGGCGCGGCAGGCGCGGCTCAATCGTCGCGGTGCACCTTCTCGCGGCGCTCGTGACGTTCCTGGGCCTCCAGGCTCATCGTGGCGATCGGCCGGGCGTCGAGACGCTTCAGGCTGATCGGCTCACCGGTCACTTCGCAGTAACCGTATTCACCTTCGTCGATCCGGCGCAGGGCACTGTCGATCTTGGCCACCAGCTTGCGCTGGCGATCCCGGGTGCGCAGTTCCAATGCGCGGTCGGTCTCTTCGCTGGCGCGGTCGGCAATATCGGGGATATTGCGCGTGCTGTCTTTCATGCCCTCAATGGTATCACGGCTGTCAGAAAGGATTTCCTCCTTCCAGGCCAGCAACTTGCGACGAAAATACTCTGTCTGCCGGTCGTTCATGAACGGCTCGTCCTCGGCGGGACGATAATCGTCTTCTAGGAAAGTTTCTGCTTTCATCAGCGGCTCCCGAACTCGTCCTTTGCCCGCGATCGAGACAGCCGTCCCGGGCGGCAGGATCCCCTGCGCAGGGCCTTAACGCCTCCGGTCCCCCTTGTCACGACATATTCCCGCCCAACAGACGCCATTCGGCATCGTTCGGACCAGGAAACCAAGGCAGATGCAGGGCCCGGCCCCGGTGCAATCGAAAGGCGAAATAGTCCCGTTTTCAGGGTATTATCCCCAAATAGGGGGGTATTTTCACCCTTGCTGCGCGGCGCGCACCCGGGGGGATGCGGCGAAATCCCCCGCCTGGGCGAAGGGCGACCTTCGCCCAAGGACTGAGAATTTGCTCAAATTCCATGCTTAACGCTGTCTTGCGCGCCTCTGGCCAGCTCTGCCCCCTGCCCGTCATCTGCGCCCCCTGCCCTCCGTCTCCGGCCCAGACGCCCGATATCGCCCCCCGCCCCCGGGGCAGTCTTGCCAAGCGCGCCCGCGCCTTTTACCCCATCAGGGCAGACAGGCAGGAGGAGGGCCGCATGAACGCGCGTTTCGAAGGCACGGCGGATTACGTCGCAACCGAGGATCTGACCGTGGCGGTCAATGCCGCGATCACCTTGCAGCGGCCCCTGCTGGTCAAGGGCGAGCCGGGCACCGGCAAGACCGAACTGGCCCGCCAGGTGGCGCAAAGCCTGGGCGCGCCGATGATTGAATGGAACATCAAATCCACGACCAAGGCGCAGCAGGGTCTTTACGAATACGACGCCGTCAGCCGCCTGCGCGACAGCCAGCTGGGCGAGGAACGCGTCCATGACGTCAAGAACTACATCCGCCAGGGCAAGCTGTGGCAGGCCTTCACCGCGCCCGAACGCGTGGTGCTGCTGATCGACGAGGTCGACAAGGCGGATATCGAGTTCCCCAACGACCTGTTGCAGGAACTCGACAAGATGGAGTTCCACGTCTACGAGACCGGCGAGACGATCCGCGCCGAGAACCGGCCCATCGTCATCATCACCTCGAACAATGAGAAGGAACTGCCCGACGCCTTCCTGCGCCGCTGCTTCTTCCACTACATCCGTTTCCCCGACATGGAGACGATGAAGAAGATCGTCGAGGTGCATCACCCGGGTATCAAGGGCGACCTGTTGACCGCCGCGCTGACCCAGTTCTTTGAGCTGCGCGAGATGCAGGGATTGAAGAAAAAGCCCTCCACCTCCGAGGTGCTGGACTGGCTGAAGCTGCTTCTGGCCGAGGATCTGACCGCCGAGGATCTGAAGCGCGACGGCGCCAATGCCCTGCCCAAGCTGCACGGCGCCCTGTTGAAGAACGAACAGGATGTGCATCTGTTCGAACGTCTGGCCTTCATGGCGCGCGGCCAGCGCCGCTAAGGCCCCGCCTGCCGCAACCCTGACGCGAACCGTGCATCGGCGCACACCTCTCTGGAGTGTGCGGCCGCCCTGTGCATGGGCACGCAGACCGGGGATTTCTCCATATTTTGCGCAAATTTTGGCTCGCCCGGGCTCTGCGCGCTTGGAGAAAAGATGATTCCTGCCCTAGGCTCTCCCTCCGAGCAGCCGAAGGACTACCTACCCATGATCGAGATCCGACCCGTCGTCGCCGCCGACAAGGACAGCTGGGCCGCGCTTTGGCAGGGCTATCTGGCGTTCTACAAGACAGAGCTGCCCGCCGAGATCTACGATCTGACCTTTGCCCGGCTGCTGGATCCGGCGCGCCCGCAATACGGGCTGCTGGCCCTGGTCGACGGCCAGCCCCTGGGCCTGGTCCATTACCTTTTCCATGCGCACAACTGGATGGCTGCCGACATCTGCTATCTGCAAGACCTCTATGCCGCGCCGGAGGCGCGCGGCACCGGCCTGGGCCGGGCGCTGATCGAGGCAGTGCGCGACCGCGCGAACGAGGCCGGGGCCTCGGGGCTTTACTGGATGACGCAAGAGGATAACCTGACCGCGCAACGCCTCTACGACCGGCTGGCCGAGAAGACCGATTTCATCAAGTACCGGATGGAGCTGACATGAAAATTGCCACCCGCCATCTGAGCCTGCGCCTGATCCGGCGCAGCGCCGCTGCCGCCCTGGTTCTGCCGCTGATGGTCGCCACCTCGGGCTGCATGGCGCCGACGCCGCCCTCGACGCCCACCGTGGCCACGCCACAGGCGCCCAAGGGCAGCGCACCCTCGGGCCGCGCTCCGGCCGCGACCCGGGCCGATACCCGCGGCGTCACCGCCCTGCCCCCGATGAAGGTCTTTTACGGCGAAGGCCCCATGGCCCGGCCCCGCATCGCCAATTCCGATCTGGCGCGCGATTTCCTCGACCTCAGCTTCCGCCTGGAATCGGGCCGCGAAATGCCGGTCTTCACCCGCTTTGAGGGGCCCATTCGCGTTGGCCTGACCGGCAATGTGCCCCCCGGCATGGCGCGCGAGCTGGACAACGTGATCGGCCGGTTGCGTCGTGAGGCGGGGATCGACATCGCCCGCCTGCCCGCCGGTCAGACCGGCAATATCACCATCAACGCCGTGCCCGGCGACCGCATCCGCCGCGAACTGCCCGCCGCCGCCTGTTTCGTGGTGCCCGGCATCTCGCGCCTGTCGGAATACCGCAATGCCCGCCGCAGCGACCGCACCGACTGGACCCGCCTGAAAGAGCGCGAGCAGATCGCCATCTTCGTCCCCTCGGACGCGGCGCCGCAGGAAATGCGCGACTGCCTGCACGAAGAGCTGGCGCAATCCTTGGGCCCGCTGAACGACCTTTACCGGCTGGCCGACAGCACCTTCAACGACGACAATATCCAGTCGGTGCTGACCGGCTATGACATGATGATCCTGCGCATCACCTATGCGCCCGAGCTGCATTCGGGGATGACGCGCAAGGCCGTGGCGGCCCGGCTGCCCGGCGTGTTGGCGCGGCTGAACCCCAATGGCGGCTTCGTGCCGCCGCGCGCCATGGCCCAGACGCCCACCGAGTGGATCCGCGCCGTGGCCCAGGCCCTGGGCCCCGAGGGTTCGCCCGCCACGCGGCTGCGCGGCGCCGAACGTGCCGTGGCCATCGCCCAGTCCCAGGGCTGGAACGATCACCGCACCGCCTTTGCCTATTACGTGCTGGGCCGGCTGCTGCAAATCCGCGACCCGGAACGGGCCGAGGCAGCGCTGGCGCGCGCCAATGCGCTGTTTGCCCAGCATCCCGAAACCCGCATCCACGCCGCCCATACCGCCGTGCAGCTGGCCGCCCATGCCATCGCGCGCGGCGACAGCGCCCGCGCCCTCAGCCTGCTGTCAGGCCAGGACGACGTGGCGATCCGCTATCAGAACGCCGTGCTGCTGGCCAATATCAAGATGCTGCGCGCCGAAGCCCAGGACATGGCCGGCCAGCACAGCGCGGCCCGCGCCACCCGGCTGGACTCTCTGGGCTGGGCGCGCTACGGCTTCGGCCCGGATGCGGCGGTCGAGGCCCGGCTGCGCGACGTGGCCGCCCTGGCCCCGCGCGGCGGCTGATCGCCCAGCCGGTCATCCAGGCGGAGGGTCGGATCGTCGGCCAGGAGGGGACAGATGTTCGTCATCGCAGGTATCATCATCGGCGCCATCTTCGGCGCCTTGCGCGCCAAGCGCCGCGGCGGCAACGGCAAGGACATGTTCCAATACGGCGCCACCCATGCCATCCTCTTTGCGCTGATCGGGCTGTTCGTCACGCTTTTCGTGCATCGCGCCATGATCTAGGCGCGCGCGCCCCGGGCCGCGCGGCCCGACCCCTGACGCGGGATTCCATCCGGGAGGAGACCAGATGTTCATTCCCTTCTTCGAGGCCCTGCGAAAGCACGCGGTGCCGGTTTCGCTGCGCGAATACCTGACCTTTCTCGAGGCGCTGAAGGCCGGTCTGGTGACCTATGACCCCGAGGGGTTCTATTACCTGGCCCGCGCCGCCATGGTGAAGGACGAGCGCAATATCGACCGCTTCGACCAGGCCTTCGCCGCCGCCTTCTCGGGGCTGGAAGAGATCAGCTTTGACCAGGTGATGGAGGCGGTCGAGATCCCCGAAGAGTGGCTGCGCTCGATGGCCGAAAAGCACCTGAGCGAGGAAGAGAAGGCGCAGATCGAGGCCCTGGGCGGCTTCGAGAAGCTGATGGAGACGCTGAAGAAGCGGCTTGAGGAGCAAAAAGAGCGCCACCAGGGCGGCAACAAGTGGATCGGCACGGGCGGCACCTCGCCCTTCGGCGCCGATGGCTACAACCCCGAGGGGGTGCGCATCGGCCAGAAGGAAAGCCGCCACCGCCGCGCGGTGAAGGTCTGGGACAAGCGCGAGTTCCGCGATTTCGACGACCAGCAGGAATTGGGCACCCGCAACATCAAGGTCGCCCTGAAACGGCTGCGCAAATGGGCCCGCGACGGCGCGCACGAGGAACTGGACCTCGACGGCACGATCCGCGCCACCGCCGAGCATGGCTATCTCGACGTAAAGACCCGCCCCGAGCGCCGCAATGCCGTCAAGGTGCTGCTGTTCCTCGACGTGGGCGGCTCGATGGACGACCACATCAAGGTGGTGGAAGAGCTGTTTTCGGCCGCCCGCGCCGAGTTCAAGCATCTGGAACACTACTACTTCCACAACTGCCTTTACGAAGGGGTCTGGCGCAACAACGCGCGGCGCTGGACCGAACAGACCCCTACCCAGGAGGTGCTGCGCACCTATGGGTCGGACTACAAATGCATCTTCGTCGGCGACGCCTCGATGTCGCCCTACGAGATCGCCTATCCCGGCGGCGCGAATGAACATTGGAACCCCGAGGCGGGGCAGGTCTGGCTGCAACGCGCCCGCGAGGCCTGGCCGGATCACCTGTGGATCAACCCGGTCCCCGAGGCCTATTGGGGCTATACCCATTCCATCGGCCTGATCCGCGAAATCTTCGAAGACCGCATGGTGCCGATGACCCTGGAAGGGCTGGACCGGGGGATGCGAGAGCTGGTGCGCTGACCCGGAACCCCGGGCGCCGCCGCGACGTTGGGTCCCCAAGACCCAATGCCAAAGGAGGTTCCCATGATCCGCAAGACCGCATCCGCCCGCTGGACCGGCACCATCAAAGAGGGCCAGGGCCATATCTCGACCCAGTCCGGGGCGCTGTCGGATCAGCCCTACGGTTTCAACACCCGCTTCGAGGACGCCCCCGGCACCAACCCCGAGGAACTGATCGGCGCCGCCCATGCGGGCTGTTTCACCATGGCGCTGTCCAAGGTGCTGGAAGAGGCCGGGATGATCGCCGAAGAGCTGTCGACCAAGGCCACCGTGAAGATGGAGAAGGACGAGGCCGGGTTCACCATCACCGCGGTCGACCTGCATCTGACCGCGAAGATCCCCGGCGCCGATGAAGAGGCCTTCTTTGCCGCCGCCAAGACCGCCAAGGAAACCTGCCCCGTGTCGCGCCTGCTGGCGGCGGCCGAGATCACCCTGGATGCCGAGCTGGTCTGACAGGCCCGCCGCGTCCGGCAAAGCACGACCCAGGGGGCGCGGCGCGGGACGCGCCCCTTTTGCCTGCCCCGGTCGGTAGCGCGTTTGCTGCGCCCCGGCGGCGCACACGGCCCCGTGATCGCGCCCCGGGCCGAGGCCCTCTCGACCTTCCGCGCCGGATCGGCTTAGCTGCGGGCGGAGGATCGCCCATGTCTTTACTTGTCCAGCTTTGGCGGCGTCACCCGCTGGCCTGCCTCGGCTTCCTCGCCGGGCTGGTCCTGACCCTTGTCTTCCTGATCCGCCTGGCGCTGTTCACCTTCTACTGGGCCGATCCCGATCACCGCCGCCTGGTGCCGCAGGGCTGGATGACCCCGGGCTATGTCGCCCATTCCTGGCAGCTGCCGGTCGAGGAAGTGGCGGCCCAGCTGGGGCTGACGACCCGCCCGGACGGCAAGCCCCCCACCCTGGCCGAGATCGCCCGCGACCGGGGCGAGGACGAAGCCCTGTTGCTGGCCCGGCTGTCCGCCTGGCTGGACGCACAGGCCCCCGCCCCCTCTCATGATGCCCCCGCCTCCGACGCCCCCGCGCGGGCCGCTGATCCATGACCGACTGGCTGATCGCCGCCCTGGTCGACTGGGGCCTGCCGCTATTGGGGATCGGGACCTTCCTGTCCTGCCTTGCCCTGCCGATCCCCTCGTCGCTGATGATGCTTTCGGCGGGCGGTTTCGCCGCCTCGGGCGATCTGGAACTGACCGGGGTGATCCTGGCCGCCTATCTGGGCGCCGTGGCGGGGGATCAGGCGGGCTATCAACTGGCGCGGGCCGCCTATGGGCGAATCTCGACCCGGCTGACGGGGCGGCGCAAGACCGCGCTGGCCCTGGCCCGGGCGCAGCATTTCTTGGATCAGCGCGGGGTGGTGGCGGTCTTCCTGTCGCGCTGGCTGGTCTCGCCCCTAGGGCCTTACGTGAACTTCGCCGCCGGGGCCGCCCGGATGCGGCGCGGCGCTTTCACCCTGGGCAGCGTCACCGGCGAGGGGGTCTGGGTCGCGGCCTATGTGGGGCTGGGCTACAGTTTCGCGGCGTCCATCGCCACCCTGGCCGAACTGGCCTCGGACCTGACCGGGATCCTGGCAGGGCTGGTACTGATGGGCGCCATGGCGCTCTGGATGCGCCGCAGCCTGCGTCGCGCCCGGGCCCGCGCCGCCGACCCAGAGGGCGCCCCCCATGACGGTGGCGCGCTGCCGCGCAGCGGGCCGGAATGATGCGCGCGCCCAACTCTTGCCCCGACCCTTGCTCCCGGCCCGGCCCGCATCCATATCGGTGACATGCTGAAACTCACCCCGATCCTGTTGGCCCTGCTCTATGGCCTCATCACCTGGCGCTTCTCCGCCTGGCGACTGAAGGCGCAGCTGGATCAGCGCTCGGCCGAACTGGCCGAACCGGGGCTGAAACGGCAGATGGAGGCGCTGGCCCGGGCGCTGGATCTGCCGCGCATCAAGGTGCATCTCTACGACATCCCGGCGATCAACGGGCTGGCGGCGCCCGATGGGCGGATCTTCCTGACCCGCGGCTTCCTTGAGGCCTACCGTGCGGGGCGCGTGACGGCCGAGGAACTGGCCTCGGTCATCGCCCATGAGCTGGGCCATGTGGCCCTGGGCCATTCCCGGCGGCGGATGATCGACTTCTCGGGGCAGAATGCCCTGCGCATCGGCCTGGCCCAGGTGCTGGGGCGCTTCGTCCCGGGCCTGGGGCCGCTGATCGCCAATACCGCCATGTCCCTGCTGGCCGCGCGGCTGTCGCGGCAGGACGAATACGAGGCCGACGCCTATGCGGCGGCCCTGCTGACCAAGGCGGGCATCGGCACCGGCCCCCAGGTGGCCCTGCTGGAAAAGCTGGAACATCTGACCGGCTCGATGGGCGCGGGCCGCCCCGCCTGGCTGATGAGCCACCCCAAGACCCCCGAACGCGTCGCGGCCATCCGGGCCCTCGACGCGCGCTGGACCGGCGCCTGACCCTCCTCCCCGAGGCGCCCAGAAAGGACCCCTGATGAAATACTCCCTCCTCGATCTCGCCCCCATCCCCGAAGGCAGCGATGCCGCCCAGGCGATCGCCAATTCCGTGACGCTTGCCCGGCGCGCCGAAGAGCTGGGCTATCACCGCCACTGGCTGGCCGAGCACCACAACATGCCCGGCATCGCATCCTCGGCAACGGCGGTGATGATCGGCCATATCGCCGGGGCCACGAAACGGATCCGCGTCGGCGCGGGCGGGATCATGCTGCCAAACCATTCGCCCCTGACCGTGGCCGAACAATTCGGCACCCTGGCGACGATCTATCCGAACCGCATCGACCTGGGCCTGGGCCGGGCGCCGGGGACGGATATGGCCACCGCGCGGGCGCTGCGCCGCCATATGTCGGGCGAGGATCACTTCCCCCGCGACGTGGGCGAGCTGCTGGCCTACCTGGGCGATCCGGTCGAGGGCCAGACCCTGCACGCCATCCCCGGCGAAGGCACCCATGTGCCGATCTGGATCCTGGGCTCGTCCCTCTATGGCGCGCAGCTGGCCGCCCAGGCCGGGCTGCCCTATGCCTTCGCCTCGCATTTCGCCCCCGATGCGCTGGACCAGGCGGTCGAGATCTACCGCGCCCATTTCCAGCCGTCGCAATGGCTCGACCGGCCCTATTTCATGCTGGCCATGAACATCTTCGCGGCCGAGACCGAAGCCGAGGCGATCCGGCTGAAAACCTCGATGCAGCAGACCTTCGCCAAGCTGCGCACCGGCAACCCCGGCAAGCTGTCACGCCCGGTAGACCGGATCGAGGATCACATCGCCCCCGCCCTTCTGGCCCAGGTCGAACGGGCCTTCCGCGTCACCGCCCTGGGCACGCCCGAGATGGTGCGCCGCCAGTTGGCCGATTTCATCGAGACCTACCAGCCCGACGAGATCATCGCCGCCGCCCAGATCCACGACCCGGCGGCCCGGATCCGCAGCTATGAGATCGCGGCAGAGCAGCTGAAGGCCCTCGGCGCCGAGCCCAGCTGAGAGGGCGGAGGGGGGCCTTGCCCCCCGCCTTCGGCTCCCCCCAGAGTACTTTCGGCCCAGTGAAAGAGCGAGCCGCGCCCGGCCCCGGGCGGGCGGTCCGCCGCGGCAGCGTCCCGCCTGCTCTTTCACTGGGCCCCAAATACTCCCCGCCGGAGGCATCCTCCGCAGGAGGATACCCCCCTAGAGCAGTCGTTCCAGCGCTTTCCCCGTGCGCGGCAGGCGCGCCTTGCGCATCAGGGCGCGCATCGTCCAGTCCTCGCCCGACAGACGTCGGGCGGTGGCCAGCACCTCGGCGCCGAGGCCGCGCATCGCCTCGGGCGCGCTGTCGCAGAACCCTTGCAGCAGCGCGTCGGGGTCGGCGCGGCTGAGGCCCTCTTCGGCCAGGATGTGGCGGGGGAAATCCTTGGCATTGGCGGTGACAATGGCATCGGCAGAGCTGGAGACCGCCAGGGCCAGCACATGCAGGTCGCCCGGATCTGGCAGCCAGAGCCGATCCTCGATCCCGGGCCGGGTCTTCTGGCAGGCGCCGGGAAAGGCCGCCTGGGCCAGGGCGATCTCGCCGCGCGCCTGGGCCTCGACCTCGGCGCCGAACTTTCGGCCCGTCAGGGCCCATTCCTCCAGCAGCCGGTCGGACCAGATGGGCTGATACAGGCCGGCGCGCGCCGCCCCCAGAAGCATTTCGCGCATCACCGTGGGATACAGCACGCAGGCGTCCAGGACCGCCTTCATAGCCGGAAGAATAGCGCCTTGAGGTAGCCGCTTTCGGCCAGCTGCGGGTGCATCGGGTGGTCCGGCCCGGCATAGCCGGTGTGGATCAGCGCCGCGTCGCGCCCCGCGCGGCCGATGCCGCGAATCGAGGCGGTGCGGAATTTCGACAGATCGGCGGCATGAGAGCAGGAGCAGAGCCCCAGGAAGCCGCCCTCGGCCACCAGCGGCGCGGCCAGGCGGGCGACCCGCTCATAGGCGCGCAGCCCCGCTTCCAGCGCCGGTTTTGACGGTGCGAAGGCCGGCGGGTCGCAGATCACCACGTCGAACTGGGCGCCCTCGGCGGCCAGGGCTTCGAGCTGGGCGAAGGCATCGCCCTTACGGGTGGTGAAACGATCCCCCGCGCCCATGGCGGCGGCGCCCTGGGTGGCCAGCTCCAGCGCCGGGGCCGAGCCATCAACCGCCACGGCGCTGGCAGCGCCCCCTGCCAGGCAGGCCAGGCCAAAGCCGCCCACATGGCTGAAGACATCCAGCACCCGCGCCCCCTGCGACAGCCGCGCCGCAAAGGCGTGGTTCGGGCGCTGGTCGTAGAACAGACCCGTTTTCTGGCCCCCGGTCACATCGGCCATATAGGTGGCGCCGTTCATCTGCACCGGCACCGGGGCCTGCGGCGCCGCGCCCGCCAGAACGGCCGAGACATCGTCCAGCCCTTCCAGCCCGCGCGCGCGGCCAGAGGCGCTTTTCAGCACGTTGGTCACCCCGGTGACCGCCACCAGCGCCTCGGTCAGCGCGTCGAGCCGGGCATCGGCCCAGGCGGCATTGGGCTGCACCACCGCCGTGTCGCCGAAACGGTCAATGATCACGCCGGGCAGCCCGTCGGCCTCGGCATGGATCAGCCGGTAGAAGGGCGCATCGAAAAGCCGTTCGCGCAGCGCCAGGGCCCGGGTCAGACGGGCGGCGAACCAGGGGCGATCGGGGCCGCCCTCGGGCATCTCGGCCTGGGCGCTGTCCAGCACCCGGCCAAAGATCCGGCTCTCGGGGTTCACCGCCACCAGCGCCAGGGGCGCACGCTCGGCATCCTCCAGCAGGGCCACGGCACCGGGCGCCAGGGCCTTGGTGCGCCGGTCGGTGACCAGCTCGTTGGAATAGACCCAGGGAAAGCCGTGCCGGATCTTGCGGGCATCGGTTTTCGGCTTCAGGCGGATCGTCGGAAAAAGAGAGGAGGATGGCTGCATGGCCACCCTCCTATAGTCTTCCCCGTGTCTGGGGAAGTCGGGAACGACAGAATGTCGCCTCGGACACGCGACCCCGGCCTCTGCGGCCTGGTCGCGCGAATTCTGCTGCGGGAAGAGGGGCCAGGTTGCTGGCCGCCAGTCGGGGCGGGGCGCAGGCCCGGGCCCCCTGCCCCGGCCTCGGCCCGATGCCGAAATTTCTCTACCCTGTGGCGGCTTTATGCGCCGGTGCTTTTCGCAATACCGGTTTTGCATGGGAAACAGGGCAGGAATGGGGCAAGCTGGGGGCAGAGAGAGGGAGTTGTGTACAGGCACGTAGCGCCCGGGCCGCCGATGACAGGCGGAATCCCCTTCGCCCCCGGCAAGCGGGCTGGAATTCCCGGATGTTAGCGCTAAACTGCCCGCGACAGAGTTCCTTCCGACTCATGCGCCCCGCCTGTCCTCCGGTGGGGCCCCGGACGACGCCAAAGCGGAGACCCCAGCCATGTCCCTCAACCAGACCATCGCCGATGTGACCGACCGGATCATCGAACGTTCCCGCGACCGGCGCGAGACCTATCTCGACCGGATCGGACGGGCGGCAGAGGCGGGGCCGGTGCGCGCCCACCTGACCTGCGGCAACCAGGCCCACGCCTATGCGGGGGTGCCGCTGGACCAGGCGGCGCTGGCCGGGGGGCGGGCCGCCAATATCGGGATCATCAGCGCCTATAACGACATGCTGTCGGCGCATCAGCCCTTCGAGAAATTCCCCGAACTGATCCGCGCCTCGGCCCGGGCCAAGGGCGCCACGGCCCAGGTGGCGGGCGGCGTGCCCGCCATGTGCGACGGGGTGACCCAGGGCCAGCCGGGGATGGAGCTGTCGCTGTTTTCCCGTGACGTGATCGCCATGGCCGCGGGGATCGGGTTGTCGCACAACTGTTTCGACGCCGCCCTTTACCTCGGCGTCTGCGACAAGATCGTGCCGGGGCTGGTGATGGCCGCGGCCACCTTCGGCCATATCCCGGCGATCTTCCTGCCTGCCGGGCCGATGCCCTCGGGCCTGCCCAATGACGAGAAGGCCAAGGTCCGTCAGCAATTCGCCACCGGCGAAGTGGGCCGGGACAAGCTGATGGAGGCGGAAATGGCCTCTTACCATTCGCCCGGCACCTGCACCTTCTACGGCACCGCGAACTCCAACCAGATGCTGATGGAGTTCATGGGGCTGCACCTGCCCGGCGCCTCCTTCGTGAACCCGAACACGCCGCTGCGCGACGCGCTGACCGTGGCGGGCACCGAACGCGCGCTGGAGATCACGGCCCTTGGCAATGACTATCGCCCCGCCGCCGAGGTGCTGGACGAAAAGGCCTTCGTCAACGGCATCGTCGGGCTGATGGCCACCGGCGGGTCCACCAATCTGGTGCTGCACATGCCCGCCATGGCGCGCGCCGCGGGGATCGAACTGGCGCCCGAGGATTTCGACGCGATCTCGGCGGTCACGCCCCTGCTGGCCAAGGTCTACCCGAACGGGCTGGCGGACGTGAACCACTTCCACGCGGCGGGCGGCCTGGGCTATCTGATCGACCAGTTGCTGACCGAAGGCCTGCTGCATGACGACACCAAGACGGTGGCGGGCGACGGTCTGGCGCTTTACACCCGCGAGCCGCAGATCGGCGCCGATGGCCGCCTGACCTATTCCGAGGGCGCGCGGAAGTCCGAGAACGACAAGATCGTCCGCCCCGCCTCGGACCCTTTCCAGAAATCCGGCGGGCTGAAGTCCCTCTCCGGTCCCCTGGGCACGGCGATCATGAAGGTCTCTGCCGTGGCCCCCGAACGCCATGTGATCACCGCGCCGGTGCGCATCTTCCACGACCAGAACGACGTCAAGGCCGCGTTCAAGCGGGACGAGTTCACCTCTGACACCATCGTGGTGGTCCGCTTCCAGGGGCCGCGCGCCAACGGGATGCCCGAGCTGCATTCCCTGACCCCGACCCTGGCGGTGTTGCAGGACCGGGGCCTGAAGGTGGCGCTCTTGACCGATGGCCGGATGTCGGGCGCGAGCGGCAAGGTGCCCGCCGCCATCCACCTGAGCCCCGAGGCCGCCGACGGTGGCTGGATCGCGCGGCTTCAGGACGGCGACGTGGTGACGCTGGACGCGGTGCAGGGCACCATCACCGTCGAGGCGGATCTGGAAAGCCGCACCCCCGTCACCCCTGATCTGTCGGCCAATAGCTTCGGCATCGGTCGCGAACTGTTCGAAACCTTCCGCCAAAACGCCTCGCCTGCCCGCGACGGCGCCTCCAACGTGGTCTGAGGAGATGCCCATGACCCCCGAAACCGCCTCTGCCGAGGCCCGCAAGATCTGTGAACTGGCCCCCGTGGTCCCGGTGCTGGTGGTCCATGACCTGGCCCATGCCCGCCCCCTGGCCGAGGCCCTGGTGGCCGGGGGCCTGCCCGCGCTGGAGGTGACCCTGCGCACCCCCGTGGCCCTCGACGTGATCGCCGAGATGGCCAAGGTCGAAGGCGGCGTGGTGGGCGCAGGCTCGATCCTGACGCCCGAGCATGTGACCCAGGTGATCGCGGCAGGCGCCAAGTTCGGCGTCTCGCCCGGCTCGACCGCCAAGGTGCTGAGCGCCGCCGAAGAGGCCGACCTGCCGATGCTGCCGGGTGCGGCCACCGCCTCGGAGGTCATGGCGCTTCTGGAACGCGGCTACTCGGTGCAGAAATTCTTCCCGGCCGAGATCGCGGGCGGGGCTGCGGCCATCAAGGCCATCGGCGCACCGATCCCGGGCGTGTCCTTCTGCCCCACGGGCGGCGTCTCGCCCAGCAATGCCCAGGACTACCTGTCGCTGAAGAACATCCTCTGCGTCGGCGGCTCCTGGGTGGCGCCCGCGAAACTGGTCGAGGCGGGCGACTGGAAGGCCATCGAAGAGCTGGCCCGCGAGGCCGCCGCCCTGCCGCGCTAAACGCGCGTCGCTCTGAGCGAAAGACGGGCGCCACGGGGCGCCCGTTTTGCCTTGTCCCCGCCGCCTGTCCCGGTGGCCCGGTCAGGATGCCTCCGGCGGGAGTATTTTGGGCCATCGAATGGAAAGGGCGCGGCGCCTCGGAGCGCCCGTCTTGCGATGCGCCCCCCGCCTGTCCCCGGTCGCCCGGTCAGGAGGCCTCTGGCAGAAGCCTGTTTTGCGAGTCCCTGCAAAGGGCGCGGCGCCCCTGCTTTCTCATTGCCGAAAATATCCCGGGGGTGAAGGACGCCCGGCACGGGCGGCCAAGGGGGGCTGGCCCCCCTGGCCCCGCCGCCCCCGGCGCGCGCCCGGTCAGGGTTTCGCCCGGCGCCCCCGCCAGCCGCCGCGCCGCCCGGTGCTGGCGATCCGTGCCAGCCCCTCTTGCAGCAGGGGCGTCATCGGATGGTCGGGCGCCCCCGCCCCGTGACGCGCCAGAAGGGCGCGCAGCGCCGCCCCCTGGTCCTGGCCCTCGGGCAGGCTCAGCGCCCAGTCCATCAGGATAGACCGGCATTCCGCATCGCCCACATGGGCCATCCGGTAGGCCTCGCGGATCAGGGCCTTGGGGTCGATCTCATCGCCTTTCATCTGCGCCCTCCTCCGGCGGTTCCTCGGGCGCGGCCTCGCGGGCCAGCACTTGGGTGATCACCTCGCCCGCCGCCTGGGTGGCTGCGGTAAAGCGCTCTTCCAGCGCGGCCATGTCGGCGGCGCAGGTATCGCGCAGCAGCAGGGCGCGGCCGCCCTCGCCCAGGGTCTCGGGGTCGATGCGATGGTCACTCAGAAGCTTGCCAACCTGGCCGATGCTCCACAGCAGACGATAGGTCTGGGCCAGTTGCACCCGTTCTTCGGGCCGCATCCAGCCGCTGTCCACCGCCAGGCGCAGCCCGTCGGCGATCCAGCCCTCGGGGTCGCCCGCGATCAGCCCGCCCGCCTGAGCCATCAGTTCGATCTCCTGGTTGCGGCCCCAGCCCACCTTCACCTCCCAGGGGGCACCTGCCCCCTTGGCCGCCAGAATGCGCCGTCGCATCTCGGCCACCTCGCGCAGAACCGTCCCCTTGTCGCGCCCCGGCGACAGGATGCCCGACCGGAAGGCCATGACATCCCCCGCCAGCGCCTCGGGGCCCGCGATCACCCGCGCCCGGGTCAGGGCCAGATGTTCCCAGGTCCAGGCGCTATCGCGCTGATAGCTTTCATAGGCGGCCAGCGAGGTGGCCACCGGCCCCTGGTTGCCCGACGGACGCAGCCGCATGTCGACCTCGTAAAGCCGCCCCTGGGACATCGGCGCCGACAGCGCGGTGACCAGCGCCTGGGTCAGCCGGGCGTAATAGACCCGGGCGGGCAGCGGGCGGCGCCCCTCGGACGTCTCTTGCCCCGCCGCGTCGTAGATCACGATCAGGTCGAGATCCGAGCGCGCGTTGAGCCGCCCCGCCCCGAGCGAGCCCATGCCCATGACCACCGCGCCGCGTCCGGGCGGGGGGCCATGGCGACGGGCGAACTCGGCCTGGACCACCGGCCAGAGGGCGCGCAGCACCGCCTCGGCCAGGCCCGCATATTCCGCCCCCGCCTCTTCCGGCGCGATCAGCCCGCGCAGGTGATGCACCCCGATGCGGAAATGCCATTCCTTGGCCCAGCGACGGGCGCTGTCCAGCCGCGCCTCGTAATCGCTTTCATGCTCCAGCACCTGGGCCAGCTCGGCCGACAGGGCCTCGACCCCGGGCCAGGGGGCGAAGAAACCGCCGCCGATCACCGCATCGAAGACCTGCGCATTGCGGCTGAGGTACAGCGCCAGATCCGGCACCGTGCCCGCGATGTCGCAGATCAGGTCGATCAACTGCGGATTGGCCTCGAAAAGCGAGAACAGCTGCACCCCGGCGGGCAGCCCCTTCAGGAAGCCATCGAAGGCCTGAAGCGCCTCTTCGGGCTTGGCCGCCCGACGCAACCCGGCCAGCAGCTGCGGGCGCAGGCGCGAGAAGATCTCGCGCGCCCGGGTCGAGGCCAGGGCCGGGTAGTGCAGCCAGCGTTCCAGCACCGCCTCGTCGAAGCCGCCCTCGTCGGTCTCGGGCCCGTCCGAAGGCGGCGCCTCGGCGCTGGTCTCGGGGGCAAAGAAGGCCTCGGTGATCGCATGGACCGCCTCCAGCCGCTGGGTCAGATCGGCGCGCAGCTCGGGTTCGTCGCGGTCCATCAGGGCAGCCAACCGCGCCAGCCCCTCGCCATTGCCGGGCAGCTTGTGGGTTTGCGCGTCGTTGATCATCTGCACCCGGTGCTCGACCTCGCGATGCGCCACGTAGTGATCGCCCAGGGCGCTGGCCAGCCCGGTGGGCAGCCAGCCTGTGACCGCCAGCCGGTCCAGCGCGGGCACCGTGGCACGGATCCGCAGCGAGGGGTCGCGCCCGCCCGCGATCAGCTGGTGGAACTGGGCGAAGAACTCGATCTCGCGGATGCCGCCCCGGCCCAGCTTCATGTCGTGCCCCGGCAGCACCAGCGGCCCGTGGTAGCCCTTGCTGTCGCGGATCGCCAGGCGCACCGCATGGGCATCCTGAATGGCCGCGTAATCCAGATGCCGCCGCCAGACGAAGGGGCGCAGGGTGGTGATGAACCGCGCGCCGCGTTCCAGATCCCCGGCGGCGGGGCGGGCCTTGATATAGGCCGCGCGTTCCCAGGTGCGCCCGACGCTTTCGTAATAATGCTCCGCCGCCTCCATGCCGACACAGACCGGGGTCACCGCCGGATCGGGGCGCAGCCGCAGGTCGGTGCGAAAGACATAGCCCTCGCCGGTGATCTCGTTCAGCAGCGACGACATCTTGCGCACCGCCCGGATCAGCGCCGGGCGCGCCTCGCGGTGGTCGTCAAAGCGCGCCTCGTCGTAAAGGGCGATCAGGTCGATGTCGGAGGAATAGTTCAGCTCGCCCGCACCCATCTTGCCCATGGCCAGCAGGCTGAGGCCACAGCCGCTGTCCAGATCCTCGGGCCCCATCCCCGGCAGCTTGCCGCGCTTCAGCTCGGCCGCCAGGCCCGCGCGCAGGGCCACGCCGACGCAAAGATCGGCGAAATCGGTCAGGGCGCCGGTCACCTCCATCAGGCGCCAGGCGCCCGCCAGATCGGCCAGGGCCACGATCAGCGCCATGCGCCGCTTGCCCCGGCGCAGCTCGGACCCCAGGGCCGGATCCAGCGGGTCCAGCCCCTGCAACCGTGCCCCTTCCGCCGACAGGGCGGCGCGCGGCGCGGCCAGGGCGCCGGGGAGCCAGTCGGCCTCTTTCGCCATCAGACCCGCCAGATAGGGCGAGCAACCGGCGGTGCCCGCCAGCAGATCGGCCATCTCGGGCCCCAGGTCGGGGAACAGGGCGCGCGCCTCGGCCCCCTTTTCGGGGTCGAAGGGACGGGGGCAGCGGGTGATCGTCAGTTTGTCTTCCATGGCCGGACCGTGCGGCGGGGCGCGCCTCTGGTCAATCCCCGACAGAGCCGCCATGCTGCGCCGAAAAGGAGACCGCCGATGAGCAAGAGCATGAAACGCGTCGCCCGCGCCCTGGAAGAGGCCGGCATCGAAACCCAGATCCAGGAGCTGGGCGAGACCCGCACCGCCGAACAGGCGGCCCAGGCCGCAGGCTGCGCGCTGGACCAGATCGCGAAGTCGATCATCTTTCGCGGCGAGGACAGCGGCGAGGCGATCCTGTTTCTGACTGCGGGCGGGAACAAGGTGGATGCGGCCAAGGCCAGCGCCGTGGCGGGCGAGGCGCTCGGCAAGGCCGATGCCGCCCTGATCCGCGCCCAGACCGGCTTTGCCATCGGCGGGGTCAGCCCGGTCGGGCATCTGAACCCGATCCGCGCCTTTATCGATCCGCGCCTGCTGGAGTTCGACCAGATCTGGGCCGCCGCGGGCACCCCGCGCCATGTCTTTGCCCTGGACGCGCATATCCTGCCCCAGCTGACCGGCGCACAACCCGCTGATTTCACTGAGTAACTCAAGATAATGTAAAATAGTTTCACATAAACCCTTGCAAGGCCCCTCGCAGATGCCAATCTATGCAATGTGAAAGGCATTCACATCCATCCACGAGGAGACACCAATGACCACCGCCACCTACACGCCCCGTCACGACGCGCCGCAACGGCGCAACTGGCTGGGCCGGACCGAGGATTGGCTCGACAGCAAGGGGAAAGGGGCCTGGATCGCCGCGATGGTCCTGGGGTTCATCTTCTTCTGGCCGGTCGGCCTTGCCATCCTGTTCTACATGATCTGGGGAAAACAGATGTTCGCAAAATCCTGCCGCCACAGCCGCACCCGTGACATCCAGGGCCATATGCAGGCGATGCGCCGCTCTGGCTATGCCGCCATGCGCCCCTCGGGCAACAGCGCCTTCGACGCCTACAAGGAAGAGACGCTGCGCCGCCTGGAAGACGAACAGGAACAGTTCGAAGCCTTCCTGGAGCGCCTGCGCGCCGCCAAGGACAAGGCCGAGTTCGACCAGTTCATGGATGAACGCGCCGACCGCGCCCGCGCCGAGCGTGACACCGCCGTGGCCCGTTCGGGCGACGACGACCAGGCGCCGAAACCCTACGCCGAGGTCTGATCCCCGGCCCCGGTGCGGCCCCCTTGCCGGGGGCCGGCCGCCCTTTTCCCCGGCAGGCCCCGGCCGCGCCGGATCCCCCATTGCCGCTTTTGCCCTTTTCCCCTGGCCCCGCGCCGCCCCGGCGCCAAGGCTGAGCAGGACCCCTTTCTTCCAACGGAGCCCCCGATGACCCCCGCCCATCCCCTGCCCGATCCCGACCATGTTCCGGCCCTTTACCAGGGTGTCGCGGTCAAGCGCGGCCTGGCCTGGCTGGTGGACATGGCGCTGATCCTGTTCCTGTCGGCGCTGACGATCCCCTTCACCGCCTTCCTGTCGCTGTTCTTCTTCCCGGCGATGGTGCTTCTGGTGGGGTTCTTCTACCGGCTGTTCACCGTCGCCTCGGGCTCGGCCACCTGGGGGATGCGGCTGTTCGGCATCTCCCTCCGCACCCTCGACGGCGCGCCGCTGTCGGGTCAGGAGGCGCTGTTGCATGTGCTGGGCTACACGGTGTCGCTGGCGATCTCGCCCTTGCAGCTGGTCTCGGCGATCCTGATGTGCGTCACCCCCTACGGCCAGGGCCTGACCGACATGGTGCTGAACACCACCGCGGTGAACGACCCGCGCCGCTGAAGGCCCCGCCTGCCGCCCCGCGCTGCGCCGATTGGGCGCAAGATCCCGCCGAACGGGGGGCTTGGCGCAGGCAAACTTCGTTGCTATCGTCTCGTCAACTGCGGCGCCCGGGTCCCATGCCCCGCGGCGCCGTCCCTGCCTGACCTGCCCCGTCGCCTGTCCGCGCGCGCCCGCGCCGGACGATCGCCAGGGGCCCCACCACCGAGACCCCGTTCCCCGACCGATCTTGCTACATGCGCCACTCGCTTCCGCTCGCCCCCCAGTTCTACGTGACGGCCCCGCAGCCCTGCCCCTATCTTGAGGGCCGGATGGAGCGGAAGCTGTTCACCTCGCTGCAGGGCGACACGGCAGAGCAGTTGAACAACACCCTGTCGAAACAGGGCTTCCGGCGGTCGCAGAACGTGCTTTACCGGCCCTCTTGCGCCGATTGCGCCGCCTGTCTGTCGGCGCGGATCGACGTCGCGGCCTTCACGCCCTCGAAAAGCCAGCGCCGGGTGATGAAGCGCAACGCCAGCCTCGACCGCCGCGCCACCTCGCCCTGGGCCACGGAAGAGCAATACGCCCTGTTCCGCCAGTACCTGGACAGCCGCCACGCCGATGGCGGCATGGCCGACATGGATGTCTTCGAATTCGCGGCGATGATCGAGGAAACCCCGATCCGCTCGCGCGTGGTGGAATATGTCGACGAGACGGGGCTGCGCGCCGCCGCCCTGACCGATGTCCTCGATGACGGGGTGTCGATGGTCTATTCCTTCTACGACCCGACGCTGGAACGCCGCTCGTTGGGAACCTACCTGATCCTCGATCATATCGAGATCGCCCGCCAGGCGGGGCTGCCTTATGTCTACCTGGGCTACTGGGTGCCCGGCTCGCCCAAGATGGGCTACAAGTGCAAGTTCTCGGGGTTGGAGCTGTACCACGGCGGACAGTGGCAGAAGATGCGCCAGCCGTCGGATTACGACAGCACGACCCATCCGCTGAAATCCGATCCGATTGCCGAGCAGGTGGCCAATATCACCCTGCCCGACACCCGCGGCCCGCTGCGCTGATCCGGGCGGCCGCGCCGCAACGCGACTGGACCGCCCCCACGATCCCCACTTCTCAGCTTCGCAGCGCCCGGTTTTCCCCTCCCGACCCGCGGTTCCTGGTCTGTCGGCCCCTTGGGGCCGATGCCTCCGGCGGGAGTATTTTCGGCTGTCAGGTAGCCAAAGACCGCGCGGCTTCATCCGACAGCCAGAAATACTCCGGGGGAGGCGCGGCCCCGCCGCGACGGGGGCAGCGCCCCCTGCCCGCCGCAGCTACGGACCGCCCCGGACGGCAAACGGGCCGCGAAGGACTCCCCTCGCGGCCCGCTCTAGTGTTTCCGGTCGGGCTTACTTGCCCAGCAGGTCCGGCACCACGGTCACGATCTGCGGCACGAACCACAGCAGGGCCAGCCCCAGCACCTGGATCAGCACGAAGGGCACGATCCCGCGGTAGATATGGCCGGTGGTGACGCTCGCCGGGGCCACGCCGCGCAGGTAGAACAGCGCGAAACCGAAGGGCGGTGTCAGGAAGGAGGTTTGCAGGTTCACCGCGATCATGATCGTCACCCATTTGGGATCGAAGGTGCCGCCGTAGATCACGGGGCCGACGATCGGGATGACGATGTAGATGATCTCGAGGAAGTCCAGCACGAAGCCCAGCACGAAGAGCACCAGCATCACGATCAGGAATACCTGGAACTCGCTGTCAAAGCTCTTCAGGAACTGCTGGATATAGTGCTCGCCCCCGAAGGAGATCACCACCAGGTTCAGCAGCTGCGAGCCCACCAGGATAGTGAAGACCATCGAGGTCACCTTCGCCGTTTCCCGCACGATCTTTACCAGCACCGAAGTGCGCAGCAGGACCCAGCCCGAGTAGATCAGGCCGAAGCAGGCGAACATGAAGCAGACGGCGGCGGCGAGATAGGCCAGGTAGCCCTCGATGGCCACCTCGGCCTGGGTGATCCGCAGGTCGAAGTTGGCCCCCAGCAGGATCAGGGCGATCAGCGCGAAGGTGGACCAGGTGATGATCCAGGGATCGCGCCCCTCTTCCTTCAGCTTGCGGAAGGCGGCCAGCAGGATGGCACCGCCCGCACCAAGTGCGGCGGCGGGCGTCGGGTTGGTGATGCCGCCCAGGATCGAGCCCAGCACCGCGACGATCAGCACCAGCGGCGGGAAGACCACGCGGATCAGCTCGTTGGTGGCCAGGCGCGCGGCGGCGTGTTTGCAGGCCCAAAGCGCGACCACCAGCGGGACCGCGATGATCAGCAGGGTGGCCCCCGCGGACATGGCCGGGTGGATGAAGAGCACATCCAGAGCCGCCACGACCAGCAGCGCCAGGCCACCGATCAGCAGCGGGCGCGCATCGTCAGCGGGACGCACACCGCGCGCGGCGGTCAGCACCAGCCCCAGCAGGACAAGGATCGTCGCAATGCCGGTGCCGATCGGCGCGGCCCCTGCGGCCTTGACCGCGATGGCCGCCTGGATTTCCTCGGCGCTCAGCTCGTGGCCCTCTTCCAGCCCGCCCGCGGCCATGATGGCCTCTTGCTGGCTGATGGCGAGGTCCCACTTGGCCTGGCCGTGCAGCTCGATCATCGCCGCCTGGCAGGTTTCCGAGACATTGGTGCGCAGGATCGCGCCCTCACCACCCTGGGCGAAGTTCGACACGGTCAGGTCCTGGCTGCCGACAACGCCCACCTGGGACAGCACCACGGTGCCGACGATCAGGATCGCCGGAACGACGAAGAACCAGGTCAGCGCCTCTTGCCGGGTGATGATGGCGTGCTGGGTATGCTCGCCCGAATGCACGGCGGGGGCGTGTTGCGGCCGCACCAGCGCGTAAAGGAAGGCATAGCCCGCATAGAGGCCCGCCAGCAGGATCCCCGGCAGCATCGCCGCCTGGAAAAGCGTGCCGACCGACACCACCGCCGGGCGGCCCAGATAGGTCAGCGCATCGGTACAGCCGAAGCTTTGCGCCCGGGCTTCCTGCGCAGCCGAGTAGAGATCGCCCGAGAGCGTGCCCAGAAGGACCAGCACGATGGAGGGCGGGATGATCTGCCCCAGGGTGCCCGAGGCGGCGATGACGCCGGTCGAGAGTTCCGGCGAATAGCCGTTGCGCAGCATGGTGGGCAGCGACAGAAGGCCCATGGTCACCACGGTGGCACCGACGATGCCGGTCGAGGCCGCCAGGAAGGCGCCCACGACCACCACCGACACGGCCAGACCGCCCGGCAGCGGCCCGAAGACGCGCGCCATGGTGGTCAGCAGGTCATTGGCGATCTTCGAGCGTTCCAGGGTGATCCCCATCATCACGAACATCAGCACCGCCAGCAGCGTCTCGATCGACTGGCCCGCGAAGACCCGCTCGTTCATCCGGTTCACGATGAAGCTGATGTTGCGGTCCATGGCGACTTCCCAACCGCGCTCGAACACCGGCACGCCCACGGTCGGCAGTTCCGGGTATCGGAAATGCGAGATCATGTCGGGGTGCACACCCGTGGCCGTCAGCGCCCGGTAGGCATCGCTGCCGGTGTCGATGGCCTGGTGGATCAGGATACCGCTGGCATCCAGATAGGCGATGATGGCGAAGGCGAAAAGGCCCGCACCGGGGATCGCGAAGGCCACCGGGAAGCCCGAGAGGATGCCCGCGAAAAGGCTCAGGAATACGATCAGAAGGCCGATCTCGACCCCATCAAGTCCGAATAGCATTGGTCAGGGCTCCCTCAGTGCGTGCCTTCGTAGGCTTCTTCGCCCGCACCCAGCGTGTCGTGGTCCAGGTATTTGCCCGCGCTCTCCTCGCCTTCGACCAGCTCCAGGTAAGAGCGATAGAAGAAGGCCACCGCCTGGATGAAGACCAGGGCGACGAAGCACAGGATGAGGATCTTGAAGAGGAAGTAGGCGTTGAAGCCGTCGGGGCTGAACCCGATGGTCTCGACGTTCCATTTCACGATCCGGGATTTGCGCAGCATCATGTCCAGCTGGTCACTGGCCGAAACCTTGGGCGTGATCAGATGACGCCACAGGAAGAACCAGGAATACATCCAGGTCAGCACCGCGACGGGGATCATGAAGAACAGCGCGCCGAACATGTCCACGGCCCGCTTGGCCCGGTGGCCGATGGCGGCATAGACCAGGTCGACCCGCACATGGCTGCCCTGCACGAAGGCATAGGCCACGCAAAGCGCGACCACGGCGGCATTCCACAGCTTCAGACCCTCGGCGAACCAGCCCACGGACTGGGTAAAGCCGATGCCCAGGGGCGCGATGGTGATCTCGCCCAGGCGGAAGATGGATTGCAGGAAGACGATCAGGATCTGCTGACCCACCATGATCAGGCCCGCCCAGGCGGCGGTGCGCCCCACGGCATTGGAGAAGGCCTCGAGCACGCGCACGCAGCCCCACATGAAGGGCCGCCAGATCAACCCCGCCAGGGTCACCAGCAGGAAGATGTCGAAGACGGCGAAGAACAGCTCGACCGAGCCGCCGTAATAGATGAAGCGGATCAGCGCTTCCTTGTCAGACCAGTCAAGCCACAGCCCCGGTTGGCTAACCGCAAGGGCAATGTGGTAAAAGCCAAGACCGATCTGCGTCACGAACCAGATGAGCCCGTCGAGCATCCTGTCCCCCACCTCGATATTCTTTGTCAGGAAGGGCTGCGCACCGGCAAGGGTGCGCAGCCCGGATCATGTTGCCAATGGTGCGGATCAGCCGCCCAGGACGCGGTCGCGCTGTGCGGTGTAGGCACCGTCCGAGACGCTCATCCAGCTGGAGGCAGAGGCCATGGAGGCTTCGGCCGAATTGCGGATCTCGGCGAAGATCTCGTCATCCATGAAGCCGTCCAGCACCTCTTTCGAGGCCGAGCCGTAGGCGTCCCAGACGTCGTCGGGGAAGGTCTGAACCTGGATGCCGGTCGAGCGCAGACGGTCCAGCGCCGGGCCGTTGTTGGCGATGAACAGCGCGTAGTTGTGCTGATGCGCCTCGGCGGCGGCCACTTCGATGATCTTCTGCTGTTCCGGGGTCAGGCCGTTGAAGACGTCCAGGTTGGTGGCCACGGAGAGGGCCGCGCCCGGCTCGTGGAAACCGGCGGGGTAGTAGTTCTTGCAAACCTCTTGCAGGCCCAGCTTCTCGTCCGACCAGGGGCCGATCCACTCGGTGCCGTCCAGCGCGCCGGTGGACAGCGCTTGGTAGATCTCGCCGCCCGGCAGAACCTGCACAGAGGCGCCCAGCTTCGACAGGGCCTGACCGCCCAGGCCCGGCATACGGAACTTCAGGCCCTTGAAATCGTCGGCCGAGTTGATCGGGTTACGGAACCAGCCGCCACCCTGGGCCGCGGTCTGACCGGCCAGGAAGGATTTCAGGCCGAAGATCTCGCCCAGCTGGTGGTGCAGTTCCATGCCGCCGTTGGCATAGTACCAGGTCATCATTTCCGGGGCGGTCATGCCGAAGGGCACGGTGGTGAAATAGGCCCAGGCGGGGTGCTGACCGACGAAATAGTAGTCGGCCCCGTGGTACATGTCGGCCTGACCGGCGGTCACGGCGTCGAACACTTCCAGCGCGCCCACCAGTTCGCCGGCTGCCTTGGCTTCCACGACCATGGTGCCGCCGGACATCTCGTTGACGTTGTTGACGAAACGCTCAACCGAGTCCCAGACGCCCGCCAGACCGCGCGGCCAGGTGGTGACCATGGTCAGCTTGACCTGACCCTGGGCCACGGCGGGTGCGGCCAGCGATGCGGCAGCAGCGGCACCGCCACCGATGGCGGAAGTTTTCAGAAAAGAACGACGATCCATTTGGGCTCCTCCCCATGATGTCTTAATGCCCCGTCCCCCGGGGCAAATCATTTGCAGTATCGGCGACCCTAGCCGCAGGGCCTACGACACGAAATACCAAAGATTACGTATATCGCCCGCAATATTGGCGAAAAATGCGCGGCGAACAGGGTTTCCTTGCGGCGCGGCACGGTTTTTCTTGCCGGTCAGAGCGGATATCTGTCCAGTAGACCACCCTATCGTCGGTCCCCCGGGAATCACGCCCCCCATTGGACCGGCCCAACCGGACACGCCCAACTGGACCCCTCATGCCCCGCCCCGCCCCCTGGCCCTTCCGCCGCCTGTCAGAGCGTTTCGCGCCCAGCTACGGCCAGAAGCTGTTCCTGCTGGCGACCCTGCCGCTGATCCTGGCGGTGGCGGCGATCTCGCTTCTGGTGGCCTCGCAGTCGCGCGCCCTGGCGGAACGCGAGATCGCGGCGCTGGAACGGCAGATGATCGAGGCCAAGAAGGCAGAGCTGCGCAATTACGTCACCCAGGCGCGCAACGGGTTCAACCGCATCTACGGCATGGCCGGGCCCGACGACATCGCCGCGCAGCAGGTGGTGAAGGAAATCCTGGCGGCGATGATCTATGGCGACGAGGGCTTCTTCTTCGTCTACGACTACGACGGCACCAACCTGGTTTCCCCGCGCCAGACCGAGATGATCGGCCGCAACTGGTGGGACCTGACCGATGGCAACGGCCAGCAGGTCGTGCGCGACTTCATCGCCACCGCGCGCGAGGGCACCGGCTATGTCACCCATCTGTGGCCCAAGCCCTCGACCGGGGAAGAGGCGCTGATGGTCTCCTACGTCACCGCGCTGCATTCGTGGAAATGGGCCATGGGCACCGGGGTCTTCATCGACGACGTGCTGTCCACCACCGCCGCCGCCCGCGCCGATGTTGAGGACCGGGTGCAACGCACCTTCGTGCAGATCGGCGGCATCACGGCGGCGGCGCTGGTGCTGGTCTTCGCCTCGGGGCTGTTGATCAACATCCGCGAACGGCGCCTGGCCGATGCCAAGTTGGGGGCGCTGACCCAGCGGGTCTTCGACGCCCAGGAAGAGGAACGCGGCCGCGTCGCGCGCGAGCTGCATGACGGCATCTCGCAGCTGCTGGTCGGGGTCCGCTACGCGCTGGACAGCGCGCGACGGCGGCTCGATGCCGGCGACGCGCGCGCCGGCGACACGCTGGACCGCGGCATGGACAGCCTGTCGGAGGCGATCCACGAGGTGCGCCGCATCTCGCGCGACCTGCGCCCCGGGGTGCTGGATGACCTCGGGCTTGGCCCCGCCCTCAAGGCCCTGGTCGAGGATTTCGGCACCCGCACCGGCATCGAGACCGAGTTCACCACCGTGGTCTTCCGCAACCGGCTGCACAATGACGCCAAGATCGCCCTCTACCGCATCGCCCAGGAGGCACTGACCAATGTCGAGCGCCATTCCGGCGCCACCCGGCTGGAAATGGACCTGCGCGGCCACCGCTCGGGCGCCACGCTGAAGATCCGCGACAATGGCTGCGGCCTTCCGCCCCATGCGGACCAGGCGCGCGGCATGGGGCTGCGCAACATGCAGGAACGGGTCGACCAGATGGGCGGCACCCTGCGCCTGATCAGCCACCGCTCGGGGCCCGAGGCCGGAACCCTGATCGAGGTGACCGTGCCGCCCTCGAAGGTCATCGACCCCGCCTCGCCCGATCTCGACGCCCAGGACAAGCAACCGCGCGCCCCGCAGGCGCCGCGCCCCGCAAAGGATATCGCATGACCGACAGGCCCACGCCGCCGCAGATGATCCGTGTCGCCATCGTCGACGACCACCCGATGGTGGCCGAGGGGATCGAGGCCATCCTCGACAGCTTTCCCGACATCGCCGTGGTCGGCACCTACCGCAACGGCCGCCAGATCATCGAGGCGGTGGCCGAGGTGCGCCCCGACGTGATCCTGCTGGATCTCAACATGCCCGAAATGGGCGGGCTGACCGCCTGCGAGATCCTGCTGGAAGAACATCCCCAGCTGAAGATCCTGATCCTGTCGATGCACGACAGCCCCGAATATATCTCGACCGCGCTGGATCACGGGGCGCTTGGCTATATCCTGAAGGACGTGCCCACCGACGAGATCAAGCGCGCCATCGACATGGTCATGCAGGGCGAGCGCTATCTCTGCACCGGCGCCCAGGGCTCGCTCGCCCCGCCGCGCGGCGCGGGCCATCTGACCAACCGCGAACAGACCATCCTGCTGCAACTGGCCCAGGGCAAATCCAACAAGGAAGTGGCCCTGGCCCTGGACATCTCGGTGCGCACGGTCGAGACGCACCGCAAGAACATCAAGAAGAAGCTGGGCATCAGCTCGACCGCCGGGCTGACCCGCTACGCGATGGAACACGGCGTGCTGCACGGCAACGGCCAGACCTTCTGACCCGCCCCCCTCTGCTCCCCCGCGCCTACCGCTGGCCCCCGAGGCGCCCCGCCCCCTCATTCTCATTGCCAAAAATATCCCGGGGGGAGTCGCGGCCCCGCCGCGACGAGGGGCAGCGCCCCCCGCCCCCGTCGCCGAAACCGACCCCCGCAAAGATCCACGCCGATCCGCGCAACTTTCGAAAACAAAACCCGCCCTCCGCGACATTTTTGTCATGGATTAGCCATTGACCTTGCCCCGACGACCTCCTATTCCTCCTTTCAGGATCAAAGGAGCCCTCGGGACATGACCGCACTAGTAATTATTGTAGGAGCTTGGCGCATGGGCCGGTGAGAACCGGAGACCCTATCAGGATCCCATGCGCCCCCGGATTGTCCCCCGGGGGTTTTTTATTGTCCTTTTGTGACCCCGGGCCCGGCCCGTGGAGCGAGGAGAGGCCGCCCAGAGCGGCGACAGACGGAGAGAGCGCAGATGGCACGTCAGATGAGCGGTGCGAAAATGGTTGTCCAGGCCCTGAAGGATCAGGGCGTGGACACGGTGTTCGGCTATCCCGGCGGGGCCGTCCTGCCAATCTATGACGAGATCTTCCAGCAGAACGACATTCGCCATATCCTGGTGCGCCATGAACAGGCCGCGGTCCATGCCGCCGAAGGCTACGCGCGCTCGACCGGCAAGCCGGGCGTGGCGCTGGTAACCTCGGGGCCGGGGGCGACCAATGCGGTCACCGGGCTGACCGATGCGCTGATGGATTCGATCCCGATCATCGTCCTGTCGGGCCAGGTTCCGACCTTCATGATCGGCACCGACGGCTTCCAGGAGGCCGACACCGTTGGCATCACCCGCCCCTGCACCAAGCATAACTGGCTGGTCCAGGACACCGAGGACCTGCCGCGCCTGCTGCACGCCGCCTTCCATGTCGCCACCTCGGGCCGTCCGGGCCCGGTGCTGGTCGACATCCCCAAGGATGTGCAATTCGCCACCGGCACCTATACGCCCAAGCCCAAGACCTCGGAATTCCGCTATCAGCCGACGCTGAAGGGCGACATGGAAGAGATCACCGAGCTGGTCGCCGCCCTGGAAACCGCCAAGAAGCCGGTCTTCTACACCGGCGGCGGCGTCATCAACTCTGGTCCGGCCGCCAGCCAACTGCTGCGCGAACTGGTCGAAGCCACCGGCGCGCCGATCACCTCGACCCTGATGGGCCTCGGCGCCTATCCGGCCTCGGGCGACAAGTGGCTGGGGATGCTGGGGATGCACGGCCTCTACGAGGCCAATATGGCGATGCATGACTGCGACCTGATGATCTGCGTCGGCGCCCGGTTCGACGACCGGATCACCGGCCGCACCGATGCCTTCTCGCCCCATTCCCGCAAGGCCCATATCGACATCGACCCCTCCTCGATCAACAAGATCATCCATGTCGATTTCCCCATCGTCGGCGACGTCGCCCATGTGCTGGAAGACCTGCTGCGCGTCTGGAAGGCCCGGGGCCGCAAGATGGACCGCGAGGCCCTGGCCAAGTGGTGGACCAAGATCGAAGGCTGGAAGACAAAGAACTGCCTTTCCTACAAGGGCTCGGACAGCATCATCAAACCGCAATACGCGCTGGAACGGCTGGAAGCCCTGACCAAGGGGATGGATCGCTACATCACCACCGAGGTGGGCCAGCACCAGATGTGGGCCGCGCAGTTCCTGCATTTCGACGAGCCGCACCGCTGGATGACCTCCGGCGGCCTGGGCACCATGGGCTACGGCTTCCCGGCGTCTGTCGGCGTGCAGCAGGCCCATCCCGAGGCGCTGGTGATCAACGTCGCGGGCGAAGCGTCCTGGCTGATGAACATGCAGGAGATGGGCACCGCGATGCAGTACCGCCTGCCGGTGAAACAGTTCATCCTGAACAACGAACGCCTGGGCATGGTGCGCCAGTGGCAACAGCTGCTGCATGGCGAACGCTATTCCTCCAGCTGGTCCGAGGCCCTGCCCGATTTCGTCAAGCTCGCCGAGGCCTTCGGCGCCAAGGGCATCCAGTGTTCCGACCCGGCGGATCTGGACGATGCGATCATGGAGATGATCCGCTACGACGGCCCGGTGATCTTCGACTGCCTGGTCGAGAAGCACGAGAACTGCTTCCCGATGATCCCCTCGGGCAAGGCGCATAACGAAATGCTGCTTGGCGACGCCTCGACCGAAGGCGCCATCCAGGCCGGCGGCGCCGTGCTGGTGTGATGAACCGAAGGTAAGGCGGGCCCGCCCCGCCCTGCCGTCTCAACGGATCTCCTTCGGAGGAAGAAACATGAACGCTCTGAAACTGAAAAAAGGCTCGACGAGCCATTCGGCCTACAACCTACGTCCCACCTTCTCGGATACGATCGAGCAGCACACGCTGGCGGTGGTCGTCGACAACGAGGCCGGGGTGCTGGCGCGGGTGATCGGCCTGTTCTCGGGTCGCGGCTACAATATCGAAAGCCTGACCGTGGCCGAGGTGGATCACACCGGCAAGCGGTCCCGCATCACCATTGTCACCCGGGGTACGCCGCAGGTGATCGAACAGATCAAGGCCCAGCTGGGGCGCATCGTGCCGGTGCACAAGGTCAACGATCTGACCGTCGAGGGCCCTTCGGTGGAGCGCGAACTGGCGCTCTTCAAGGTCGAGGGCGACGGCGAGAAACGGGTCGAGGCGCTGCGTCTGGCCGACATCTTCCGCGCCAAGGTGGTGGATTCCACCCTGTCGAGCTTTGTCTTCGAACTGACCGGCGCGCCGGAAAAGATCGACGCCTTCGCCGAGTTGATGCGGCCCCTGGGCCTGTCGGACCTGGCGCGCACCGGCGTGGCCGCCCTGTCGCGCGGCGAAAGCTAGGCCGGTCGGGCCCCCGGGCCCGCCTGCCCCTTTGACAAGAGCAGCAGAAACACAAACGCCGCGCCCGAAAGCGCGGCGTTTTCGCATGGCGGCCCCGAGGGCGGACCCGCCGATGGGTCATGTCCTGGCAAAGGGCGCGGCCAGCCCGTCACGGGCGGCCCGCTCAGCCCTGTCGCAGCCGCGATTGCGGCGAAATCCTCTCAGACGATCCGCGAGCCCTGACGCTTTTTCGCGTCACGTTGCGCCTTGCCCGGGAAGGGCACGACGATCGGTCGGCCCCCGTCGCTCGGCGGCGTCGGGTGTGCCTTTCGGGACGCAGTGGGCCGAAAATCGCCCGCCTCCCGCAACCGATAGGCGAGCGTCGGATAATGATCCTCCGCCACCACGCGGGGGTTCTCGACCAGACGCATATCGCCGCATTCATTCAGCTCGAACTGGAGCAGGTCGCCCGCGTCCAGGTTCAGACGTTCACCCGAGCTTCCCTTTGATTCCGAACGAAAAAACGCCAGGTCACCGTGGTCTTCACACCAGATAACCGCCGTGTCGTCGTCGGCTGCGCTCCACAGCACTATCCCAAACATTGGCTTCCCCGTGCATTGCATACGCATTTACCCTTCAGTCAGGATGAGTGAAAACCCGCGCCTTGGACATACGCCTTTCCGTGTCGAGCTGTCTGTTTTTGTGTCGCATCCGCCCGCGAATGACGTTATAGAGAAACAGGCCTGACGTCTCTTGGCGTCAATCCGACAAGAAGAACCAAGAAAAATGGACGAACAATGAGAAGATGCCATCAACGCGCGTCCGGGAAGGTAGAAAGTGGTTAGCACCGGCCTCAAATCTGATCAGACAGACCTGAAACCGGTCGAGATCCGCGGCATCTTCGGCGCGAATCTGCGGCAACTCAGCAGCCAGTACCCGTCTATCGCGGGCCTGTGTCGCGAATTGGGCATCAACCGCACCCAATTTAACCGTTACCTCTCGGGTGAGAGCTTTCCGCGCCCCGACGTGCTGCATCGGATCTGCCAGTTCTTCGGCACCGATGCCCGGATCCTGCTGGAGCCCGTCAACCAGGTGAAGCCGGGCAATCATGACCTGCTGAACCACCCGGTGATCTCTGACTATCTGGGCCGCGGCGCCACCCTGGTGGACGAGCAGATGTTCCCCTCGGGCTTCTACCGCTTCACCCGCGTCAGCTTCATTGACAGCGAAAAGGCGGTCATGGGGCTGGTGCATGTCTCTCGCCAGGACGGGTTCACCTTCCTGCGCGGCTTCGAGGCCCGCGAGGCGATGCGCCAGCAGGGCCTGCCCGACGATCCCGCCAACCGCGAGTTCCGCGGCCTGATCATGGCTCAGGAACAGGGCGTCGCCTCGCTGGTGTCGCGGCGCGGATCCGTGACCTGTTCGTTCAATTTCCTCGCCCGTGTTGCCGCCTTCGATAACAATTTCTGGGAAGGCTACACCACGCGCACCATCCGCGAAGCGGTCTCTGGCCCGCGCGCGGCCCGTGTCGTCTACGAGCATCTGGGGCGCAACACGCCCCAGGTCTTCGCCTGCGCCCGTCAGGCCGGGCTGATCGACGCAGAGGATATCCCGGCTTTTCATCGCCGGCTCCTGCGGCTCAACGAACCTTTCCGCTGAGCCCACCCAAAGACCCTACTCCACTCACGCGACATAGAAAGGGGCGCCTCCCGGGGCGCCCCTTTCCCTTGGCCGATGCCGGGGCCTTGCCCGCTTAGCCCAGCCGTTCGGCCATGAAGCGGGTCAGCCGGTGCAGGCCTTCCTCGATATCCTCGACCGAGCGCGCATAGGAAAAGCGCAGGGTCTGGCCGCCGCGCGCCTTGTCGAAATCCAACCCCGGGGTCACCGCCACGCCCGCCCCTTCCAGGATCTCGCGCGCGAAGCTCAGGCTGTCGTCGGTCAGGGCGCTGACATCGGCATAGATGTAGAAGCCGCCATCGGGCGGCGCGATGCGGTCGAAGCCTGCCTTGGGCAGCCCCTCCAGCAGCAGGGCACGGTTGCGGGCATAGACGGCGCGGTTCGCCTCCAGCTCGTCCACCGCATCCAGGGCGCCCAGGGCCACCACCTGGCTGGCCGTGGGGGCACAGATGAACATATGCTGGGTCAGCCGCTCGACCCGGCGCACGTGATCCTCTGGCACCACCATCCAGCCGACACGCCATCCGGTCATCGAGAAGTATTTCGAGAACGAGTTGATGACATAGGCGTCATCAGTGATTTCCAGCGCACTATGGGCGCGGTCCTCGTAATGCAGCCCGTGATAGATCTCGTCCGAAATCAGGGCGATCCCCTCGTCGCGGGTGGCCGCCACCAGATCGGTCAGGGCCGGCTTCGACAGCATGGTGCCCGAGGGGTTGCCAGGGCTGGCGATCATCAGCCCGTCCAGGCCCAGGCCGCGGATGTCGTCCGGGGCGGGCTGATAGCGATGCTCGGGCGCGGTCTCGATCACCACCGGGTCCAGGTTCATTGCCTTCAGGATCTGCAAGTAGGACGGATAGCCCGGCGCGCCGATCCCCACCTTGTCGCCCGCATCGAACAGCGCGGTAAAGCTCAGCAGGAAGCCCGCCGAAGAGCCCGAGGTGACCACCACCCGGTCGGGGTTCAGATCGACCCCGTACCAGCGCTGGTACAGCGCCGCGATGCCCCGGCGCAGCTCGGGCAGGCCCAGGCTCAGGGAATAGCCCAGGGGCGCCTCTTCCAGCGCCTGCGCCAGTTTTTCGCGCGCGGCCTGGGGGGCGGGTGTGCCCGGCTGGCCCACTTCCATATGGATGATCCGGCGGCCCTCGGCCTCCAGCTCGGCGGCGCGGGACATCACGTCCATCACAATGAAGGGATCGACTTCCCCGCGGGTTGAAACGCGCATGGGCATCTCCGATGGTGGCTTTCGATTGGGGCCGTTTCAACAGGCCACCGGCGGCAGGTCAAGGCGATTGCCCGCCCTGCGGGGATCCCCGCCAAGGGCTTTCTGACGCAGGGGGGCCTGTCTTGGCAAGGCGCCCAGGATATGGTGAATGCCTTCAAGGGGGCGCCTGCGTCCCCACCCCCCGTGCCGCCGCTTGCCGGTGGTCTTCCTTTGGGCCGCGCCGCAGGATCGGCGCAGGTCTTCCGCGTCCCGCCGCCCACGCCTGGGTGGCCCGAACCGGGCGACAGGCCCGAAGAGAGATCTTATGACCAACCGCCTTTCCCTGCGCGCCCTTCTGACCGGCACCGCCACCGCCCTGACCCTGGCCGCCCCCCTGCCCGCCCTGGCGCAGGAAAGCCTGCCCGGCGTCACCCCCCTGACCGACCCCGAGCGCGAGCAGTTCCGCGCCGAGGTCCGCGCCTATCTGATGGAACATCCCGAGGTCCTGCTGGAGGCCATCCAGGTGCTGGAGGACCGCCAGCAGCAACAGGCGGCCATGGCCGAGGTCTCGATGATCCAGCAGAACGCCGCCGAGATCTTCGCCGATGGCCATTCCTGGGTCGGCGGCAACCCCGAGGGCGACATCACCCTGGTCGAGTTCATGGACTACCGCTGCGGCTATTGCCGCAAGGCCTTTGAAGAGGTCGAAGAGCTGGTGGCCACCGATGGCAATATCCGCTTCGTGCTGAAGGAATTCCCGATCCTGGGCGAAGACAGCGTCGCTGCCTCGCGCCTGGCCATCGCCACCCAGATCACCGCCGGTGACGAGGCCTACAAGGCCGTCCATGACGCGCTGATGTCCTATTCCGGCGGCTTCGACGAGGTGTCGATGTCGCGGCTTCTGGGCTCGATGCAGATCGACCCGGCGCCGGTGCTGGCGGCGCTGCAAAGCGCCGAGGTGAACGCGGTGATCAATGCCAACCGCGATCTGGCGCAGACCCTGCAAATCAGCGGCACGCCGACCTTCGTTCTGGGCGACACCATGCTGCGCGGCTATGTGCCCCTGGCCGGGATGCAGTCGATCGTGGCGGAGATGCGCCAGGAATGAGCGCCCTGCGGCGCGGCGCCCGCGCGCTCCTGGCCCTGACCTTGGGCGCTTCGGCGCTTTGGCTCGGCCCGGCATCGCCCGGGCGGGCCGCAGACAGCGCGGGCGGCGGCCTGTGGTCCAAGGTGCAGGGGGATCCCGCCCTTCTGGCCCAGGAGATGCGCGCCCTGCTGCTGGCAGAGCCGGAACTGATCCCGCAGATCCGCGAAGAGGCGCGGCGGCGCATGGCCGCCGATGCCGCCTCGGACCTGGCGGCCGAGATCGCGGGCGACCGCGCCACCATCGCCGATCTGGCCCCCGCCCTGTTCGCCGCCAGCCCGCGCGGCTTTGGCGCCGACCGCGCCATGGCACAGATCACCCTCTTCACCGCCGCCCGCTGCGCCGATTGCGCCCAGGCCGAAGCCGAGCTGCGCGCGCTGGCGGCCGAGATGCCGGGCCTTCGCGTCGAGATCCGCAGCCTGTCGGACAGTGACGCCGATCTGGCCTGGCGCGCGCTGGAAACCGCCCAGGGGCCCCAGGCCGCCGCCGCCTTCCGCGCCGCCCTGCTGGAGCCCCCCCAGGCCGAGCCTGAAGCGCTGCTACGCGCCCAGGGCATCGACCCCGCCACCCTGCCCGTGACGGAGACCCTGCGCGCCGAACTGGCGGCTCAGGCCGCGCTCTTTGCCCGGCTGGACCTGGACACCGCCCCCTCCTACGTCATGGCGGACCGGCTGATCCGGGGCGCCATGCCGGGCGTCGTGCTGCGGCGTTATCTCAGCGAATAAAAGCCGATCACGGCGGCGTGAGCACACCCGGCCACCCGAGTATGGTAGGGTTTGCGCCATGAAGGACGACACCTTTCAACACCGCCCCCGCCGCCTGTCGGACCGGCTGATGGAGGCCCTGGTGATCCTGCCCGTGGTGCTTTGGCACGTTGGGCGGGCGCTGTTCGGCATTGCCATTGGCCTGCTGCTGGTGCTGCTGGCGCTGAAATGGGTCTGACCCGGCACGAGCGCTTGGTCGCGCCCTGCCCGAGACGGCCCGAAGCGGCCCCCGGCCCGGCTTACTCTGCCGCCTGCGCCTCGACCTGACCGTCCTCGATCGCCTGGGCGCGTTTCTCGACCTCTTCGACGATATGGTCGACCATCTGGTCGTTGGACATCTTGTGGCTGGCCTTGCCCGCCAGATAGACCATGCCGCTGCCCGCACCGCCGCCGGTGAAACCGACGTCGGTCATCAGCGCCTCACCCGGGCCGTTCACCACGCAACCGATGATCGACAGCGACATCGGCGTCTTGATATGTTCCAGCCGTTTTTCCAGCGCCTCGACCGTCTTGATCACGTCGAAGCCCTGCCGCGCGCAGGAGGGGCAAGAGATGATGTTGACGCCGCGATGGCGCAGGCCAAGCGACTTCAGGATCTCATAGCCCACCTTCACCTCTTCCACCGGATCGGCCGACAGAGAGACGCGCAGCGTGTCGCCAATGCCCATCCACAGCAGGTTGCCCAGGCCGATGGCGCTTTTGATCGTGCCCGATGTCAGCCCGCCCGCCTCGGTGATGCCCAGGTGAATGGGCGCGTCGGTCTGTTCGGCCAGCATCTGATAGGCCATGGCCGACATGAAGACGTCAGAGGCCTTCACGCTGATCTTGAACTCGTGGAAGTCATGGTCTTGCAGGATCTTGATATGATCCATGCCGCTCTCGACCATCGCATCCGGACAGGGCTCGCCATATTTCTCCAGCAGGTGCTTTTCCAGGCTGCCCGCGTTGACGCCGATACGGATCGAGCAGTTGTGATCGCGCGCCGCGCGGATCACCTCGGCCACGCGCTTTTCGTCGCCGATGTTGCCCGGATTGATGCGCAGGCAGGCGGCGCCCGCCTCGGCGGCCTCGATGCCGCGTTTGTAGTGGAAATGGATGTCCGCGACGATGGGCACCGGGCTTTCACGGCAAATCTCTTTCAGCGCGCGGGCGCTGTCCTGATCGGGCACCGAGACGCGCACGATATCGGCGCCTGCCTCGGCGGCGCGGGTGACCTGGTCAATCGTGCCCTTGATATCGGTGGTGACCGTGTTGGTCATGGTCTGCACGGTGATCGGCGCGCCGCCCCCCACGGGCACGTTGCCCACCATGATCTGGCGGCTTTGGCGCCGGTCGATATTACGCCAGGGACGGATGGGATTATGCGACATGGGACGGGCCCTCTGGTTGCGCTTTGGCGTTGGATACGACAGGCGGCAGGGCGGTGCAATGCGCGCGCGCGGCCCCTGGGTCACAGATAGGCGCGCGGGGCGTGGATCCAACCCTTGTACGCCCCCCCGGGAACGCGAAACGCCCGGGCGGCAGGCCCGGGCGTCGCGAAAATCTACATTGGGGCGGAGATCAGTCCTCGGCCAGCACCTGGCCCAGATCGGCCTCGGCCACGGCGATCATCCGTTCCGCCTCGGGGTCGCGCGACAGGTCGGCCACCGCGTAGCTGGATTTCAGATCGTCAACCGACAGGGCCACGTTGCGGATCGTGCCCGTGCCCTCACCTGCGGGGCCGTAATACTCGCCCTCGACCTGGAAGTAGATCGAGCCCGACATCCCCGCGCGCAGCACCGGCGGCTCTTCGGTATTGGGCAGCTTGTATGTTTCACCCGCATCCAGGATCTTCTCGAACAGGATCGTGCCGTCGCCGCTTTGCACCCGCACCCAGGCCGGACGCACCGCCACCAGGCTGACACCGGCGCGGGCCTTGGCCACCACCTGTGGCGCACCGGGGGCGGCCCCGCCGCCATCCACCACGCCCTCGTCGCTTTCCAGACCCAGGGCCAGCGCCACGGCGCGGTCCTCGTCGCTCATCTGGCTGCCGGGCACGGCCTGGGCCAGCCCGGTCTCGCCCGAGATCAGCGCGCCTGCGCCCGCCTGGGCGAAGGTGCCGATCTGCGAGGGGTTCAGGGTCGAGATGGGCGCATCCCGCGCCACCACCACCGGCACGTCCAACGCCTTGGGCCGATAGAGCCGGTCCATGCCGTCGCGCGGCGGGTTGAACACGCCCGAGGCCTCGGCGGTCTGCACCGGATCCTCGATCTGCCGCGTGGCGCCTGCCAGCGGGTCGATATCGGCCAGCACGTCGGGGGTATTCTCGACCGGGGCGAAGCGCACGCGCTGCACCTCGTTCAGCACCGCATAGCCGCCATAGGCCAGCCCGCCGATCACCGCCAGCAGCACCAGCATCGAGCCGATCGCCGCCGGTTCGATGCGCGACAGGAAGCTTTCGCCCTGGGGCACGAAGGGGGTGTTGGGATCGGTGAACGGATCGCTGCCCGCCGGGCGCTTGGCCTTGCGCGGTTCGAGCCGGGCATCGGGCTTCACCCGCGAGGAGGCATCGGCCGACATGCCATGCGCCGTGGCAAAGCCGCTTTCGGCGCAGAATTTCGCATAGGTCGCATCCGGCTCCATCCCCAGGTAGCGCGCGTAAGAGCGCACGTAGCCGGCGATGAACCCGGGCGTATCAAAGGCGTCGGGGTCGGCATTCTCGATCGCGGCAATGTAATTCGCCTTGATCCGAAGCTCGCGCTGAACGTCCAGAAGGGATTTGCCCATCGTGGCGCGTTCGCCGCGCATGACGTCACCGAGCCGCAGCTCGAAATCGTCGAATCCCTTTGGATTGCTGGGTGCTATTGCCTTGTCAGGCTGCCTGCGCCGTATCATCCCGCTGCCCCGTTTGCCTTGCGACGACCCGTAAATCCCCCGATTCGGATCGCCTTCTTTGTTTAGAAGACGGTAACATGATTCAAGCTATTTGGTGCGCGAATAGAGCAGCACCCGCCAGATTTAGGCGCGCTTCCGCGCAACCTGCGGCGATAATAGGTGCTGGGGCAATTTGGCCTCTGCCCGGCTCTGGCCCCGAGCGGTGCGGGGAAAATCCCCTCGATACGGGACAGGATGGGCTTATCTCTCTGGTAACCATTCGATCAAGAGATCGTAAAACTCTTTCCAAAAGGTGAAGCCCTTTCGCCACGCTTTGTCCGCCGCCCGGCCCGACCCGGCACGATGCGGGGGGCAGAAACACGAAACGCCCGGGCCAGGCCCGGGCGTTTGCAGATCCTTGCGCGGCGGCGGCTGGCCTCAGCCCGCCAGCTCCTGCCGGTTCAGCGCGCAATGGGACCACAGGCTGTCCATGGCGCGGATCAGCTTCTCGGTCTCCAGCGGCCCATGCACCGGGCTGGGGGTGAAGCGCAGCCGCTCGGTCCCGCGCGGCACGGTGGGGAAATTGATCGGCTGCACGTAGATCCCGTGATCCTCCAGCAGCATGTCCGACAGCATCTTGGTATGCACCGGATTGCCGACGATGACCGGCACGATATGGCTGCCATGGTCGATCAGCGGCAGGCCCAGGGCCTTGAACCGGGTCTTCAGGATGGCGGCGCCTTCCTGGTGCTTGTCGCGCAGCGCCTGGTCGCCCTTCAGATGCTTGATCGAGGCGGCACAGCCGGCGGCCACGGCGGGCGGCAGCGAAGAGGAGAAGATGAAGCCCGGCGCATAGCTGCGGATCGCGTCCACCATCTTGGCCGAGGCGGCGATATAGCCGCCCAGCACACCAAAGGCCTTGGCCATGGTGCCGTTGACGATGTCGATGCGGTGCACATTGTTGTCGCGCTCGGTCACGCCGCCGCCGCGCGGGCCGTACATGCCGACCGCGTGGACCTCGTCGATATAGGTCAGGGCGTTGAATTCATCGGCCAGGTCGCAGATCTCGTCGATACGGCCGAAATCGCCGTCCATCGAATAGACCGATTCAAACGCGATCAGCTTCGGCGCCGCCGGATCGTCGGCCTCCAGCAGCTCGCGCAGGTGCTCGACGTCATTGTGGCGGAAGATGCGCTTGGCCCCGCCGTTGCGGCGCACGCCCTCGATCATCGAGGCGTGGTTCAGCGCGTCGGAATAGATGATCAGACCCGGGAACAGCTTCGGCAGGGTCGACAGCGTCGCGTCATTCGCCACATAGGCCGAGGTGAAGACCAGCGCCGCTTCCTTCTGGTGCAGGTCGGCAATCTCTGCCTCCAGCGCCTTGTGATAGAGCGTCGTGCCCGAGATGTTGCGCGTACCGCCCGAGCCCGCGCCCGCCTTGTCCAGCGCGTCGTGCATCGCCTCCAGCACCACCGGGTGCTGGCCCATGCCGAGGTAGTCGTTGCCGCACCACACGGTCACCGGGCGCTCGGTCCCGTCGGGACGGCGCCAGGTCGCATGAGGGAAATGCCCCTTGTGACGGACGATGTCGATGAAGGTACGATACCGGCCTTCATCATGCAGCTTGCCGAGTGCCTGGTCGAGTTGGGCTTCGTAAGTCACGGGCTTGGTCTTTCCTTGCTTCGTCTTCACCTTGGCGGGCCGCAGCCGGTCTGTCACGGGGTTTACGGGGCCCCACGCCGGCGCCTTGATGCTCTCGGTCCGTCTCCTGTCGGGTCCGCGTCGCGGGCCGCCTCGGGTCTGTCTTCGGGGGTGTGCCCCCCTCAGGCCGGTCGGGTGTAACATCCCCGCCCGAATTTTGGAATGAAAATAAGATCATTCCCCCGCGCATGAACCGTTACAAAATGCCGCCCCCCCGAACTTTGACATGGGTCAATCCCGGGGCCCTTTCGCCCGGGCACCCAAGACGGCAGGCGGGCCCCCGGCGCCGCGCGCCGCCCCCCCTGCCCCGGAACCGGGCCGGCTCCGCGAAACAGGGGCCAAAGTCAGGTATCCCATACTTGGCAGCGCCCACCCGGCCCAGCACAATACCTGCACATATTGTGCCAATTCCTTGCGATCCTTTCAGCACCTTTTCCTTTCGCGCCCCGCCTGCCCCCCGGCTGGCGGGGCGTTTTCCCTGCGCCGCTGGACACTGGCCCGCCGGGTGCTACGCTTCGCGCAGCGAATGAAAGGAAGACCCATGTCCGCCACCTCTCCTCTGGATCCCGTGCTTGCCCGTATCGACACCGACCTCGGCGGGGCCGTCGAACGGCTGATGGAACTGCTGCGCATCCCCTCGATCTCGACCGACCCCGCCTACAAGGCCGATTGCGAGACCGCCGCCGACTGGCTGGTGGCCGATCTGACCTCGATCGGCGCCAAGGTGTCGAAGCGCCCCACCCCGGGCCATCCCATGGTCGTGGGCCATGTGGGCCCCGAGGGCGCGGACGTGCCGCACCTGCTGTTCTACGGCCACTACGACGTGCAGCCGGTGGACCCGCTGGACCTGTGGGACAAGCCCCCCTTCGAGCCCGAGGTGCAGGAAACCGCCAAGGGCCGCGTGATCCGTGGCCGGGGGTCGTCGGATGACAAGGGCCAGTTGATGACCTTCGTCGAGGCCTGCCGCGCCTGGACCGCCGAACATGGGGCCCTGCCCTGCCGCATCACCTTCTTCTTCGAGGGCGAAGAGGAAAGCGGCTCGCCCTCGCTGATCCCCTACATGGAAGAGAACGCGGACGAACTGAAGGCGGATGTGGCGCTGATCTGCGACACGGCGATGTTCGACCCCAAGACGCCCGCCATCGTCACCATGCTGCGCGGGATGCTGGGGGAAGAACTGGTGGTGACGGGCCCCGACAAGGATCTGCACTCGGGCTTCTACGGCGGCGCCGCGATGAACCCCATCCGGGCCCTGTCCAAGGTGGTGGCCGCGCTGCATGACGACCAGGGCCGGGTCACCATTCCCGGCTTCTATGACGGCGTGCCCGAGATGCCCGCCGAGCTGCTAGAGCAATGGCAGGGCCTGGGCTTCGACGCCGATCAGTTCCTGGGCGACGTGGGCCTGTCGAAACCCGCCGGCGAGCAGGACCGCACCCCGCTGGAAATGGTCTGGGCGCGCCCGACCTGTGAGGTGAACGGCATCTGGGGCGGCTATACCGCCGAAGGGTTCAAGACCGTGCTGCCGTCCAAGGCGCATATGAAGATCTCCTTCCGCCTGGTCGGCGATCAGGATCCGCTGGCGATCCGCGAAAGCTTCCGCGCCTATGTGCAGGACCTGCTGCCCGAGGATTGCACGGTCGAGTTCAAGGGCCATGGCGCCTCGAAGGCCGGGCAGATGGATATCTCGGACCCGATGTTCGAGAAGGCGCGCCAGGCGCTGACCGACGAATGGCCCAACCCGGCGGCCTATATCGGCTGCGGCGGCTCGATCCCGATCGCCGGGCACTTCGGCCGCCTGCTGGGGATGAACGCCATGCTGATCGGTTTCGGCCTTGAGGATGACGCGCTGCACTCCCCCAATGAGAAATACGATCTTAACTCCTTTCATAAAGGAATCAGAAGCTGGGCCCGGGTGCTGGACGCGCTGAGCCGCTGACCCTTCGCCTGCGCCGCGCGTCTTTCCTCCGGCCCGTTTCCCTGGCCGGAGGAGAGATGCCATGGTCCTGAATATCGAAGAAGAGATCGACGCCCGCCTGCACGCCATCGAGGCGGAACCCTATGCCTCGGCGGCGGTGACCGACATCCGGCGCGAGATCCTGCTGGTGCAGGACATGATCCACACCACCGGCGCCGAGGCCGCGCCCGCGCTGCGCGGCCTCAGCCAGATCGAGGTGACCGGCATCGCCTCGCCCAATTCCAGCGTGATCCGCGGCATCCTGCGCTTTCGCCGCCCGGACGAGCTGAAGCCCCCCTATTACAAGGAAGAGGACCGCACGATCCGCCTCTGGCTCGACCAGGCGCATCTGGATCACGTCCTCTACCAGCTGCAACACCGCAAACGCTGGCTGTGGATCGGCATCTGGCCGGACGGCTTCACCTACGCCGACCTGCACTCGCGACCCTGAGGGGCGCGAGAGTGGCAGGGAAAAGGGGGGCGGGCTCTGCGCCTCTCATCGACCGTTGGCGACAGATGGACTGAAAAGGGGGCTCTGCCCCCCCCTTGAGCCTGCGGCTCAATTCCCCCGGGATATTTCTGGCAAACGAGAAGGTAGAGGGTGGCGCCTGGCCGGGCTGCGGGGTGCTGCTTACGGCCAAAGGAGGACGAGGGAAGAGCAAGGCGAGGTCCCCTGGGGGACGCGCGCGTCGGGGCCACTTTGACCGAAGCATCTGACGATGAAGGGGGAAAGTGGCGCGGTTGACGGGGCTCGAACCCGCGACCCCCGGCGTGACAGGCCGGTACTCTAACCAACTGAGCTACAACCGCGCGTAGGGGCTGGAATAGTGCGGGGGACCGGAGAGGTCAATGGGAAAATGCACCTCGACGACAGGGAAATTTCACCGGGGTAAGCCATTGGCCCGAAACGCAAAAAGCGCCCCCTAGGGGACGCTTTTCTGGACGGTGATGGCGCGGTTGACGGGGCTCGAACCCGCGACCCCCGGCGTGACAGGCCGGTACTCTAACCAACTGAGCTACAACCGCTCTCTCACCGTGGAGGGCGTTCTAAGCGGAGGGGCCGAAACCGTCAAGCGGGAAAAGATGGTTTTTCGGGAAAAAGACGCAAGCCACTGAAATAAAATGAAAACCACAGGGCTTTTCGCACTGGAAGCCCTGCCCGCCCTGCTCCGCCGCCCCGTCGCGCGAGAGGCCTGGCAAAGACAAAAAGGCCGCCCCGGAGGGCGGCCTTTGCATTACTCTGCTGGCGGGGGCGCGATCAGCTGCCCAGGGACCACCAGCCGCGCTTCTTGGGCTTCGCCGGAGCGGCCTCTTCGGCCTCGGCCTCGGAGGCCGTGGTGGCCAGCTCGGGCTCGGGTGCGGGCTCAGCAGCCGGTTCCGGCGTGGTCTCGGTGACCGGCTCGGCCGTTTCCACCTCAGGCTCTGCTGCGGCCACAGGCTCGGCCTCGGGCTCAGCCGCTGCCTCAACCTTTGCCACCGGCTCGGGCGTCGCCTCGGGCTCAACGGCGGCCTCAGGCTCGGCAGGGGCGTCTGCGACGACCCCGGCTTCGGGCTCTGCCTCGGCGACGGGCTCCGGCGTCTCGACGGCGGCCGCCTCGGTCACCGCAGGGGCGGCCTCGGCTTCAACCTGTGCGACGGGCGCAGCCTCTTCCGGCTTGGCCTCTTCGGCGGCGGTCGCCTCGGCGCTGTCGTCCGTGGCGGCCACGTCGTCCTCGCCGCTCATGGAATCATCGCCGGAACCGTTGTCGCCCTTGCTCTTGCGCCGACGACGCCGCCGACGGCGCTTCTTCTTGGGCTGATCGCCATCCTCGCCGGTCTCGGACCCGCTGTCGTCCCGCGACGAGCGCTCCTCGCTCGCGCTCTCTTCGGCGACCTCGGGGGTTTCCTCCTCGATCTCCTCCTCGGCGGCGTCCTCGTCGATGCTTTCCATCAACGAGCTGTTGGCAGAGACCACATGGGCCACTTCGGCCACCTTGCGGGTCGCGGTCTTGAACTTCTCGATCTCGCAATCGGGCGAGACCATCGAGGGCACGCCCTCGATCCGCACGGCCATGCCGTAGCGGGCCTCGATCAGGGCCACATGCTCTCGCTTCTGGTTCATCAGGTAGTTGGCGATGCCCACGGGCACCTTCACCAGAACCTCGCGCGACTTGCGGCGGGTCCCCTCTTCCTCGATCTGACGCAGCACGGACAGGGCCATGCTGTCGTCCGAACGGATCAACCCGGTGCCGTGGCAATGGGAACAGGGCTGCGTGGTGGCCTCGATCATGCCGGGGCGCAGACGCTGGCGCGACATCTCCAGCAGGCCGAAGCCCGAGATGCGGCCGACCTGGATGCGCGCGCGGTCGGTCTTCAGCTTGTCCTTCAGCTTCTTCTCGACGGCGGCGTTGTTCTTGCGCTCGTCCATGTCGATGAAGTCGATGACGATCAGGCCCGCCAGGTCGCGCAGACGCAGCTGGCGCGCCACCTCTTCGGCGGCCTCCAGGTTGGTCTTGGTCGCGGTTTCCTCGATCGAGCCTTCCTTGGTGGCCCGGCCAGAGTTGACGTCGATCGCCACCAGCGCCTCGGTGACGCCGATCACGATGTAGCCACCCGATTTCAGCTGCACCACCGGGTTGAACATGGCGCCGAGATAGCTTTCCACCTGGTAGCGCGCGAAAAGCGGCAGCGGGTCGGTGTAATGCTTCACGTTCTTGGCGTGGGACGGCATGATCATCTTCATGAAGTCCTTGGCGTTGCGGTAGCCGCGTTCGCCTTCCACCAGAACCTCGTCGATCTCGCGCGAATACAGATCGCGGATCGAGCGTTTGATCAGGTCGCCCTCTTCATAGATCTTGGCCGGTGCAATGGATTGCAGCGTCAGCTCGCGGATCTGTTCCCAGAGGCGTTGCAGATATTCGTAGTCGCGCTTGATCTCGGTCTTGGTGCGCTTGGCACCCGCCGTGCGCACGATCAGACCCGCACCCGAGGGCACGTCGATCTCGGCGGCGATTTCCTTCAGCTTCTTGCGGTCGACAGCATTGGTGATCTTGCGCGAGATGCCGCCGCCCCGGGCGGTGTTGGGCATCAGCACGCAGTAGCGACCGGCCAGGGACAGGTAGGTGGTCAGGGCCGCGCCCTTGTTGCCGCGCTCTTCCTTGACGACCTGCACCAGCAGGATCTGGCGGACCTTGATCACTTCCTGGATCTTGTAGCGCTTGGGGCGCGGTTTGCGCGGCGGGCGGATGTCCTCGTGGTCGTCGTCATCGGCGACCGACTCGATCTCGCTGTCCTTCTCGGAAGAGCTGCGCGAGCGCGAGCGGCTACGCGAAGAGCGGCGGCCGCCGGTCTCTTCCCCGTCGCTATCGTCGCTGTCGCTGTCGTCCGCGTCGCTGCTGTCGCTGTCGTCCGAGGCCTCGACCGTGTCGTCGCCCGAGCCGTCCTCGGGCTCTTCCACCGGCGTTTCGCGCACGGTTTCCATCGGCGAGCTGCCCTCTTCGGGCAGGTCGGCGCCGTCGAGGTCGATGGTTTCCATCCCCTCGATCTGGTCGCTGGTCTTGCCTTCGGCGGCCTCGGCCACCTCCTGGGTCACCGTCGCATCGGCACTGTCGGCCTTGGCGGCGCGCGACCGGGTGCGCGAGCGGCTTTTCTTCGGCTTTTCGTCCTCTTCCTCGCGGGCGCGCATCGCCTCGGCATAGGCGCGCTCTTCCTCCATCAGGGCCTCACGGTCCGCGACGGGGATCTGGTAGTAATCCGGATGGATTTCCGAGAAGGCAAGGAAGCCGTGGCGGTTGCCGCCGTAATCGACGAAGGCCGCCTGCAGCGACGGTTCGACCCGGGTTACCTTTGCGAGGTAGATGTTGCCAGCAAGCTGGCGCTTGTTTTCGGATTCGAAGTCGAATTCCTCGACCTTGTTTCCGTCCACCACCACGACGCGGGTTTCCTCCGCGTGGGTGGCGTCGATGAGCATTTTCTTGGCCATGTGTTCCAATTGCACGCCGAAACGCCCCCGACGCCCGGGGGACACCCGGGGGGAGCGAAGGCATTGAGGGCGTGACTGTCAGGGGCGACTTGGGCGCCGGCGTCGACGCGGCAAGGGCCGCCTGCATGGGCGTGCCTCCGGCCTGTCTCGATCCTGTCGCGCGTCATCGCGTTTCTTCTCCGACGGCAGACCGGCCCGGTTAAGCGCCCCCGGCTGCATGAGCCGTCCGAAGCTTCCTGGTGCTGGGCTGCCGCCCATTTCGAACCGACGCGACCCCAGGGGCCTGTCGGCAAGTACGAAACCCCTATGGGGTTCAATCGATCTGGCGTCCGAACGGAGGTTGTTCCCGTCACATCCGGGGCCAGCGAAACTCTGTCAGGCCTCTGCGAAACCTCGGGGGCAACGCATATGGCCGTCTCATGAACATAAGGTGCATCATGGGCTGCTGACAATGCAGAAAATACCACAACCGCAGCGGGAACGGGCAAATGCCCGCGCTCTGACCACTTCGGCGCATCCCTTTGACATGCCGCGGCCGGGGCAGTTGCCTGCCCCGGCCGTGCCGGTTTTCGCGCCCTGCCCCGGGCTCATCGCCCGGGGCGGGTCCCGGCTCAGTTCAGGTAATCGGCCCGTTGCAGGCCATACTTCGCCATCTTCTCGTTCAGGGTCCGGCGCGGCAGGCACAACTCTTCCATCACCGAGGCGATGGACCCCTTGTGGCGGCGCATGGTGTTGTCGATCAGCATCCGCTCGAACGCCTCGACATATTCCTTCAGCGGCTTGCCTTCGGTGGTCATCACCGGCTGCATCTCCTCGTTCTCGCTCATCAGCAGCGAGGCGATGGTGCCCGAGCCCCGGCGCGATTGCAGCACGGCGCGTTCGGCCACGTTGATCAGCTGGCGCACATTGCCCGGCCAGGGAGCCTGCAACAGCTGCGCGGCCTCCTGGGCGGTGACCTGCGGCGCCTCGCAGCCGTATTCATCGGCAAACTGCTCACTGAGGCGGGTAAACAGCGCCAGGATGTCCTCGCCCCGCTGACGCAGCGGCGGCACGGTGATCCGCAGCGCGGCCAGGCGGTAGAAAAGATCGGGGCGCAAGACGTCCTCGCAGGTGCGGTCCTGCTCTTGCAGGTTCGAGATGGCCACGATGCGGGTCTCGGCGGGCGTGCCCTGCTCGTTGATCGCCGACAGCAGCCGCGCCTGAAGGCTTTCCGACAGCGCCTCGATATCCTCCAGCACCAGGGTGCCGCCGCGCGCCTCTTCGATGGCGGGCAGCTGCGTATCCTCGGGCTGCATCGGGCCGAAAAGACGTTTCGACAGCTGCTCTTCCTCCAGCGCGGCACAGCTGAGCAGCACGAATTTCTTCCCTGCCCGGGCGCCCACGGCGTGCAGCGCATGGGCCACCAGGGTCTTGCCGGTGCCGGTCTCGCCGTCGATCAGCACATGGCCGTCCGCCTGACCCAGGTCCAGGATGTCCTCGCGCAGGCGTTCCATCACCGGCGAGGTGCCGATCAGCTTCTTCATGATCTGGCCGCCGTCCGACAGCTCGCGCCGCAGCTGGCGGTTGTCCATGGTCAGGCGGCGCGCATTGGCCGCCTTCTTGGCCAGGGCCGTCATCTTGTCGGGGTTGAAGGGCTTTTCCAGGAAGTCGAAGGCGCCCAGGCGCATCGCCTCGACCGCCATGGGGACGTCGCCATGGCCGGTGATCATGATCACCGGCAACGAACTGTCAGAGCCCATCAGTTTCTTCAGGAAGGTCATCCCGTCCATCCCGGGCATCTTGATGTCCGAGATCACGATACCGGGGTAGTCGGGCCCGAGGGTCTTCAGCGCCTCTTCGGCACTAGGGAAGGTCTCGGTGTCATAGCCCGACAGGGCCAGCCACTGGCTGATCGACTGACGCATGTCCTGCTCGTCGTCAACGATCGCAATCTTCATGGCCTTTTGCATGTCACGTTTCTCCGCTCTTCTCTTTACTCTGCCGCTTCGATCTCATCGGCGAGGATCGGCAATTGCACCTCGAACACCGCGCCTCCGGCTTCGGCGTTACGGGCTGTCAGACGTCCACCTAGGTCAGCAATGATCCCTGACGAGATCGCCAGGCCCAGACCCGTGCCGTCACCGGGCTGCTTGGTGGTGTAGAAAGGTTCGAACAGGGCATCCAGATCCTGGATCCCCTCGCCATTGTCGCGCACCGTCAGGGTGGCGGTCTCGCCCGCCGACAGCAGGATGTCGATGCGCGCATCCTCGCTGTTGGCGGTGGCGTCCAGGGCGTTCTTCAGCAGGTTGATCATCACCTGTTCCAGCCGCACCCGGTCGGCCATGACCATGACCGGGCGTTCCGGCAGGGCGCGGGTGATCCGCACCTTCCGCTGGCGCAGCTGCGGCTCCATCATCGACAGGGACGAGGCCAGCGCATCGCCAACGTTTACAGGGGTAAAGCCGTCTCCGCCGGTGCGGGCATAGCTTTTCAGCTGGCGGGTGATGGCCCCCATGCGGCCGATCAGATCGTCGATCCGGCTGAAGCTGGCCAGGGCCTCGTCGGGGCGGGCCCGTTTCAGCAGCAGCTGCGCGCCCGCCAGATAGGTCTTCATCGCCGCCAGCGGCTGGTTCAGCTCATGGGCCACCGCCGCCGACATCTCGCCCAGGGCGGCCAGTTTCTGGCTTTGCGCGATGGTCTGCTCGGCCACTTCCAGGTTCTTTTCCATCCGCTCGCGTTCAGCGATTTCCCGCTGGAGTCGCTCGTTCAGCGCGCGCAGATCCGCCGACTCGCGCTGGAACAGGGCCAGGCGCAGCATGGTCTTGCGCGACAGGGCGTAGAAGGCCAGGGCCAGCAGGATGGCAAAGCCCATGATCTCCAGCGCCAGCACGCCGTTCACCTGCTCGCGCACCGATTGGTACGAGGTATAGCTGACCACCTGCCAGCCGCGGAACGGAATGCGCGATCCGACACGCATTACCGCCTCACCTTCCAGATAGCCGTCCACATCGGTGGTCCAGTCGGTGGTGGCATAAAGCGCCCGTTCGATGGCCGAAGAGGGCGTCTCGCGCGCCACCGCCTGATCCTCGGTCAACCCCCGCCACAGCGGCTCGGTCGACAGGATGATCCGCCCCTCGCTGTCCTTGACCAGCAGCGCATCCGAGATCCCCGCCCAGGAGCGTTCGAATTTCGCCAGATCCGCCTCGACCATGATCACGCCGATCAGACCGCCCTGAAACTCGATCCGGCGCGAATAGACGAAGCTGAAGCCGCCGGTCTCGCGCGGAATGACACTGAACACCGTCCCGTTCGAGCGCTGCGCCTCGACGAAATAACGGCTCTGGCGGTGGTTCTCGCCCAGCCGGGTGCGGTCGGTGGCGGCCACGATGCGCCCGTCCTCGTCCAGCAGGACCAGGCCCTGGGCGCTGATCTCGTCGAGGAAGGACATCAGGCGCAGGGTCGAGGTGCTGAAATCGTCGCTGTTCAGCGCCCCGATCAGCTCCTGGTCGCGGGCCAGCAGCTGCGGCACGATCGAGTTCAGCTGCAATTCACTGACGATATTGGCCCCGAACAACGCCAGGCGCAGCTCGGCCCGGCTGCGGGTCGGCTCGGTATAGCGCTGCATCAGCATGGCGTTGGTCACGGCCATGATGACGATCACCAAGACCAGGAACAGCGCCAGCGCGATACGCGCCCGCCAGGAAATGGTGCGGCCGGGATGCCCGGCCGGAGGGCTGTCGTTCTCCATTGGGCGAAATTACACCGCTCCGGGCCTTGCGCTCAAGCAGACAAGGGTCGCGCACAGGCGGCAAAGCGCCGATATGCCCCCGGCCGAGGCCGGCCCCGGGCCTCCGGCCGAAGGTGAGGACCGCCCCGGAAAGGCGCCGGTGGCGCGTTTCAGCCCCGAACGGGTGGTGCCCCGCGGCTGTCGGATCGCATGGGCGCCGCGCCCGTTGGCGGACGTTCCCCAAAAGGCCCTCAGGTCGGGGCTTCCATGCGCCCCGCCCTTTACCCATTTCCAGGCGAAAAATGTCCCGGAGGAGTCGCCGTCAGGCGACGGGGGCAGAGCCCCCTGCCCGGCCCCAGATCAGGCCCGACGTCAGGCCTCGACCAGCGCGTCCAGGATCCCCTGGAAGACGCCCGCCCCATCGGTGCCGCCATGGCCCGCATCGGCGGCCCGTTCGGGGTGGGGCATCATGCCCAGCACCCGGCGGTTGGCCGACAGCACACCGGCGATGTCGCCCGCCGAGCCATTGGGGTTATCATCATAGGTGAAGGCCACCCGATCCTCGCCGCGCAACTCGGCCAGCAGCTCTGCATCGGCCTGGTAGTTGCCGTCGTGGTGGGCGATCGGGATCTGCACCGTGGTCCCGGCGTTATAGGCGCGGGTAAAGATGCTGTCCGAGGTCTGCACGGTCAGCGGCACGGTCTTGCAGATGTATTTCAGATTGGCATTGCGCAGCAGGGCGCCGGGCAGGATGCGGGTCTCGGTCAGTACCTGGAAGCCGTTGCAGATGCCGATGGCATAGCCGCCCCGTTCCACATGGGCCTTCAGCGAGGCACAGATGGGCGAGTTGGCGGCGATAGCCCCGCAGCGCAGGTAGTCGCCATAGCTGAAGCCGCCGGGCACACCGACGATATCGACGCCCTCGGGCAGGGCCTGGTCCTTGTGCCAGACCATGGTGACCTCGGCCCCGGCCTTCTCGAAGGCCACTTGCAGGTCACGGTCGCAGTTGGACCCGGGGAAGACGAGGACGGCGGCTTTCATGGCAGGCTCCGTGGCGCGGAAAGGGATATGATCCGGCTCTTACGCGCAAGGGGCAGACGGATCAAGCCTAGGCGCGCCCCGGATCCGGGGGCCTCGCCCCTGCGCCGCCGCCCGTGCTAGGCTCGCAGGCAGCCAAGACGGAGACCCCCGATGCCCCTGCCCACCCCCGAGGCGCCGCTGACCGGCGCCTGCCGCTGCGGCGCCCTGACGATGCAGATCACCGCGCCGCCCTTCATGACCGCCGCCTGCCATTGCCAGGGCTGCCAGCGCATGGCATCCAGCGCCTTTTCCCTGACCATGATGGTCAGCGCAGACACCTTCCGCGTGACCGGGGGCACACCCGTGCCCGCCGGGGCCGGATCGGCCGATCTGACCCACTACGCCTGCCCCGCCTGCCACAGCTGGGTCTATACCCAGGTCACCGGCGTCGATTTCGTCAACCTGCGCTCTGCCCTTTTCGACGATCCCGCCTGGACACAGCCCTTCATCGAGACCCAGCGGGCCGAGGCCCTGCCCTGGGTCCCCAGCCTGGCGCCGCACGGGTTCGAGCGTTTCCCAGAGATGGAACGGTTCCCCGAGCTGATCGCCGCCTTCGCCGCCGAACGCCTCGGGGCGCAGGGCTAGCCCCCGGCGACACAACGAAGAACCCCGCCGCAGTTCCTGCGACGGGGTCTCTCTTCGCGGATGGGTCAGAACGGCGCTTAGGCGCCCATCTCGATCGAGTAGCTTTCGATCACCGTATTGGCGAGCAGCTTTTCGCACATCTCGGTCACGGTCTCTTCGCTGGTGCCATCGGCCAGATCCAGCTCGATCACCTTGCCCTGGCGGACGCCTTCGACGCCCTCGAAGCCCAGACCGCCAAGGGCGTGGCGCACGGCCTCGCCCTGGGGATCCAGAACACCGTTTTTCAGCATGACATGAACGCGGGCTTTCATCTTGGCCGGCTCCTTCAGTTGATCAGCGTGGGCTTGGTCGCCCCGTTCGAACGCGGCATGACGCCCAGGCGCTGCGCCACTTCGGTGTAGGCGTCGGTCAGGCTGCCCAGGTCGCGGCGGAACACGTCCTTGTCCAGGTGCTTGCCGGTCTCGATGTCCCACAGGCGGCAGCTGTCGGGGCTGATCTCGTCGGCCACGATCAGGCGCTGGAAGTCGCCCTCGTAGACGCGGCCGATCTCGATCTTGAAATCGACCAGCTTGATGCCAACGGCCAGCATCACGCCGGACAGGAAATCGTTCACCCGCAGGGCCAGATGCACGATGTCATCCATGTCCTGCTGGCTGGCCCAGCCGAAGGCGGCGATATGCTCTTCGCTGACCAGCGGGTCGCCCAGCTCGTCGTTCTTCAGGCAGTATTCCACGATCGGGCGCGGCAGCTGCGTGCCTTCCTCGATACCAAGGCGCTTCGACATCGACCCGGCGGCGGTGTTGCGCACGATGATCTCCAGCGGGATGATCTCGCAGCTGCGGCACAGCTGTTCGCGCATGTTCAGGCGGCGGATGAAGTGGGTCGGCACGCCGATCTGCGCCAGGCCGGTCATGAAGAACTCGCTCAGGCGGTTGTTCAGCACGCCCTTGCCCTCGATCACGTCCTTTTTCTGGGCGTTGAAGGCGGTCGCATCATCCTTGAAATACTGCACGATGGTGCCGGGTTCCGGGCCTTCATACAGGATCTTGGCCTTGCCTTCGTAGATTTTCTTGCGTCTTGCCATGGGCGTGCGGCCTCTCTCGCGGGCTCTGATCGGGGACGGGACTCGCCCGTATTTGCGCCCTCTTAGTGCAAGCGCGGCATCGGAGCAAGCGCGGCGCCGGGCCGAGCCGGGCCGCGACACCGCCCCGACAGGCCCTTCGCGGCCCAAATTGTCGCGCCTCCCCTCGTTGCGGCTTCCCGCAGGGCGCCCAAGCGACTAACCTGATCCCGGACATCTCAGGCCAAGGGGAGGAGCATCTCATGAGCCACCTGAACGAACGCGAAGCCGCCTTCGAATCGAAATTCGCCCATGACAGCGAAATGCTGTTCCGCGCCGAGGCGCGCTGCAACTGGGCGCTTGGCCATTGGGCCGCGGGCCTGCTGGGCAAAAGCGGCGACGAGGAACAGGCCTATGCCGCCTCGCTGGTGAAGGCCGACCTGACCGAGCCGGGCCATGAAGACGTGATCGCCAAGCTTGTGGCCGATCTGGACGGGCTGGTGGATGAGGCCACGATCCGCGCCAAACACGCCGAGGCCCTGGCCGCCGCCAAGGCCGCCCTGGCCGACGATTGACGCGGGTCAGCGAAGGCAAAACCTGAACTTCAGCCCGCAAAATGTTGATTTTAAATGAAACGCCGCCCCGTTCGGGCGGCGTTTTCGCATGTCTCTCCGCCGCGCCGCGCCAAACCCGCGCAATTGGCGACAGCGGATGGCCTGCCGTTAAGCCGAGCGAAAGGAACCGCGCCTACCTCTGTCTGCGGGTTCGGAAACGGGGACGAGGATGGCCGAGGTGATGCGCGTGGCGCGCAAGCAACAGATGCGATGGCTGCGCTATGTGGCCCCACTGACCGTCGGCGGGGTCTGCCTCTGGCTGCTCTGGGGCCATGTCCAGGCGCTGGACCCCGAGGCGCTGTGGCGCAGCTTTGCCGCCGTGGGTCCCGGGCAATGGGCCCTGGCCCTGACGGCCACCACCCTGTCCTTCTGGTCGCTCGGGCGCTACGACGCGGTGATTCACCGCCACCTGCGCACCGGCGTCACGGCGCGCGAGGCGCAGCTGTCGGGCATGTCCTCCATCGCGCTGGCGCAGTTTCTGGGGTTGGGGGTGGTGACCGGGGCGCTGGCCCGCTGGCGGCTGCTGCCCCGGCTGGGACCGCTGCGGGTGGCACAGGTCACCGCCGCCGTCTCGGCCTCTTTCCTGGTGGCCTGGGCCGTGGTCACCGCCCTGGCCTGCCTGGCTCTGGCGCCGCGCCTTTTGCCGGAATGGCTGGCCCTGCTGGGGCTGGTGATCTTCCTGACCCTGCCCGCCGCCGCCCTCTTCGCGCCCGAACTGCGCTTTGCCCGGCTGCGCCTGCGCCTGCCCTCGCTGACCGCCATCGGGGCGATCACCGTCTTTGCCGCCGTCGATACCTGCGCGGCGGCCCTGGCCCTCTACGTGCTGCTGCCCGACCCGCCGGGCTTTGCCACCTTCCTGCCGGTCTTCCTGCTGGCCCTGGGCGCGGGCCTCTTTGCGGGCACCCCGGGCGGGGTCGGCCCGTTCGAGCTGTCGCTGCTGGCCCTGCTGCCCGCCCTGCCGGAAAGCGACCTTTTCGCCGCCGTGCTGGCCTTCCGCCTGATCTACTATGCGCTGCCCGCCGCGCTGGCGGCAGCCCATGTGTTCCGCCCCCGCGCCGCCCACCCCGAAGCGCCGCGCCCCCGCGTCTCGCGCGCCATCCCCGAGCTGCTGCTAGATCATGCGCCGCGCGCCGAATGCGGCGTGGCACGGCAGAACGGCGCCCGGCTTCTGGGCTGCGCGGCCAGTGGCGCGCTGTGCATCGACACCCCGCAGACCCTGACCCTGCTGTTTGACCCGTTGTCGGGTCGACTGGGCCCGCTTCTGCCCCGGCTCAGCCGCGCCGCCCATGGCGCCAACCGTATCCCCGTGGTCTACAAATGCTCGGCCCGGCAGGCGCTGGAGGCCCGGCGCGCGGGCTGGAAACTGCTGCATGTGGCCGATGACGCGGTGATCGACCCCGGCACGCTAAGCCTCGACGGCGCTCGCTTCCGGCAATTGCGCCGCAAGCTTCGCCATGCGGAAAAGTACGGTGTGACAATTAGTTGCGAGACGAACCTCACCCATCACATGGCCGAGATGGCGCGGCTGGACGCCGAGTGGAAGGCGCTGCACGGGGTGGCGCGGGGCCTGTCGACCGGGCGCTTTGCCCCCTCCTACGTGGCCCGGCAGGCGGTCTTCTGCGCCTGGCGTGACGGGGCGCTGATCGCCTTCATCACCCTGCATCGCAATCACCACCAGCTGTGCCTGGATCTGATGCGCCACGGCGACGACCTGCCCGATGGCACGATGCACGCCCTGGTCACCGCCGCCGCGCAAGAGGCCGCGCGCCTGGGCCTGCCGCTGTCCCTGGCCGCCATGCCTGCCCGTCCCACAGGCGAAGGGCGGCTGATCACCCGAGCGCGCACCCTGGTCGCCGAACGCTCGGGCGGCACGGGCCTCGCCCGCTTCAAGGACAGTTTCGCGCCCCGCCACCAGCGCCTTTACATGGCCGCACCCTCGCGCCTGGCCCTGGCCCTGGCCGCCGCCGATCTGGCCCTGGCCATGCGCCGCCCCGCCCGCACCCGCGCCGCCCCCCTTTCCACAGACCGCGCCCTTGCGTAAAAGGGGCGCAACCCGCGCGGCCCGCCCTGCCGCCCCCGCTCTGACCAGGAGAACCCGATGAGCGCTGCCCCCAAAGCCGACGCCCCGAAAACCGACGCCCTCTCGCGCCTGCTGGAAACCCGCGACTGGCTGATGGCCGATGGCGCCACCGGCACGAACCTGTTCAACATGGGTCTGACCTCGGGCGACGCGCCCGAGATGTGGAACGTCGACCACCCCGACCGCATCCGCACCCTCTACCGCTCTGCGGTCGAGGCCGGGTCGGATCTGTTCCTGACCAATACCTTCGGCGGCAATGCCTCGCGACTGAAGCTGCATGACGCCCAGTCCCGGGTGCGCGAGCTGAACCGCATCGGCGCCGAACTGGGCCGCGAGGTCGCGGATGCGGCGGGCCGGACGGTGATCGTGGCGGGCTCGGTCGGGCCGACGGGCGACATCATGGCCCCCATGGGCCCGCTGACCCATGAACACGCGGTCGAGATGTTCCACGAACAGGCCGAGGGGCTGAAAGAGGGCGGTGTCGACGTCCTCTGGCTGGAAACCATCTCGGCCCCCGAGGAATACCGCGCCGCCGCCGAGGCCTTTGCCCTGGCCGAGATGCCCTGGTGCGGCACCATGAGCTTTGACACCGCCGGGCGCACGATGATGGGCGTCACCTCCGAGGACATGGTCAAGATGGTCGACAAGCTGGCCAATCCGCCGATCGCCTTCGGCGCCAATTGCGGCGTCGGCGCCTCGGACCTGCTGCGCACCGTGCTGGGCTTCTCCGCCATGGGCATCGAGCGGCCGATCATCGCCAAGGGCAATGCGGGGATCCCGAAATACGAAGACGGGCATATCCACTACGACGGCACCCCCGATCTGATGGCCGACTACGCGGTGCTGGCCCGCGATTGCGGCGCCACGATCATTGGCGGCTGCTGCGGCACCATGCCCGAACATCTGGAAAAGATGCACGCGGCGCTCTCGACCCGCCCGCGCGGCCCGCGCCCGACGCTGGACCAGATCGCGGAAAAGCTCGGCGCCTTCTCCTCGGTCTCCGACGGCACCGGCGAGGATGCCGCCCCCGCCCGCCGCCCGCGCCGCCGCCGCGGCTGAGCCCGCGGGCCCGGGATCCAGACCGCCGCCCGCCCCTCCCGCGCTCCATTCGGGGCCGGGGCGCGCGGCCCCTCTCCTTCTGTGCCGAACCTGTCCCGGAGGCCGCGCGGCATCCGGCTCCCGCCCGCAACGGCAAGAGCGGGTAGCGCCCCGCTGCCCTCCGAACTCTCAGCGCGGGTCTGGCGTCCGCCCTTCGGCCCCCGCCCCTCTCTTCTCATTGCCAGAAATATCCCGGGGGGAATTGAGCCCGCCAGGGCTCAAGGGGGGCAGAGCCCCCTCTCCCCTCTACGTGTCGCCCTCCAGCGACGGGGCAAAGCCCCGCTTCTTCCTATCTGTCGTCCTCCGGCGACGGGGCAAAGCCCCGCTTCTTCCTATCTGTCGTCCTCCGGCGACGGGGCAAAGCCACCCGTCCATCTGTCGCCCTCCGGCGACGGCAGAGGCAGCCCCCCCGCCCTCAATCAAACAGCGACAACTGCTCGCCGGGCTTCACCGGCACCCGGAAGAGATCGCAGCGCAGCTCGGGCTGCGGAGCGTCCAGCCGGTAGCGTTTCACCGCCGCGCGGAAGCGTTGCGCGATCATCGCCGCATAGGGTCCCTCGCCGCGCATCCGCTTGTGCCACTGGGCGGAATAATCCGCCCCGCCGTGCATCTCGCGCAGGCGGTTCATCACCCGGGCCGCGCGGTCGGGGTAATGTTCCGCCAGCCAGTCCTGGAACAACGGCGAGACTTCGCGCGGCAGGCGCAGCATGATCCAGCTGGCCGCCGTGGCCCCGGCGCCCGCGCAGGCCTCGAGGATCTTCTCGACCTCGGCATCGGTCAGGGCGGGCACCACCGGTGAGACCATGGCCCGCACCGGCACCCCCGCCCGGGCCAGCGCCCGGATCACCTGCAAGCGTTTCTCGGGCGGCGGCACCCGCGGCTCCATCCGGCGCGACAGCTCGCGGTCCAGGGTGGTGACCGAGATGCCGACCTTCACCAGCCCCAGACGGGCCATCTTCCGCAGGATGTCCAGATCGCGCAGGATACCGGTGCCCTTGGTGACGATGGCCACCGGGTGGCGATGCGCCCAAAGCACCTCGAGGCAGTCACGCATCAGGCGGTGCGTGCGGTCGATCGGCTGATAGGGATCGGTATTGGTGCCGATGGCGATCGGCGCCACCTTGTAGCTGCGCCGCCCCAGCTCGGCCGCCAGCACCTCGGCCGCATTGGGCCGCGCCACCAGCCGGGTTTCGAAATCCAGCCCCGGCGACAGGCCCAGATAGGCATGGCTGGGCCGGGCGAAACAGTAGATGCAGCCGTGCTCGCAGCCCCGGTAGGGGTTGATCGAGCGGTCGAAGGGCAGATCGGGCGAGCGGTTGTAGGTGATCAGGCTGCGGGCGCGCTCCTCGCGCACCTCGGTACGGATCTGCGAAGGCTCTTCGATCACCTCCCAGCCGTCCTCTTCGGGCACCGCCTGAAGCGCCTCGTAGCGGCCCGGCGCATTGCTGCTGGCGCCGCGCCCGCGCCGGGCGCGCGGGGCGATGCCGTGCGGGTCGGGGTTGTGGGTGTCCGGGATGGTGTCGGTGCTTTGGGCCATGGGGGAACTGCGCGCCGCGAAAGATTGGAACATACAGGGAACATATGTCCGACGCCGGCAAAGCTCCATGATTCCTTTCAGGAAATCTTTGCCCTTGCGGGCCATAGGTCGTCGGAACCCTCCGATTTGTCGCATTCCGCGCAGTCAGGGCGTCGCTTTGCGACAAAAATCCGGGGTCAGGGACACACCCGCGCGCAGCAGATCGGAGAACGAGATGGCCGAGGAAGACGAAGAGATCATCCTGTCCGAACTGGACGATGAAGAACTGGTCCAACAGATGATGGACGACCTCTATGACGGTCTCAAGGAAGAGATCGAAGAGGGCGTGAACATCCTGCTGGAACGCGGCTGGACCCCCTATCGCATCCTGACCGAGGCCCTGGTGGGCGGCATGACCATCGTCGGCGCCGACTTCCGTGACGGGATCCTGTTCGTCCCCGAGGTGCTGCTGGCGGCCAATGCGATGAAGGGCGGCATGGCCATCCTGAAGCCGCTTCTGGCCGAGACCGGCGCGCGCACCATCGGCAAGATGGTCATCGGCACGGTGAAGGGGGATATCCACGACATCGGCAAGAACCTGGTCTCCATGATGATGGAAGGCGCAGGGTTCGAGATCGTCGATCTGGGCATCAACAACCCGGTCGAGGACTATATCGAGGCGATCCAGCGCGAAGAGGCCGACATCCTTGGCATGTCCGCTCTGCTGACCACCACCATGCCCTATATGAAGGTCGTCATCGACACGATGAAGGAACAGGGCATCCGCGACGATTACATCGTCCTGGTGGGCGGCGCCCCCCTGAACGAGGAATTCGGCCGCGCCATCGGCGCCGATGCCTATTGCCGTGACGCCGCCGTGGCGGTGGAAACCGCCAAGACCTTCATCGCGCGCAAGCACAACCAGGCCACCGCCTGATCGCATGGGCGGCGCGGGCCCCGGCCTGCGCCCCCTCCACGCGGTGGAGTGCCTCCACCCTACGCGGGGCGGCTGCCCGATGCCCGATCTTCCCGACGACCAGACCCTGACCGAGGACGGTGCCAGCCTGACGGAAACGCGCCTGACCGGGGGCCAGGCCTCGACCCTGCTGATCGCCTGCGGGGCGCTGGCCCATGAGGTGCTGGCGCTGAAACGGCTGAACGGGCTCGATCATCTGGATCTGATCTGCCTGCCCGCCATCCTGCACAATACCCCCGAAAAGATCACCGATGCGGTGCGCGCCGCGGTCGAGCGTCACCGCGCCGCCTATGCCCACATCCATGTCCTTTACGCCGATTGCGGCACCGGGGGTCTGCTGGCTGCCGAATGCGCTCGGCTGGGGGTCGAGATGCTGCCCGGCGCCCATTGCTACGCCTTCTTCGACGGGGTCGAACGCTTCGAGGCGCGGGACGAGCTGACGGCCTTCTACCTGACCGATTTCCTGGCCCGGCAGTTCGATGCCTTCGTCTGGGAACCCCTGGGCCTGGACCGGCACCCGGACCTGCTGCCGATGTACTTCGGCCATTACACGACGCTGGTCTACCTGGCGCAGACCGACGATCCCGCCCTGACCGAGAAGGCGCGCGCCGCCGCCGAAAGGCTGGGCCTTGAATTCACCCGGCGATTCACGGGATATGGCGATCTTGCCACCGCCCTGACCCGGAAGCCCTCGTGACCTCTGACGCCCCCGACCTGCTGAAATCCGATTGTTCCAAATGCGCCGCGCTGTGTTGCCTGGCGCTGGCCTTCGACAAGGGCCGCGACTTCGCCTTCGACAAGAACCCGGGCGAGCCCTGCCGCAATCTGGCGGGCCATCAGTGCGCGATCCACGACAGCCTGACCGAAAAGGGCTTTCCCGGCTGCGTCGCCTATGACTGCCTGGGCGCGGGCAACCGCGTGGTGCAAGAGGTCTTCGCCGGGCAGAGCTGGCAAACAGAGCCGCGCCTGACCCGCCCGATGATGGAGGCCTTCTCGGGGATGCGCGAGGTGCACAAGCGGATCGACCTGTTGCGCGCCGCCGAGGCCCTGCCCCTGGACGGGCGCGACGACCAGACCCGGCGCGACTACCTGGCGCGGCTGGAACAGCACCGCTGGAGCGGGCCCGAGCTGAACGATTTCGAGGTCGGGCTGGCGCTGGAGATCGACCTGTTCTTCCACGGGCTGCGGAAATACATGCCGCCGAGGTAGCGCCTCAGCCGTCGCGGGCCGGATCGGCTGGATTGCTGGAGAAGAGCGCCAGCTTGTTGCCCTGCGGATCGCGCAGATATCCCACGTAGAAGCGCGGCCCATAGGCGGCGCGGAAGCCCGGCGCGCCCTCGTCCTGCCCGCCCGCCGCCAGCCCGGCGGCGTGCAGGCGGCGCACCTGCGCCTGATCGCGGGCCTCGAAGGCCACCATGGCGCCGTTTCCGGCCGAGGCGGGGCACCCGTCGAAGGTTGGTTTGACGTAGAAATCCGGCAGGGCCTGCGGCCCCTCCCCCGGGGGCAACGCAAAGCTCAACCCCTCGGGGCCCTCGCTGAGGCCATAGCCCAGGGCGGGCAGCACCGCGCAATAGAAGGCCCGGGCGGCGTCCAGATCATCGGCCCCGACGGTCACATAGGCAATCATGGCGCGGCTCCTGTGCCGGGGCGCCGGGGCCCCCGGGGCGGTGGCGAGGTCAGGCGGAGGCCTGCTCGCGGATACGTTCGATCATAGCCCGAAGCCCGTTCGAACGCTGCGCCGAGAGGTGATCCTGAAGGCTGAGGCGGCCCAGTTCGCCCATCACGTCCACCCGGGCCAGATCGGCCACCGGCACCCCGTCATAAAGCGCCTTCAGTACCGCGATCAGCCCGCGCACGATCATCGCGTCGCTTTCACCGTCGAAATGAAAGATGCCGCCCTCGGGGCGCATGTGCAGCCAGACCTGGCTAGCGCAGCCCTCCACCTTGGTGGCGGGCACCTTCAGCGCGTCATCCAGCGGCGCCATCGCCTTTCCCAGCTCGATCACATGGCGATAGCGGTCCTCCCAATCCTCGAGAAATTCGAAATCCTCGACGATTTCCTCGAATGCGGCCTGGGCCATCGGGCTCTCCTTATGCGTGATCGTTCCGTTGCCTGCCCCCGGGGTTACGCCGCGGGCAGGCGAAGGTCCAGCCCCGGCATTGGGGGCGCTTCCTTCAGCTACGGCAAAGCCTTGGCTTTTCAAGCCCCCGCCACTGCGCTAGAGGAAAGGGGAGTACAAGGGAAAGCCAGGGGGGCCCCGATCCATGCGCAAGTTTCTTCCCGTCGTCCTGATCGCGGCACTTGGCCTGTCGGGCTGCGGCTATGTGCGCGACAGCCGCCTGAACCCGTTCAACTGGTTCGGTCACAGCAGCTCTCGCGCCGCGACGCAGCAGGAGATCGCGAATACCAACCCGCTGATCCCCAAGCGCAGCGCCTTCGCCAGCCCGAGGGAGCAGGACCTGCGCGAACCCGTCGCCGGTCTGGAAGCGCTGGAGGTCGAGCGGATCCCGGGCGGCGCGATCATCCGCGTCACCGGCGTGACCGCGGCCACCGGCGCCTATGACGTGGAACTGCGCCCCGAGGACGAGCGTGGGCCGATCGACGGCGTGGCGCGCTATGTGATGGTCGCCTACGCCTCGCCTCAGGGCACCGCCGGGCCGATCCAGACCCGCCGCGTCACCGCCGCCGCGCGGCTGACGAATACCGAACTGGCCGATGTGCGCAGCATCGAGATCATCAGCGCCTCGAACGTGCTGACCTCGCGCCGCTGACGGCCCGCCCCCACTGAACGCGAAAGGGCGCGGCCATCCGGCTGCGCCCTTTTCCGTTGGGGTTTGCGGCCCTCGCGCCTGGCGCGCGGGCGGGCCCGGTCAGCCCAGATCGACGGCGACCACCTTCTGGCCCTTTGTGGCCAGACCGATCTTGCCCTCGCACAGCCGCAGCGCATCGGCGCCGAAGACATCGCGGCGCCAGCCATGCAGCGAGGGCACGTCACGCACGCCCGCCGCCAGCTCGTCCAGCTCGGAGGTGGCCGCGATCAGCTTTGGCGCTACGCCGGCCGTGTCCGACTTCGCCTTCAGCAGCACGCGCAGCAGGTCGGCCAGCGCCGGGTTCACCTGCAACTTTTCCTTGCTGTTGTCGGGCTTGGGCAGATCCGCGTCCGGGCATTCCAACCCGATCTTGATCGCCGCCAGGATGCCCTCGGCGATCTCGCCCTTGCGGGCCTCGCGCAGCAGCAGCCGGGCGCGCGACAGATCCTGCGGCGTCTGCGGCTTGGTCGAGGCCAGCTCGACCAGGGCGTCGTCCTTGTAGACCCGGTTGCGCGGGATGTTCCGAGATTGCGCATAACCCTCGCGGAAGCGGGCCAGTTCGCGCAGCACCCCAAGGAAGCGGCTGGAATTGGTGCGGGTCCGCACCCGTTTCCAGGCCTCTTCGGGGCGCACGATATAGGTTTCGGGATTGGTCAGAATGCCCATTTCCTCGGCCACCCAGGCGGCGCGGCCGTCCTTCTCCAGCTGCTTTGCCAGGTATTCGTAGATCACCCGCAGATGGGTCACGTCGGCCACGGCGTATTTCTTCTGCGCCTCGGTCAGCGGGCGGCGCGACCAGTCGGTAAAGCGCGAGGATTTGTCCAGGCTTTCCTTGGCGATCTTGCGCACCAGGGTTTCATAGCTCACCTGTTCGCCAAACCCGCAGACCATGGCCGCGACCTGGGTGTCGAAGAGCGGCTCGGGGATCAGCCCGGCATCGACATAGAAGATCTCCAGATCCTGGCGCGCGGCGTGGAAGACCTTGACCACGCTGGTGTCGCGAAAGAGCTCGTACAGCGGCTCCAGCGACAGGCCTTCGGCCAGGGGATCGACCAGCACGGCATCGACCGCGTCATCCTTGCCGGGCACGGCAAGCTGCACGAGGCAAAGCTGGGAATAATAGGTACGTTCGCGCAGGAACTCGGTATCGACTGTCACATAGGGTTTGGACCGCGCCATGGTGCAATAGGCTGCAAGGTCCTCAGTACGGGTAATCGTCTGCATCGAAAGCTTTCTGTTGATCCGTTCGCGTCCTGCCGTCACCGACCTGTCATAGTGACCTTGGCCTGCGATGGGAAGAGGGCGCGCGGCGGGCGTGACGGCCCCCCAGTGACCGGCCTCGGGCACACACCATCAAAATACGTTACAGTGACCCGATCAATCATTCATTTTCGTTAACTATCGCCCTTCGGTAGAACCAGGGAAAGACCTGATCTCCCTCCTTCCCCCGAAAGGACCAACCATGACCCAAGTGATCCACCTGCCCCGCCCCTACAGCCCCCCGGCGGCCCATGTCTCGCCCGCTCGGCTGCCGCTGAAAGTCGGTGTTGCCATCGCCTTCGTCGCCGTGATCGTCCTTCTGTCGGCCGTGGTGCCGCAGCAAGAGGTCGCGCCCGACATGGCCTGGCGCGGCAACTCGGCATCGCTGGAGATGATCCGCTAAGCGGTTTCGGCGAACTTGCGCAGCATGGCCGGGTAAAGCTGGTGTTCCTGCACCAGCACCCGGGCGGCCAGCGTCTCGGGCGTGTCGTCCGCCTCGATGGCGACCCGCGCCCGGCCCAGGATGGGGCCGTCGTCCAGCTCTGCCGTCACCTCGTGCACGGTGCAGCCGGCCTCGGTCTCACCCGCCTCCAGCGCCCGCGCATGGGTGTGCAGCCCCTTGTATTTGGGCAGAAGCGAGGGGTGGATGTTCAGCATCCGCCCCTCGTAGTGCCGGATGAACCCCGGCGTCAGAATGCGCATGAAACCCGCCAGGCACAGGATGTCCGGCTGGGCGGCGTCCAGGTGGCGGATCAGCTCAGCCTCGAAGGCCTCCCGATCCTTGCCGAAGGGGCGATGATCAACGGCGAAGGTCGGCACGCCCATCTGGGCGGCCTTCCCCAGCCCGCCCGCCTGCGGATCGTTCGAGCCCACCAGGACGGCCCGCGCCGGGTGATCACCGGTCATGCTTTCGACCAGGCGGACCATGTTGGACCCGCCGCCCGAGATCAGGATCGCGACGCGTTTCACCGGCTCAAACCTCCAGCGCCGGATAGCGGATGCCCGCCTCTTCGGTCACCGTGCCGATGCGGCTGACGGTCTCGCCCGCCGCGCTCAGCAGCGCGCTCAGCCCCTCGGCCTGATCGGCGGCGACGACCAGGACCATGCCCAGGCCATAGTTGAAGGTCTTCAGCATCTCCGCCTCGGAGATCCCGCCCTGCTCTTGCAACCATTTGAAGACGCCGGGTTTTTCCCATGCGTTCAGGTCGATCTCGGCGCCCAGCCCTTGCAGCACGCGCGGCAGGTTCTCGGTCAGGCCGCCGCCGGTGATATGGGCCAGGGCATGAACGCCCCCTGCCCGCACCGCCTCAAGGCAGGGTTTCACGTAAAGCCGGGTCGGCGTCAGCAGCTCGGCGCCCAGGCTGCCCTCGGCCCAGGGGCAATCGGCGTCCCAGCCCAGGCCCGACAGCTCGACCAGCTTGCGCACCAGCGAATAGCCGTTGGAATGCACCCCGTCCGAAGCCAGGCCCAGCAGGACATCGCCCGCGCCCACACCCGCAGGCAGGTCCTGGCCGCGTTCCATGGCGCCCACGGCAAAGCCAGCCAGGTCGAAATCGCCCTTGGAGTACATCCCCGGCATCTCGGCGGTCTCGCCACCGATCAGCGCCGCGCCCGAGGCGGCACAGCCCTTGGCAATGCCTTCGATGATCGCGGTCGCCTGATCCAGCTCCAGCTTGCCGGTGGCGAAATAGTCGAGGAAGAACAGCGGCTCGGCGCCCTGGCAGACCAGGTCGTTGACGCACATAGCCACCAGGTCGATGCCGATCGTGTCCACATGGCCGGTGTCGATGGCGATGCGCAGCTTGGTGCCCACCCCGTCGGTGGCCGCAACCAGGATCGGGTCGTCATAGCCCGCCGCCTTCAGGTCGAACAGCGCGCCGAAACCGCCCAGGCCGGACATGGTGCCGGGCCGGTTGGTGGCCTTGGCCGCCGGCTTGATGCGGTCGACCAGGTCGTTCCCGGCCTGAATGTCCACACCCGCATCTGCATAGGTGATACCGTTCTTGCCGTCGCTCATGACCCTGCCCTCGAACCTTGGGAAAATTGCGCCGGTCACTAGCCGATCCCCCCCGTTCACGCAACGACAAAGCGGGCACAGAGGCAGATGCTACGCCCTCGTCGCGGTTGTGGCGCAAAAGACGCATCGGTCGGGTGGTCGTATTTCTACCCCGTTTCGGGGTCGAGCCCTGACGCCGGCCAGCGTAAGATCTCGCGCAATGGGGGGGCATTTTTAGGTTACGGTAAAGCCCCCTCGTAAAAGAGCGAGGTAAATTATGAACAACAAATTTTTGACCGGCGTTTCGGCGATCGCGCTGTCCACCGCCGCCTGGACCGCACCGGCCATGGCCGCCTGTGTCGAAGGTCCGGCCGATACCTTCGAATGCACCAGCGGCACCGGCTTCAACGACGGCGGCCGTGACGATCTGACGATCAACGTCGATTCCGCCGCCGTCATTTCCGACAGCGGTGACACCTTCCGTTTCGGCGACGACAGCACGATCAATGTTGGCGAAAATGGCGAGAACGGCGGCACCGTCAGCTCTACCGGCGCCATGGCCATTCGCGGCAAGGACGGCAACACCGCCAATGTCTACGGCACCGTTGCGGGCGAAGACGAAGGCATCAGCTTTGGCGACGACGCCACCGTCAACGTCTCCGAGACCGGCGAAGTCTTCTCGAATACCAAGGACGCGATCTCGGTCGACGACGATTTCATCATCGTCAACGATGGCACCGTCTCGGGCGACACCGGTATCCTGGGCAAAAGCTCTGACGGCGGCACCGCGAAGATCACCAACAGCGGCCTGATCGAAGGCACCGGCGACCGCGGCATCGACGTCGAAGACGATGTCGAGATCTTCAACACCCTCGGCGCCGAGATCACCGGTGCCGATCGCGGCGTCGATGCCGGTGACGAGCTGTATCTGGAAAACTACGGTTCGGTCTCGGGCGGCGACGGTGTGACCGCCGATGACGACGCCCAGATCACCAACGCCGGCTCGATCGAAGGTCTTTCGGGCGACGGTGTCGTCGTTGAAGACGACTCGCGCATCGACAACGGCCTCTCCACCGGCTCCAACGCCTCGATCACCGGCTCCAATGACGCCGTCGTCGGCGGTGAAGGCCTGATCGTCAGCAACTTCGGCACCATCGACGGCGCCGAGCGCGGCATTCACACGGGCAAGGACGACCTGACCGTCATCAACCGAACCCTGGGAGAGATCAAATCGGGCTCCGCCCAGGCGATCGACGGTCGCGACAACACCATGGTCGAGAACTACGGCTCGATCACCTCGGCCTCGGGTGTGGCCATCGACGTGCGCGATGAGTACGACATCAACAACTACTCCGGCGGCCTGATCGAAGCGGCCGACCTTGCCATCGACGGTGGGGACGGCGACGGTGACAACACCACCATCGAGATCGACAACCAGGCGAACGCCACCATCCGCTCGACCGGCGACACCGCCATCGACGTGGAAGACAACGTCTATATCAGAAATGCCGGCACCATCGACGGTCAGGGCGGCGAGGGTATCTCTGCCGATGCAGGTCTGTACCTGGTGAACAGCGCCGGTGGTCTGATCAAGAGCAACCCCACAACCGGCACCGCCGTCTCGCTGGAAGACGGCCAGGTCTACAACAGCGGCACGATCGTCGGCGGCAGCACCGGCATCGGGATCCATTTCACCGACAATGACGAGACCGATTCGAGCGTCAACAACAACTCGGGCGCCATTATCACCGGCGGCACCGGCATCCAGAATGACGATTCCGACGGCGGCCTGTCGATCTCCAACAGCGGCACCATCAACGGCACCGGCGGCACCGCAATCGCGCTGAACGACGAGGACGACACGGTCACCAATACGGGCGGCACCGTCAACGGCGACATCGTCATGGGCGACGGCACCAACACCCTCACGGCCATCCAAGGCAGCCGGATCACCGGCGACGTTGAGGGCGGCGAGGATGTCGATACCCTCTCGATGAACCAGGCCTCCTGGATCCTCGGCGACGTGAATACCGACGACGACGACGACGAAGTGCTGCTCAACTACGGTTCCTACATCACCGGCGATGTCGACACCGGCGAGGACGACGACCTCGTCTCGCTGCAAAACAGCGCCTACATTACCGGCGATGTGGATATGGCGTCCGGCGACGACATCCTGCGCCTGAGCTACGGCAGCGCCATCACCGGCGACGTCGACATGGGCGCGGGCGAAGGGGAAATCGAGGTGCACCACAATGCCTCGATCACCGGCGACGTGACTTTCGGCGACGATGGCACGGATACCTTCACGGTGCACCACAACGCACGTCTGACCGGCAACCTCGACATGGGCGAGGGTGAAGGCAGTGTCGAAGTCTCCAACGCATCCGCGATCATCGGCAATGTCACCTTTGGCGACGACAGCGATGAACTGGTCGTGCAATCCGGCTCCTGGATCGACGGCGACGTCGACTCGGGCGGCGACGACGACGAGTTTTCCTTCGGCGCCAGAAGCTACATCACCGGCGACATCGACACCGGCTCTGGCGATGACTCGCTGGAGTTCGCGGCAAGCGCCTCCGCAGGTGGCGACATCGACATGGGTCAGGGCAATGACGTACTGGCCCTTAACACCATCGAGATCGACGGCACCGTCGACATGGGCGCAGGCGGCAGCGATACGCTGGTCGTGGGCCCCAGCATCGGCTACGGCGTCATCGCCTTCTCCGACAATGTCGAGAACTACGACGGCTCGGACGCACCGATCACCGCCCTGTTCACCGGCGACTTCCTGATCAACGCCGATCCGCTGGTCTTCGCGGGCTACGACGCCCTGACCACCCGTCAGACCTTCCAGCAGTCGCGCAACATCATGGACGCATCGGCCACCCCCGGCTGGTACGGCATGGCCTCTGGCTTTGGTGGGGAAAGCGACTTCGGCGGGGGCGACCTGCTGGTCGGCTACAACGCCGAGAACTTCGGGGCCTTCCTGTCGTATTCCAAGGCGCACACCGACATGATGGGCGGTCTGCACGACTTCGAGCGCCGCAACTTCGCCGTCGGCGTCAAGGGCTTCGCCCCGGTCGGCGCAGGCATGGTGACCGGCATGGCCTATGTGGGCCGTGGCGACGGCGAGATCGACAGCGACATGGCCGTCACCGGCAAGGGATCCGTCGATGACACCTCCTTCGGCCTGTCCGCCCGTTTCGACCTGCTGCCCGCAGGCGGTGAGGGTCTGGGCTTCTCGGCGGAAGTGGGTGCAAGCCGCATCAAGTACGACAGCTTCGACCCGTCGAACCTGGGCGATGCGATCATCGACGACCGCGACGTGACCGCCTCCTACATCTCGCTGGAGACCGGCTACACCCACGCCCTGTCCGGCGGCATGACCGTTCGCCCCTTCCTGGGCGCCGCAGCCATGTTCTCGGATGCGGACAACGTGACCCTGCTGGCCCCGTCCAACAACTCGAACGCGCCGACCTCGACCACCTTCGCCACCGGCGGGGATGACGACCTGAAGATGCTGCGCCTGGGCGCGGAACTGGGTGGCGCCGGCGGCTGGACCGCCACGCTGGAAGGCCAGTTCGACGACGAAGGTGACACCACCGGCATCGTCAGCTTCGGCATGAACTTCTGATCGGATCTGCCGATCGAGACACCGGAAAGGGCGGTCCCGTGGGGGCCGCCCTTTTCCTTTGGCCACCCGCCGCCCGCGTCGAAGACCTCGGGGGCCGTCCAGGCCCGGCCAAGCGCTTGACCCCCGCCTGCCCGCGCCATATTCCTGAACCCGGTCGGGCCTGTAGCTCAACGGTTAGAGCAGAGCGCTCATAACGCTTTGGTTGCGGGTTCGAATCCTGCCGGGCCTACCAAAACACCGACTTTTCCCAATAAAATCAAAGGCAATGTGGACCACGCTGGCCCACGAACGCCCACCACTTTTCAATGGGTTACAGGGCAAGTGGACCACGATTCCCGGGGGTTCGATGCCGCCGGAGGCCAAGCGGAGAAGATACCAAAGGCGGGCCAACAACGTCCTGGCCCTGAAGGGCCGCGAGGGACTGGCTGCGAGCTGGCGCTTGGCGGGTGATCATTAGCGGCCAGGGGAAGGCGCTGGACGTGCTGGCAATCTGCCCGCGTGGCGGGGTCTACGCTTGCTGGAGGCGATGACCTGCCCCCTGCGGTGTCCGAATCTCGAAGTTAGCCTGTTCCCCAAACGAGCAGACAGATGATGCAGAGCGCGTCAGCCCATCTCCTCCAGGCACGCCCGCGCCCAGGTCGTCGCCTCCGGATCCTGCTCGGCCAGGCCGTTGACCAGGAAGGTCACGCGCTCGGCAATGTATCTTTCCACTTCACGCACCCAATGCGCGGCGTCGGGGTCCATCGCAATGACCTCCCCTACCGCCTGCGGCAAATGCTTCAGGGTCGCCTTGCAAAGGCTCTCGACGCGCCGCAGCGCGGCTGAGGGGCTCAGGCCACAGAGGGCCGCCTCTCGCTGCCAGTGGCGCCCCTTGAAGTAATCGCCGTCCCACTTCGTCGCGAGCGACATCGCCTGCTTGCTGGTGATCTCTGGCCAAAGTTTGCCGCACATCACGTCATAGATCGGCGCCAGGCTGGCCCCGGAGGCCCTGATCATGACCGAATAGTTCTTCGCGTGGGCGTCGGTATTGCAGGCGATGGCGTTGAAGATCACGTAATCGAAGATCGACAACACGCCGCGCAGCGGATCCAGGCTGCGCATGACACGGACCAGATCGCGGACCGTGGGGCCGCGCTGCCCGGTCTCGTTGCGCTCATACTTCGCACTCGGCAGGCGCCCCAGGGCCTGGCACATATCTTCCTGGTGCAGGCGGCGCCAGCTGTCGCCCTGCTGAAGCCGGTCGTAGCGCTGCACCAGAAGATACCGCCGCGCGCCAGCGCGCCCCAGCCGCACCTCGGGGGCGGAAAGCCCCACGAGCTGCGCCAAGCGCAGGCACAGCGCCTCGTTGTAGACCCCGCCCGGCAGGTTCGCGGCATCCGGCTTCAGGATCCAGGTCGACGGCGCCCCGTCGATGGGGATCGCGATCATGCCCTCCTCGCCGACATGCACACCGATCTTGGACTGGACCCCGGCCAGGGACATAGAGACACCATCCTCCCCGACCAGGAATGGCTTCTTCGGCAGTTCCTCGATGATCCGCTCCAGCGCCGCCTCGTCGGGCACCTCCCGAACAGTCATTCGCGCGAAGCCGCGCTCGGCAAAGGAGATTGCCCCAGAGGTATCCCGCCCGATGCTGGCCAGCAGCGCCAGGGGGTCAGCCTGCGAGGCGCCGGTGGCGCGGGCCACCATTTCAAGCTGTTGGCTTTCCGGCAGAAGGTTCGCCACCCAGGGCAGCACCTCGCCTGCGCCATGGTTGGCAACGGCCAGAGGCATCCTTGTAGAGACAGGAAAGGCCCCCTGGAGCCGCTGCCAGTCAGGGGTGTAGGTCAGCGTCGCCGCCCCGTCCCTGCCCGGCGCGATTTCGGCCACGTCCCGGCCTTCGTAGAAGATCTGCATCTCAGTCCTCCAACGGCGGCAAATCGTCGGACGGGTCTGCCAAGGGCGCGTCGGGAAGATCGCTACTGGGGCGCGCGCTCGGCGCGGGCTCGACCATCGGCACGATGCCGAGGAAGCGCGCGATCATCAGGGCCGGGCCGATCCTCAGAGTCGGCTTCCCGTTTTCCATGTCCACGATATAGCGCCGTCCGACGCCGGTCGCGCTGGCCACATCCTCTTGGCGCAGCCCCTGGGCCTTGCGCCTGGCACGGACCATCAGACCGAAACGGCGCGCGTCTTCGACACCGGACTGATCCGGTTGCGCTCTGGCGGACGACTGATCTTCGTTGCGCATCGCAGCACCTCGACGGATTGGCCAGGGAGCGTAACGTTCCCGCTCGGGAACATATGATGCTTTCGGAGCGGCACAAGGCGGAATGTTCCCGCTCGGGAACATCTAAGCGGTCAGTGCGGTATTTTGGCCATATGTTCCCGCTCGGGAACATCGCATAACGTGTGGCTGACGGGAAACGACCACGCGCGCCCCGGCCCGGGCCTCGTTCCACATCAGGCCACGCGACCAAAGACGGCCGCAGGGGCGCTACACACTATAGTACACAAAGCCACTTGCGCGACCTCCAATTTTGTGTATTTATATACACAAAAAGGAGAGGCGATGGAGCTTGAAACAAACTCAAATAAGCTCCTCAAAGTTCTGAAGAAGGAAGGTTTCGAGGTGGTCTCGATAAGAGGTTCCCACCACAAACTACGGAAAGGGGACAAGATCTTGATCCTCCCCCACCCGAAGAAAGACCTGCCACTCGGAACGGTAAGGAGCATCTACAGACAGGCCGGGCTATTGTAGCCCGGTCTTCCCCGCCGCCTCTCTACCCTTGTTTGAATTGAGTTGGAGAAACCCCATGCGATACTACATCGCGCTTGTGCATCACGACGAAGGCAGCGCCTACGGCCTGTCCTTCCCCGACCTTCCAGGCGCCTTTGCCGCCGCTGATAGCTGGGACGAAATCCCCGCTGCGGCGACCCAGGCACTCGATCTTTGGTTCGAAGACCAGCCCGATGTGGAGGGTGCCTCTCTTGACGAGATCCGGCAGCGGCCCGAGGTCGCCGAAGAGCTCGCAGCAGGTGCGTCCCTGATGCCGGTGCCCTACATCCCCGCCGACACCGCGACGGAGCGGGTCAACATCACCCTCGATCGCGGCCTGCTGCGCGCGATCGACGAATTGGCGAAAGCGCGGAAGATGACCCGGTCTTCCTTCCTGGCCTCCGCGGCGCGGCGTGAGCTGGTCGGGGCATAGGCGTTTCGTATGGCTCGTTGCTCTCAGCAACGAGCCATACCGCACGTCATTTTCGCACGATTAAATCTCGCCCCTCACCATCAAGCCGCCACGGACTTTTTCGACCTCACGCCGCGACGTTACCCACATAGGACTTACTATGCATGATCAAAGATTTTCTAGGCGACGTGGCTATTGAAAGAAGAGTGAGAAAAGAGACAACGGAGATTCCCGGCAGCTTCCGACTGCATGTGGAAGCTGACGCGCAAGGCTCACCGATCGGCACCATTTTCTTCTCAGCAGAATTCGGCCAAGCACTACGCATTCATTCCGAACTAGCGGGACCAGGGAAACTACTTCTAAGCGCCAAAATGAGCACCCGCAGTTTCAGATGCGAAGTGCTTGGTGACTCCGATCAGCTTATAGATTTGGGCAGCAATCTCTGGGAGGTTGGGTGCCTGAACATCGAAGAGACAGCCCCCTGACTCTTAGCCGGGGCATTCGGCCTCCCAGGTCGCATTGGTTTTCAGATCCCGCCGCAGGTTCCAGGGCGCATGGGCCGCCCGCCAGTCGATCTCGGCCTGGCTGAAGATCCGCATTTCCTCGACATCGCAGAAGGCCGGGCCGGGGGGGCGGCGGCAGCGGGGCGGGGTCACTCCGCAGGCAGGCGCCAGCGGTCAGGCACAGAACGGCCGAGATCGGAATCGGGAATGCTGTCCAGCGCATGGTCGCGCTCCTTGTCCTGGTGAAGGTCCGCCACCCGGCCGTTGCAGCCGGTCAGCATTGTGTCGAGGGTCTGCGCCCGGGCCTGAAGGCGGGCCACCTCGCCCGCCAGGTGCCAGGCGAGCCCGGCCGCGCCGAGGCAGGCCACCAGGGCGCCCCCGGCCGCATAGGGCAGAAGAAAGCGGATCATGCGCCCAGCCCTTCGCGGCAGAGCGCCCGTTCTGCCTGGCGGCGACGGGTCAGGCCGGTCACCGGACGTAGCACCCCCTGCACCCGGGCCTTGTTCCACATCAGCAGCGCGTCGCAGGCCCCGGCCAGGTCGCCCGCCAGGGCGCGCCGGGACATGGAAGAGCCGCAGAAGGCCCCTGCCCCGATGTTGTAGGCCGCCGAGACGAAGGCGGCGCGGCTCTGGTCCGGCAGCACCTCGGGCAGGCAGGGGCGGATCCGGGTCTCGAAGGCCATCACCTCGGCCAGGAACATCTCGCGGCAGTCCTCGGCCGTGGCCGTGTCGCCCAGGGCCACCCCCTCCGTATGGCCGGTGCAGATGGTCGCGATTCCGACATTGCCCCCGGCCTGCTCCGCGCCGAAAAGCGGCCAGGCCCGCGCCCTGGCCCGAGCCCGCCGCACCGAGGCCGCAGGACCGAAATCCATACGCAGGCGCACTTAAGGCACTTTCAAGACTTATCTTTTTTCGCCCAAATTGCCCTCGAATGGGCCGATTTCCACGGCGCGCGGGTCCAAAAATCGCCATCTTCTGACGGGATAGTGACCCGGAGTTTAGTGCGCCCCCTTGCGGCCCCCCGTGCCGCCAGATCCGCCCGAGAGTGAGGCCAGTGAGCAGAATGCCATTGACCATGACCGATACGATCCTCGTTCCGCCGCTGAAAGTGGTCGTGGCCGATGATGATGCGCTGCAACGCGCCCATGCCTCCGCGCTGCTGCGTTCGCTGGGTTATGACCCCTATGAGGCCGACGACGGGGCCCGCGCGCTGGAACTGGTGCGCGAGCTGGGGGCGCGAATCCTGCTGTGCGACCTCGACATGCCGGCCCTGGACGGCCACGAGCTGGCCCGTCACGTGCGCGCCGACAAGACCGAGCATTACGTGCACATCATCATGGTCACCAGCCAGAGCCAGACCAGCGAGCGCCTGCGCGCCCTGGAGGCCGGGGTGGACGACTTCATGGCCAAGCCGCTGGACCGCGCCAGCCTGACCGCGCGCATCCGCTCGGCCGACCGACTGCTGCGCCACGAGATGCTGCTGGCGGAACGCAACCGCGTGCTGGCCGAGGCCAAGGAACAGATCGAGGCCGATCTACGCGCCGCCGCCTCGGCACAGCGCCGGATGCTGCCCGCGCCCCGGGCGCAGTTGGCCGATTGCACCTTCCATTCCGCCTTCCGCCCCTCGAACATCCTGTCGGGCGACATGTTCGCCTATTACCAGGTGGCGCCGGGCTATACCGGGTTCTATTCCATCGACGTGGCGGGCCACGGCGTCCATGCCTCATTGCTGTCGGTGGCCCTGGGCCATCTGCTGACGGCGGAATATTTCCGCCGCCGCGCCTTCGACGAGGCGGGCAAGCCCGATCCCGCCGCCCTGGTGACGGCCCTGAACGAACGCTTCTTCCGCCAGGACAGCACCGAATATTTCACCATGTTCTGCGGCATCCTGGACCAGACCAGCGGCAGCCTGCACTACTGTCAGGCCGGCGCCCCCTCGCCCATGGCGGTGACCCGCGACGGTGCCACCCGGATGATCGGCGACGGCGGCTTTCCCGTCGCCCTGCTCGACCAGGCCAGCTTCGAGAACCGCTGCGACTGCCTGATGGCGGGCGAATCCCTTGTCGTCTTCTCGGACGGCGCCACCGAGGCCGAAAGCCTGACCGGCGAGCCCTTCGGCGAAGAGCGTTTCCGCGATGTGCTGGTCGCAGCCGCCGCCACCCCCGGTGACATTCCCGGTCACATGGTCGAGGCCCTGACCCGCTGGCGCAGCGGGCGCGCCCTGGAAGACGACCTGACCATTCTCGTTTGCGAAAGGACCCGATAACATGATCAAGTTTCATGCCGACGCCGTCGACGGCCTGGGGGTCGTCGATCCCGGCACCGACCGGCTGACCGCCGCCAATGCCACCACCTTCAAGGATGAGGTGCTGGCCCTGATCGAGGGCGGCGCCAGCCGGCTGGTGATCGACCTGGGCAAGGTCGACTTCATCGATTCCTCGGGCATCGGTGCCCTGGTCGGCCTGCTGAAGCGGATCGGCCACCGGGGTGAGATCGTCGTGTCGGGCCTGACCGACAACGTCCGCCAGATGTTCCGCATCACCCGCATGGACCGCGTCTTTACAAGCCATGACAGCGCCGAGGCGGCGCTGCGGGCACTGAAGGAAAACGCCTAGTGTCGCAGATGTCGCGTCAGATGCGCCCGGAGCTGTCCGAGGTCGATGCGATGGTCGCCGCCCTGATCGACGCGGCGCGCCCCGCCCTGTCCGAGGTCAAGCTGGCGGCCTTCGAGATCGCCATGGCCGAGGCGCTGACCAATGCGGTGCGCTATGGCGTGGCCGCCGGGGCGGAGGCCACCGACCTGGCCGCCCTGCCGCCGATCGAAGTGACCCTGTCGCATCAGCCGCGCGGCGTCGTGGTCGAGATCATTGACGCGGGCGATCAGGGGCCCGACGATCTTTATGCGGACGTGGTGGCCCCCGAAGCGATCGACCTGATGGCCGAAAGCGGCCGGGGCCTGTCGCTGATCCGCCATTGCACTGATGACCTGTCCTTCGAACCCGCCGCCGGGCACAACCGCCTGGTCCTGATCTTCACCCCGGATGTCTCTGCATGATAAGCCTGATGATCGAACCCGGATATCCGATCGCCGCTCTGTCGGTGCTGCTGGCGATCCTGGCGCTGGTCCTTCAGGGCTACGCCTACCGGGCGCGCGGTCGGCGGGTCGAACAGCTGGCCCATGACCTGCAAGAGGCACAGCGCATCGCCCATATCGGCACCGTCCGCTGGGACTTCGTCCGCGACGAGGTGGAATGGAGCGATGAATACGCCCGCCTCATGGGGCTGGAGCCCGGCGGCCGCATGAGCGGTTCGCAGTTCACCGGAATGCTGCTGCCGGAATATGTCGACCGGGTGGTGGCCAGCGAGGAACGCGCGCTGAAGATCTCGGCCAAGACCGGCAAACCGGCGCGGCGCGAGATCGTCTACCGGGTGCGCAGCCGCGACGGGCGCGTCATGGATGTCTCGGCCCTGTCCGAGCTGAAGGCCGACCGCGAGGGCCGCCCCCTCTACATGATCTCGACCATCCGCGACGTCACCGAAGAGCTGGGCCGTCAGTCCGACCTGCGCAAGAGCGAGAACAACCTGGCCGCCGCCCTGCGCGTCGCCGACCTGAGCTGGATGCGCAAGACGCTGAAGGACGGCAAGATCACCTGGTCCGACAGTTTCTACACCCTGACCGGCCGCGCCCCCGAAGAGGGGCCGGTGTCGCTGTCGACCCTGGTCCTGCCCGAAGACCTGCCCATCTACCGCGATGCGCTGGCCCGGATGCGGGCCGCGGGCACGGCGGATGATCCCAATCACACCCGCCTGTCCCTGCGCCTGATCCGCGCCAATGGCGACCAGATCCACGCCCAGGTGGAACTGGAAATCGCCCATGATTCCGATGGCGAACCCGAGACCCTGTCGGCGGTGATCCGCGACGTGACCGAGGATGTGAAACGCGAAGAGGCCCTGCATGATGCGGTGGCCGCCGCCGAACACGCCAATGCCTCGAAATCCGAATTCCTGGCGGTGATCAGCCACGAGCTGCGCACCCCGATGAATGGTGTGCTGGGGATGCTGGGCGCGCTGAACGAAACCCAGCTGGACGCCGCGCAGCGCGAACAGGTGCAGATCGCGCGCAACTCGGCCAACTCGCTTCTGGTGATCCTGAACGACATCCTGGATGCCTCGAAGATCGAGGCGGGCCGGATGCAGATCGAAGAGGAATCCTTCGAGCTGAACGGCATGGTGCGGTCGGTGATCCACCTTTACGCGCAACGCGCCCTGGAAAAGCGCATCACCCTGGACAGCCGCATCGACGCGGGCATTCCGCCCTGGATCCGCGCCGACAGCGGGCGCATCCGGCAGATCCTGGCGAACCTGGTCAGCAATGCGATCAAGTTCACCGAGACCGGCCATGTCATGCTTTATATCAGCGCCCTGCCCGGCGCCCCGGGCGCGCCGCTGCGCCTGCGCTTCCGGGTCGAGGACACCGGCGCGGGCATCCCCGAGGAATACCATTCCCGCGTCTTCGGACGCTTCGAACAGCTGGGCGCCTCGGGCAACAACCGCCGCATGGGCACCGGGCTGGGCCTGTCGATCAGCCAAAGCCTGGCGGAACTGATGGGCGGCGACATGGGCTTTGACAGCACCGAGGGTCAGGGCTCGACCTTCTGGCTGGACCTGCCGGTGAAACCGGCCGAGAACGCCCTGGAACGCGGCAGCGACGGGGCCGACGAGGATGTCTGCGACCTGCCGCACTTGCGGATCCTGGTGGCCGAGGACAACAGCACCAATCAGCTGGTCGCCCGTTCGATGCTGGAACGGCTGGGGCAGAACGTGGACCTTGTGGTCAACGGCGCCGAGGCCGTCGAGGCGGTGCAGAAGTTCGACTATGACCTGGTGCTGATGGATGTCTCGATGCCGGTCATGGACGGGCCGACCGCGATGCAGCAGATCCGCGCATTGGGCACCGACACCAGCCGTATTCCGATCCTGGCGCTGACTGCGCACGCAGGGGACGACCAGGTCGCCTTTTACCTGAAGGCCGGGTTCAACGAAGTCTTGACCAAGCCGATCCTGAAACCCGAACTGGAACGGGCGCTGGATCGCTGGAAGCTGTTCGCGCAGCAGAAGAACGGCGCAGAGCCCGCAGTCGAGGTAGAGGTCGAGATGAGCGAAGACGGCAAGGAAGAGGTGACCACCGCGGCGCTGAGCCTGATGCGCCCAACCGCCGCCTCGGAGTTCTGCGATGCCGAGGCGCTGACCGAAAAGCTGGTCGAGATGCGCCGCGATTTCGGCGCCGACACCACCAAGGGGATCCTGAAGGCCACGGTGTCCGACCTGTCGCGCCACATCACCGCCCTGGAAGAGCAGATCGCCGCCCCCGTCGAAGAGGCGGACCGTACCGTGCTCTACCGCAGCTTTCATTCCCTGGTCGGCATCGCGGCGACCCTGGGCTGTGGCAAGATGACCAACCATTGCCGGTTGCTGGAATCCCTGCCCGACGCGCGCAACGATGCGCCGGAACTGGTGCAGAACCTGTTGGATCAGGTGCGCTTCATGCGCGACGACGTGGCCGATCTGGCCGAAGAGAAAAGGAACCCGAAATGCGCCTGACGCGTCTCCCCGCGCGCCCGACCCTGCGGTCCTTCTCTGCCCTGGCCCCGGCCCTGACCGTGGCCACCCTGGCCCTGTCGGCCCTGGCGCCCCAGGCCCGCGCCCAGGAGGGCAGCGCCGCCACCACCGGCCCGCTGCCGCAAAGCCTGGCGCCGCTGATCGCTCCGCCCCCCGCAGACACCGCCGCCCCGGCCCCGGTCGAGACGCACCCGCGCCCCTTTGGCCGCCACGGCCCGCTGACGGATCGCGAGATGGAGATGGCGCGCACCGCCTGGTCCTATTTCGTCGAACGCTATCAGCCCGACACCGGGCTGGTGAATGCCGTCGGCTCTTACCCGTCGACCACGCTGTGGGACACCGCGTCCTATATCTCGGGGCTGGTCTCGGCCTATGAGCTCGGCATCATCGACAAGCGCACCTTCGACACCCGCGCGACCAAGCTGATCCGCACCCTGCGCAACCTCGACCTGTTCCGGGGCGAGGCGCCCAACAAGGTCTACAACACCCAGACCGGCGAGAAGGTGAACTATGCCAACCAGCCGGGCGAAGTGGGCTATTCGGTGCTGGACATGGGCCGGATGCTGGTGTGGCTGCGCATCCTGAAGGAACGCTATCCCTACCTGGCCAATGGCGTGGACAACGTGCCGATGCGCTGGAACTTCTGCAATATCGTCAATGACGACGGCCGCCTCTTCGGCTCGCTGGTGCGGGGCGACGGCGAAACCCGCTATGTGCAAGAGGGGCGCCTTGGCTACGAGGAATACGCCGCCAAGGGCTTTGCCCTGTGGGGGTTCGACGTGACCGCCGCGCTGGATCCGCAGCCGATGGCCTACACCCGCATCTACGACATCGACATTCCCTATGACGGCCGCGATCCGCGGGTCTTCCACAACCAGAACTACGTGCTGACCGAAAGCTATCTGCTGGACGGCATCGAGCTGGGCTGGGACCTGCCGGTGGCCGATCCCGCCGGGCCGGGCAATGCCAGCCACGGCTGGCGCGCCGAGTTCGCCCATCGCATCTTCGAGGTGCAAAAGCGCCGCTTCGAGGCCACCGGCGTGATCACCGCGCGGTCCGAGCACCAGGTGGATGGCAAGCCCTACTTCGTCTACGACAGCATCTTTGCCGACGGCTACGCCTGGAACACCCTGGATCCATCCGACACCTATCAGCCCGACCGCGCCGCCGTCGCCGCCAAGGCCGCCATCGGCATGTGGGCCCTGTGGGAAGACGACTATACCGACCTTCTGTTCGAAACCGTGGCCGATCTGTCCGAGGCCGAGGGCGGCTTCTACGAAGGGCTCTACGAGAACGGCAACGGCTTCATCCCGCTGCAAACCGCCAACAACAACGGCATCATCCTGGCGGCGCTGCTCTACAAGGCGCAGGGGCCGGTGCTGCAATATGCCAATGACAACACCAGCTACTGGGATACCGCCTGGGCCGGGACCGACATCCGCGCCAACAAGTGCCTGCCCGAGAAGATGGTGCAAGAGATCGAGTGCTGCACCTGCGCCGACCTGCCCCGGCCCCGCCCGGCGGTTGCCGCCACCGACTTCCTGTTCTGCCGCCCCGTGGATGGCCCCTACGGGCTGGGCGCGACGGAATGTTCGACCACCGAACAGACCTTCGCCAAGCCCGAGCCGCGCCAGATCCTGCCGCAGGCCTGCCGCGTGCCCTGGGGCCAGTGATGAGCGCTGCCGGTAAACCCAGACTTGTCTGGTTCGACGCCAACCGCGTCTGCGCCGCCATGGGCGTGGTGCTGATCCATTCCACCACCGACTTTTCCGGCCAGCCCTTCCCCGATGCCACCGTCGCCGAACGCACCGTGCCGGTTCTGCTGCGTTCGCTGGGCGAGTTCTCGGGCTCGGAGATGTTCTTCTTCTTCTCGCTCTTCCTGATGGCCATGCGGGTGGACCGGAACCGCCCGCCCTACCGTCAGGCCATCGCCACCCAGGCGGAACGGCTGCTGGTGCCCTTCGTCTTCTGGACGATCTTCTATGCCCTCTTCCGCCTCGTGAAGGCCTATGCCTTTCACTACGAGGACTGGTATCTGGGCCAGCTGAGCCAGACCAGCGTCTGGGTCTCTTACTTCCTGCTGGGCAAGTCGCAGTATCACATGCACTTTCTGCCCACGCTTTTTGCCATCTTCCTGTTCTTCCCGGTAATGCGCCTGGCCTGGCGCTATCCGCTGATGGGTCTGCTGCTGTTTGCCACCCTGGGCGCGATGGACCATGTGCAGGGCTGGCTGTGGTCGCTGGATATCTCGCCGCTCGCCCGCGACTACCTGGTGCGCATCACCAAGGTCTGGGGCTATGTGGGCTATGGCTTCGCCGCCTTCGCCCTCTACTCGCTGTGGAGCGACGGCATCCCCCGCGGCGAGTCCAAGCTGATCCGGCGCGGCGCGCTTTACTTCGCCTCGATGGCCTATCTGGCCACTCTGCCCTTCTTCGGCACCGCGCTGTTCGAGGGCCATTGGGGGGTCCGCAGCGGCTGGGACTACTACGGCCATTTCCTGATGCCGATCTTCATGTTCGCCCTCTTCATGGGCGGGCAATTCGCCGACTGGTCGCCGCGCTGGTCGCAGCTGGCGAAATACACCTTCGGGGTCTACCTGGTGCACCCGGCGGTGATCGACCTGTTCGACATCGCCGTGGCCAAGACAGGCCTGGCCGATCTGCTGACGCCCGCGCTGCTGGTGCTGCTGCGCTATGCGGTGGCCCTGCCCTGCGCCTTCGCCCTGGCCATGGGGTTTGAAAAGCTGCGCGTCCTGGCCTGGACCATCGGCCTGGGTCCCGCCCCCTGGAAATGGGCCCGCAAGGGCGCTGCCGCGCAGACGAAGGGCTGAGCCATGGATGACTATTTCCGCGCCTTCGAAGACCGGCGCCCGCCCGAGCCGCTGCCCTATTCGCCCGCCCGCGAAATGCTGTGGCAGTTCCTGGCCACCCTCGCGCTGGTGGTGGGCGCCTGGTACATCTGGTGGCGCTGGACGGCCTCGCTGAACCCCGATGCGATGTGGTTCGCCCTGCCGCTGGTGCTGGCCGAAACCTTCGCCTACCTGGGGCTGATCCTCTTCGTCTACAACCTGTGGCAGGACCAGCCGATCAAGATCGCAGAGCCGCCCGCGCGGGTCTCGGACATCGACCCGACCTCGCCCGAAGGCGACCGGCCCCTGGCCATCGACATCCTCTTCGCCACCTACAACGAGGAACCCGAGCTGGTGCGCCTGGGCATCCATGACGCCAAGGCGATGGACTATCCCCACCCGATCACCGTCAAGATCCACGTGCTGGACGACGGCAAACGCCCGGCGATGCGCGCCGTGGCCGAGGACGAGGGGGTGGGCTATATCACCCGCGAGACCAACGAGGGTTTCAAGGCCGGCAACCTGCGCAACGCGATGGAGCAGACGAGCGGAGACCTGATCGTCATCTGCGACGCCGACACCCGCCCCTTCCCCACGCTGCTGGCCCGCACCCTGGGCTATTTCCGCGACCCCAAGATGGCCTGGGTGCAGACCCCGCAATGGTTCTACGACCTGCCCGAGGGTGAGAGGCTGCACGCCGCGCTTGGCCGCCGCCTGGGTCTTCTGGGCCGCCTGACGGGACGCGCCGTCGAAGGGGTTCTGGGCGAGATCCGCCTGGGCGAGGATCCCTTCGTCAACGATCCCAAGATGTTCTACGACATCATCCAGCGGCGCCGGAACCCGGCCAATGCCTCCTTCTGCTGCGGCGCGGGCTCGATCCACCGGCGCGAGGCGGTGATGGAAGCGGCGCTGCGCAAGTTCGGCGAAAGCGTCGAACGCCGGGTCATCGCCGCCGAGGAAGAGATCACCCTGGAAAGCCGCGAAAACCGCGTCTCGCCCGAGCTGATGGAGGCGCTGCGCACCGCCGCCGTCACCGAAGAGGTGCTGACCCCCTACAAGTTCCACGTCTCGGAAGACATCTATACCTCGATCGTGCTTCATTCCGACCGCGAGCGCGGCTGGAAGTCCTTTCAGCACCCCTATGTCGAAAGCAAGATGCTGTCGCCGCAGGACCTGCTGACCTGGACCATCCAGCGCTACAAATACGCCGGCGGCAGCCTGGACATCCTGATCCACGACAACCCGCTGTTCCGAAAGGGCCTGACCTTCGCCCAGCGGATGATGTACGGGGCCACCTTCTACAGCTACCTCGGCTCGATCTGGAACGTGGTCTTCCTCTTTGCGCCCATCGTCTACCTCTTCACCGGCATCGCCCCCGTCTCGGCCTATTCCAACGACTTCTTCGCCCATGTGATCCCCTTCCTGGTGTCGCTGGAACTGGCCATGATGGTGGGCACCTGGGGCATCGCGGGCTATGCGGCCAAGGCCAGTTACCTGTCCTTCTTCCCCCTGGGGCTGAAGGCGATCTGGACAGTGCTGCGGGGCGAGAAGATTTCCTTCACCGTGACGCCGAAGGACCGCAACGCCGATACCTTCCTGCGGCTGGTAAAACCGCAGATGGCGGTGCTGATCCTGACCGCCCTGGGCGGGCTTTGGGGCGCCGGTGCCCTGTGGCTGGGCAGCACCCCGCACAGCCTGACCGGGGTCGTCACCAACTGCCTGTGGGGGCTGAACAACTGCGTCGCCATGTGGGGCATGATCGCCGCCGCCCTGTGGCAGCCGCCCGAAACCGCCGCCGACACCGACCAGCCCCCCCTGATGACCGCCGAGGAGACCCCGACGTGAGCTTCCGCCAGAACCTGACCCGCGCGCGCGGTCACATCGTCTTTCTCGTGGCCCTGGTCTGCGGCCTGCTGCTGGTGCTGAAGCTGGAGAAGATCGGCGAGCCACCCGCCGCCGTCGCCGCTGCCACCCCCGCCGCGTCCCAGGCCGCCCTGGCCCCTGCGCCCGAGGATCCGATGTTGCCCTTCGAAACCCTTGATCCGCTGCCCCTGCGCCAGCCCGCGCCCCTGTCCGACACCGATCTGGGCTATGCCCGCATCGCCTGGACCTATTTCCAGAACAACACCAACGAGGCCACGGGCCTGGTCAACTCGGTCGACAACTACCCCTCGACCACCATGTGGGAGACCGGTTCCTACCTGGTGGCAATCCTGTCGGCCGAACGGCTGGCGCTGATCACCCCGGAAGAGGCGCGCGGTCGCATCACCCGCGTCCTCGACAGCCTGGCCGCGCTGCGGCTCTTTGACGACACCCTGCCCAACAAGGCCTATCACGCCCGCTCGCTGGAGCTGGTGAACTATGCCAACGAGCCGGTCGAGCTGGGCCTGGGCTGGTCGGCGCTGGACATCGCGCGGGTGGTGGCCACCCTGGGGCTGGTGGAACGCAACCACCCCGAACTGGCCCCCCGGGTCGAGGCCCTGGTGGACAGCTGGGCCCTGGACCAGATGGTCGCGGACGGCGAATTGATGGGGATGAACGTGGTCGAGGGCGCGCCGCGCCCCAACCAGGAAGGCCGCGTCGGCTATGAACAATATGCCGCCAAGGGGATGATGCTCTTCGGCTTCGACACCTACCGCGCCTATGACGTGCGCCCCAACCTGATGGTGCAAGAGGTCAACGGCCAGCCCATCCCGGTGGACACGCGGATGCACCGCAATGTCACCCCGGCCTTCGTGGTCAGCGAACCCTATCTTTTCGACGGGCTGGAATTCGGCTTTGATGCCCGCTCGCACCGTTTCGCCACGGCCATCTACCTGGCCCAGGAGGCGCGCCATGCCGAGACCGGCCAGTTCACCGCCGTCACCGAAAGCCACCTGAACGCGCCCCCCTATTTCGCCTATTCCACCGTCTGGGGCGGGGGCGCGCCCTGGGCCGTGCTGACCTTTCAGGGCGAGCGGATCGACAGCAAACGCACCGTAGCGACCAAGGCCGCCTTCGGCTGGGACGCCCTTTTCGGCACCGACTATACCGCGGCGCTGGTGGCCGAGCTGGCCGCGACGGCGGATCCGGCCAAGGGCTGGCCCGAAGGGATCTATGAACAGACCGGCGCGGTGAACACCTCGACCACCACCAACACCAATGCGGTGGTGCTGGCAGCGCTGTCGTTCAAGGCCACCGGCCCCCTGATGCGGGACCCTGAATGAGCGCCTCTGGTCTGTCCCCCCGCCCCCGTTCCCGCGCAGGCGCGATCCTCTTTGCCGCTCTGACCCTGCTGCCCGCCCCGCTGCTGGCCCAGCCCTGCGTCGGCCCGGCCTTCGACCGCCCCCTGCCCGGCGCCGAGGATGTGGAACGGCGCTTTGCCGATGTGCCCTCGGCTCGCTATCCCGGCCTCTGGCAAGAGGGGCGCGTCGCGGGGTTCACCTACCGGCTTTTCATGGATCTGACCGCCGAGCTGAGCGACGGCAGCGCCCGGCCCGACTGGCAGGTCTTCCTGACCTGCGACGCCGCGGCGGGCACCTGCGCCGAAAGCTTTGACGGGCTGGCGCCGGTCGCGGCCTCGCGCACGGCCCAGGTGCTGGGCCGCTGCCTTCTGGGCGAGGCGATCACGGCGGCGGACTTCGCCGCGCCGGAAAGCCTGCGCCCGGCGACCGGCCTGCCGCCCGGCACCGGCCTTTATCGCGACAACGACCGCGCCGAGAACCCCGCCGCGGGCCTGGCCGCCGCCGCCGCACTGGGGGCACAGCGCAATCCCGACGCCGGAACCGCCTCGGCGATCATCCCCGCCGCGCCCGAGGACGACCGCCCCCTGGCGTTCGGCGCCGCCGATCCGGTGGCCCCGCCGCCGCAGGACACCGGCCGCCTGGGGCCCAACCTGCTGCCCTCGGGCCAATGCGGACTGTCGGCGGTGGATGGCGGCAGCTCTCCGGTGATGACGCTGCAACGGCTGTTGCAAGAGGGCGATTTCGGCCCAGGCCCGGCGGATGGGATGATGGGGCCGATGACCCGCCAGGCGCTGGTCCGCGCCCTGGGCGCCGAGGCCGCCGGGCTAGACGTGGCCCAGGCCATCGCCGCCCTTGACCGGCTGCTGTGCGAAGCCCCGGCAGAGGATGCAGCGGAGTAGGTCCACCCCTGCCCCGCAGGGGCAAAGGCCCCGAGGGTGCGGCCTGCCCCCTCAGCCCTCGGCCAACAGCGTCTCCATCAGCTGCCATCCCGGCCCGGGGCGCCTGTCATCCAGGTCGAAGCCGAACCAGCGGCCGCCCCCGCCGGGGCCCTGGTCATGGCGGCGGTCGATCCCCAGACCTGCCAGCGCGCAGTAAAGAAGCGTGCCAACCGCCCCATGCCCGACCAGCAGGACGTCGCCCGGCTGCGGACCCTCCAGACAGGCCGTGATGGCGGCCAGGATACGGGCCTGCGCCGCCTCTGCGGTTTCCCAGCCGCGCACGCTGATCCCCGGCTCGGCAAAGAACTGATCGGCCACGGCCTCGAACTCCGCTGGCGGCAGAAAGCCCGTGGCGCTGCGGTCGTTCTCGTGCATGTCGGGCAGGATTTCCAGCGGCACGCCCAGCTCCAGCGCCAGGGGCGAGGCGGTCTCGATCGCCTTCGTCTCATAGCTGCTGATCACCCGGGCGGTGCGCGACAGCGCGCCCAACCCTGCGGCCACCCCCTCGGCCAGCGCCCGCACCCGCGCCCGCCCGGTGGGGTTCAGCGACCAGCGGCCGACCTCTTGCTGCGGATCGACCAGAACCTGCGGGTGGGTCAGATAGCGAACGGTGACAGGCATCCGGGATCCATCGGTGAGCGTGGCGTGTTTTGCCGCCACCCTCGCCCCAGGGCCGCCGATGGTCAACGGCCCTTCGCCGCCTTTGCCCCCCGCCAAAGCAAACAGCCCCCGAACCGGCGTTCGGGGGCTGCTGTTTGTCGTGGATGGGGCGCGGGCCTCAGCGCCCGGCCACCCCCGGCAGCCACAGCGCCAGCTGCGGGAAGATCCCCACGGCCAGCAGCGCCGCCACCTGCATCAGCACGAAGGGCACGGCGCCCTTGTAGACCTCGGTGATCGAGGCCCCGGGCACCGAAGAGCGCAGGTAGAACAGCGCCATGCCCACGGGGGGTGTCAGGAAGGAGGTTTGCAGGCAGATCGCCAGCAGGATCGCCACCCAGACCGGATCAAAGCCGAAGCTGGTCAGGATCGGCATCACCAGCGGCGCCACGATCAGCACGATCTCCATCCAGTCCAGGAAGAAGCCCAGCAGGAAGACGATGAAGATCACGAAGGCCAGCACCCCATGGGGGCCAAGCGGCAGGGCGTGCAGCGCCGCCTCGATCGTTTCGTCGCCGCCATAGCCGCGCAGCACCACCGAGAAGCAGGAAGCGCCGAAGATCAGCATGTAGAGGAAGGCACTGGTGCGCCCCGTATCATAGCAGACCTCGCGGAAGGACTCGCGGTTCAGCTTGCCGTTCAGCGCTGCCAGCAGGGTGGCGCCTGCCGCGCCGATACCCGCCGCTTCGGTCGGCGAGGCGATGCCCGCGACGATCGAGCCCAGCACCGCCAGCACCAGGGCCAGCGGCGCGAAAAGGGCGCCGGTGAACTCGGCCAGGGCCTTCATCGGCGGCAGTTTCGCCCCCTCGCGCTGATAGCGCGGCATGGCGCGCGGCGCGACGATGGCGGTGACCACGATGAACAGGATGAACAGCAGCGCCAGCCCCGCCCCCGGCACGATGGCCCCCATGAAGAGGTCCCCCACCGGAATGCGCAGCTGATCGCCCATGACAACCAGCATGATCGACGGCGGGATCAGGATCCCCAGACAGCCGGTGGCGCCGACGATGCCAAGGCTGATCGAGCGGTTGTACCCGGCCTGGAACATGGTTGGCACGGCGATGGTGGCCAGCAGCACCACCGAGGCGCCGATGATGCCGGTCGAGGCCGCCAGGACCACGCCGATGGCCACCACGGAAATGGCCAGGCCCCCGGGCGCCGGGCCCAGCAGGCCGCGCATCGCCTTCAGCAGCCGTTCGGCCACGCCCGAGCGGTCCAGCATGAAGCCCATGAAGATGAACATCGACATGGGGATCAGCGAATAGCTTGAGATCGTGTCGAAGACGCGGTTGGCGACAAAGCCCACCATGCGCAGCTCGGCCACATCGGCGATGTTCAGCGGCTCGATCAGCGTGCCGAGGGCGGCGAAAAGAACCCCCACGCCGCCCAGCACGAAGGCCACCGGGTAGCCCGAGAACAAGATCGCCATGAAGGTGGAGAAGAACAGGAAGATAAAGAGCGCATCCATGTCAGCGGGCCTCCGACCAGGCGGTGCCGAGGCGTTGCAGGCTGCGGATCAGGATCGACACGCCCTGAAGGGCCAGCAGGGTCATGCCTGCGGCCATGACGCCCTTGATGATATAGCGCGCGGGCAGCCCCGAGGGCATGGGCGAACCTTCCTTCAGCGCCCAGGAGAAAGAGAAGATCTTCCAGGCGTGCCAGGACACGAGGCCCGCGAAGGGCAGCAGCAGGAAGATCACCCCCAGCACCTCGACCAGGGCCTGGGTGCGCGGGCGCATCCGCGCGTGCAGCACGTCGACGCGCACATGGGTGTCGGTCTGATAGGCCCAGGCCAGGCAGGACATGACGACCAGGGCGTTGAGGTGCCATTGCAGCTCTTCCAGCTCGATCATGCCGATGTTGAAGACGTAGCGCAGGATGACGTTCAGAAGGATGGTGGCGACCAGCAGCGGCAGAACGAAAGAACCGGCCTTGCCGGTCAGTTCCGCCACCCGGTCGATGAAGCGGGTCAGCGAGGAAAACATTGGGGAGGGTCCCGGAAAGTCAGTGGGCGGGCCCGAAGGCCCGCCCGTCGTGAGTGGCGCGAAGGATTATTCCTTGTGCTCGGACCAGGTCTCGACCGAGGCGCGGAAGTCGTTCAGCGAGGTCAGGACGCGGGCGAAGGTCTCGTCCGCCTCGGCCTGCTCGGCCATCACTTCGTTGGTGGCTTCCTCGAAGGCGGCCAGAACTTCCGGCGGGAAGGTCTTGATCTGGGTGCCGGCCTCTTCGAACTGCTGGATCGCGGCGGCGTTGCCCGGCGCGGTCGAAGTCAGCGACCAGATGTTGGTTTCCTTGCAGACCTCTTCGATCTGACCCTGCTGGGCCGGGGTCATGCTGTCCCACTTGGCCTTGTTGATGATCAGTTCATTGAAGGCGGCGGGCTGGTGCCAGCCGGGCAGGTAGTAGTAGTCGGCGACCTTTTCAAAGCCCATGGCCACGTCGATGGCGGGCATCGAGAATTCGGTGCCGTCGATCACGCCGCGTTCCAGGTTCGGGTAGATGTCGCCACCGGCCAGCAGCACGATGGAGGCGCCCATCTTCTTCATCACTTCGCCTGCCAGACCGGCAAAGCGGATCTTCTTGCCTTGCAGGGCGTCGGTGCTGTCGATCTCGAAGGTGTACCAACCGCCGGCCTCGGCATCCATCACGCCGCAGGGCACGGTGACAACGCCCTGGGCCTCATAGATCTCGCGCCAGATCTCCAGGCCGCCGCCGTTGTAGATCCAGCCGATGTAGTCGATGGCATTGGGGCCGAAGGGCACGCCACCGAACAGTTGCACGGCGGGGAAGCGACCGGCGACGTAAAGGGGCGAGGTATAGCCCGCGTCCAGGGTGCCCTGCTGCACGGCGTCGAAGATTTGCAGCGACGGCACCAGCTTGCCCGCGCCGTAGAGGTCAACTTCCAGCGCGCCGCCGGAGATCTCGTTGATCGTGTCGGCGAAGTGCTGGGCGTTCTGGCCGGAGGCCGGCAGGGTCAGCGGCCAGGCCGATTGCACGTCGATCGACATGTCGGCAGCGGCGGCGGCGGAAGACAGCAGCGCGGCGCCCGCCAGGGCCCCTGCAACGCTGCGGGCGGTACGGGAAAGGAAGTTGGATTTGGTCATGGGTCCTTCGTCTCTGGCTGTGTGCGGGGAAGACCGCCCGGAAGCGGTTGGGGTAAATGAGTCCGAGGGCGCACTCCGGGCAAATAGAGGGCAAGGCTGTTTCCGGGGGAAACCGATCTTGCCCAATTAGATTGCGTGAATTTTCATGGTTTGCCTAAGATTGTGGCGAAATTGTGATAATTTTCACGCTTTTGATCACGCTTCGTGAGCAACTCCGCGAATCAAAAATCCGATGACTTCTCTAAGGAATTTGCCGCTGCAATGCAGCGTGCCCGAGGGGCCAGATTTCGAGGGCACGGGCGAATCGCATCGCAGGGGTGCGCGCCGTGAGAACCCATATTTAACACTCAATTTCAAAGCCTTAACGCGGTTGCGCCCAATTACGCGCGCCGCGGATATATCTCTAACTTGAGGTATTTCCGGCCCTCCAGAGGGCCATTTCGCCCCCCTGCACCCGGCGCCGGACCGCGATGTTAGCGCCCCAAATCGCCCCAATCCGCAGTCGCATGTTTTTTGTGCAAATTGATCTAAATCATTGTTTCTCAGGGTTCATATGCGCGTCACACAGCCCTTCAAACCCTGTCCCAGAGGCCCCCTGCAAAGGAAGTGGGTTCCGTCATCGGAAATTTACGGTAATTTTCACTTAACTTCCCTGAGTGAGCGATGATGACCGACACAGCCAACTCTATCGTGACCCGTCCCCTGGACCTCGGCCCCGAAAGCGGCCCGCGTGTCCTGGTGAAGGAATGCCTCGGGATCGAGGGGCTGACCACGCGCTGTGGCTCTGCTGCCTTCGCCGAGGCCCCCGCCGAGACCGCGCATTCCAACGTGGTGGACATCCTGCTGAAGGCGGGCGCCCATATCACCGGCACCGTCACCATGCACGAACTGGCCTTCGGGGTCACCGGGGTCAACGCCTTCGCGGGCACCGCCGTCAATCCCGGCTGGCCCGACCGGATCCCCGGCGGCTCCTCCTCCGGGTCCGCTGCCGCCGTGGCTGCGGGGCTGTGCGATTTCGCCGTGGGCACCGATACCGGCGGCTCGATCCGTCAGCCCGCCTGCTGCTGCGGCGTCTTCGGGTTGAAACCCACCTTCGGCGCCATCGACCGGCGCGGGGCGATCCCGCGCGGTTCCTCGCTGGACGTGATCGGGCCCTTCGCGGCCACCGCACCGATGCTGACCAAGGCGGCGTCGATGATGCTGGCGGGCTTTGCGCCCGAGACCATCGAGACCCCGCGCCTGGGCCGCGTCGCCCTGCCCGCCGAGGTCGAGGTGGCCCCCGAGATCACCGCCGCCACCGATGCGGCACTGGCGGGCCTCGATCTGGCGACCTCGGCCCTGCCCTCTTTCGCCGACGCCTACCGCGCCGGTCTGACCGTGATCAACTACGAGCTGGCGGGCGAGTTCGGCCAGCTGGCCCGTTCGAACGCCACCCTGGGTGCCGACATCCAGGGCCGCGTGCGCGCCGCCCTGGCGGTGACCCCCGAGGACATGGCCGAGGCCGAAGAGATCCGCGCCCGTTTCACCGCCGAGGTGGACGCCGCGCTGGAGGGGCTGGACGCGCTGGTGCTGCCCACCATGCCGACCGTGCCCCCCACCCTGGACCGCGCCACCGATCCCCGCGCGCTGATCCCGCTCACGCTTCTGGTGCGCCCGTTCAACCTGTCGGGCCACCCCGCCATCACCCTGCCGATCCGCACCGCGGACGGGCTTCCCGCCGGTCTGCAACTGGTCGCCCGCAAGGGCGCCGAGGCGCGCCTGTGCGCGCTGGCCGAATGCCTTGCCGATCGCTGCACCCCCGCCGACACCTCGAAGGAAACGCCATGAACAAACCCGACCCCACCCTGGGCAAGGCCGCCGAGCTGGCCGCGCTCTGCGAGGAGATCCGCGGCCGCCGGGCCGAGTTCGACACGCTGCGTCACATCCCCGACGACATCGTCGCGGGCTTCAAGAAGATCGGTGTCTACCGCGCCTTCGTCCCCACCCGTCTGGGCGGTGACAACATCGACCCGATGGCCTTCCTCGACCTGATCGAGACCCTGTCTGCCGCCGATCCGTCCGCCGGTTGGGTCGCCTCCTTCGGCGTGTCGTCGACCTATCTCGCGGCCCTGCCGCCCGAGACCTTCGACAATATCTATGGCGAGAACCCCGACACGGTCTTCGCAGGGGGCCTGTTCCCGCCGCAGCCCGCCTACCGCGTCGACGGTGGCCTTGAGGTCTCGGGGCGCTGGTCCTGGTGCTCTGGCTCGATGGGCGCCGACCTGCTGGGCGGCGGCATCAAGATCGAAGGCGACGAGACGCCCCTGCCCCGCACCGCCGTCATGCCCAAGGCCAAGGTCACCATCGACGAGACCTGGCACACCATCGGCCTGAAGGGCACCGGCAGCCACGATCTGGTGGCCGACAAGGTGATCGTCCCCGAAGAGTGGACCTTTATCCGCGGCTCGAAGTCGCAGATGGACGATGCGATCTTCCGCTACCCCGCCATGGCGCTGGCCGCCCAGGTGCTGGCCGTGGTGGCCCTGGGCGCCGCCCGCGAGGCGCTGGACTTCATCAAGTCCGACGCCGCGCAGCGCGCCTCGATCACCGGCGCCCCGAACCCCGGCGCCCGTCCCTATGTGCAGGCCCACCTGGCCCGCGCCGAGGGCACGCTCGCTGGCGCCCGCGCCCAGTTCTACGACGCCACCGCCAAGGCCTGGGAAGAGCTGCAACACAACGACGAGGTCTCGCCCGAGACAAAGGTGCAGCTGCGCCTGGCCTCGACCGTGGCCGCCCATGACGGCGCCGAAGTGGCGCGCGAAGCCTTCCTGATGGGCGGCGCGGGCACCATGATGCAGGGCCACCCCCTGGGCCGGATGATGATCGACGCGGCCTGCGTCGCCCAGCACGCCTTCATGGGTGAAGGCACCTGGACCGCCGCGGGCGCCGCCATGTTCGGCGAGAAGACCCCCCCGGGCTTTCCCTGATCCCAAGACACCGCCGGGCCCGCGTGGCCCGGCCCCCGAAAGACCAAGAAACCCACCGACAGGAGCCACCCCATGAGCGACGCCAAACTGCGCACTCTTCTTTGCTTCAACAACCACGGCACCTTCTTCTCGCTGCCCTTCGACCAGATCGGCCCGGTCTGGAAAGCCACGCAGGAACTGATGTCCGGCATCGCCAAGCTGGACGGCGTGGAAATCGTCGGCACCTTCGACGATGACCAGACCCTGGTCGGCGCCACCCAAGGCTTCCCCTACACCTGGTACATCATGGCCGACTTCCCGAACCGCGACAGCGTTCAGGCCGCCTGCAACCTGCTGCGCACCATCGTGGTGGGCGAAGGCAACGACCGGCTGTGGAAGTACATGACCGTCGAGGCCCGCATGGGCCGCGCCCTGGAGATCCCCGACCTGTGAGCGATCTGACCGAAATCCAAGGCGAGATCCTGGCCCGGCTCGACCGGCTGGAGGCCGAAAGCGCCTGCCGCCGCTGCCTGTCCGACTACATGGACATCTGCGACCGGCTGGACGGCGACACCGACCTCGACGCCCTGGGCGCCCTCTTCACCGAAGGGGCGATCTGGGGCGGCGCGGGCGACCGCTATGCCAAGGATTTCGGCGCCCACCACGGACGGGCGGCGATCATCGCCTGGCTGGGGCAGTTCTGTACCACGCCGCCGCATTTCGCGATGAACGCGCATTTCCTCTCGTCCGAGGCGATCACCCACAACGGTGACGGCACCGTCACCGGCCGCTGGCTGATGCTGCAAACGCCGACCTTCCACGACGGGCAAAGCTTCCTGATGGCTGCCCGGCTGGAGATCGACTTTGCCCAAGAGGCCGGCGCCTGGCGGATGCACCGCTTCTCCACCCGCAATCTTTACGCGCGTCCGGTCGGTGACTGGAACGCGCCCGCCCAGATCCCGGCCCCCGCGGCCGCCAAGCAATAAGGAAATCGAGATGTCTCTGGATGAATTTCCCAGCGGTCCCAAGACCGACGACCTGATGAAAGGCGACCGCGTCGCCACCCCGATGTACGAAGATCCCGCCCTGTTCGATGTCGAGATGGAAAAGATCTTCGGCAAGTGCTGGGTCTGGGTGGCCCATGAATCCGAAGTGCCCGGCAAGGGCAACTTCGTGCTCAGCTGGGTCGGCACCCAGCCGGTGATCGTCTCGCGCGATCGCAAGGGCGAAATCCACGTCCTGGTCAACCGCTGCCGCCACCGCGCCGCCACGGTCTGCGAGATCAAGAAGGGCAAGACCTCGTCCTTCCAGTGCCCCTACCACGGCTGGGGTTACGCGCTGAACGGCGACCTGCGCGCCATTCCCTACTCCGAGGGCTACAGCGACGACTTCAAGAAGGAGAACTTCGGCCTGAAGAAACTGCGGGTCGAGACCTTCGAAGGCATGGTCTTTGCCACCTTCAACCACGACGCCGAACCGCTGGAAGATTTCCTGGGCAATGCCAAGCCCTGGATCAAACTGTTCATGAAGCAGGGCGGCGGTTTCCCCGTCAAAACCCTGGGCGAGCATCAGTTCAAGGTGCCGATGAACTGGAAGGTGCAGCTGGAAAACACCACCGACGCCTACCACTTCCCCATCGTGCACAAGTCCTTCCTGCAATCGCTGGACGGCGAGGCCACCGAGACCTTCTCCTTCATGGATGACGACGACGGCTACGTCGAAGACCTGGGCAACGGCCACTCGGTCATGGTGATGATGCCCGAGCTGATCGACCTGGACGAGAACCTGGACGCGCCGATCCCCGAGCGGTTCAAGGAACTGGCGGCCGAGCTGGCCGAACAGGGCTATGAAGACGAGAAGGTGCGCCGCATCGTCCGTGCCGTGGGCGGCTGCGGGTTCAACCTGAACCTCTTCCCGAACGCCGGCTGCTCGCTGTCCTTCTTCCGCATCCTGCGCCCTGTCTCGGTGAACGAGACCGAGATCCGCCACATCGCCCTGGGCATGGAGGGTGGCCCCGAGGCCGCCAACCAGATGCGGATGCGCCTGCACGAGCACTTCCAGGGCCCGATGGGCTTTGGCTCGCCCGATGACGCCGAGGTCTGGGAACGCGTGCAGCGCGGGTCTGCCGGGGCGGGCGACGTGGACGTGATGGTCAACCGTGGCCTGGGTCTGGAAAAGGAAGGCGCGAACGGCCTGCCGATCGGTGACATCTCGGCCGAGACCGGGATGCGCTCTGCCTACAAACAGTGGAAGAAGGTGATGGACCAATGAAAGACATGGCCGCAACCGACGTGAAACTTCAGGACATCGCCGAATTCCTGTGGATGGAAGCCGACCTGCTGGACCGGCGCGATTACGACACCTGGCTGAACCTGTGGACCGAGGAAGGCTTCTACGTCATCCCCGTCGACAAGGAAGGCGACGATTTCGCCAACCGCCTGAACATCGCCTATGACGACGCGAAGATGCGCAAGATGCGCGTCGAGCGCTTCCAGGCGGGCTTCTCGATCTCCTCGGCCCCGCCCGCCGACAGCGTGCGCACCCTGTCGCGCTTCGTCATCGAGGGCGCCGAGGGAGACACCGTCACCGTGCGGGCCGCCCAGCACGTGATCGAGGACAAGTTCGGCCGCCAGCGCATGTTCGCCGCCAATGTCACCTGGAAACTGAAGGTGACCGAGGACGGCTTCATGATCCGCGACAAGGTCATCCGCCTGCTGAACTCTGATGGGGTGCTGACGTCGATCAGCTATCTGTTCTGATGTCGAAACCGCTTCCCCTCGACACTCAGACTGCCGTCATCACCGGCGCCGGAAACGGCGTCGGAGCGGCCATCACCCGTGCCCTCCACGCCGCAGGCTACCGGGTCATCATCACAGATGTGGATGCTGACGCGACCTACAAGCTGGCCGAAGAACTGGACCTTGCTTCCGAGATGGCCCTGACCGCCACCCTGGACGTGTCCAAGCCCGAAGACTTCCAGACCGTCCTCGACAAGGTCGTGGATCGCTGGGGGTCGGTCGAGGTGCTGGTGAACAACGCCGCCGTGACCCGCGCGCAACCGCTGATGGAGATCGACCCCGCCGCCTTCAACGAGGTGATGGCGATCAACGCGGGCGGCGTCTTTGCCGGTTCGCAGATTTTCGGACGGCATTTCATCCAGCGCGGCTATGGCCGGATCATCAACATGGCCTCGCTTGCGGGCCAGAACGGTGGCACCACCACGGGGGCGCATTACGCCGCCTCCAAGGGCGCGATCATGACCCTGACCAAGGTCTTCGCCCGTGACCTGGCCCAGTACGGCATCACCTGCAACTGCATCTCGCCCGGTCCCATGGACAGCCCGATGGTGCACGAACTGGTGGGCGAGAACATGCCCCAGATGCTGAAGAACATCCCCGTCGGCCAGCTGGGCGATCCCGCCTTCGTTGGTCAGCTTGTCACCATGCTTGCCGGTCCCGAGGCTGCCTTCGTCAATGGCGCCTGCTGGGATTACAACGGCGGCCTTTACATGCGCTGAGGGAGACATGAAGGACATGAGCGATACCAACACCATGATCCTGACGGTCGCCGAGCGTTTCGACGACCGCGGCGACATCATGCAACTGACCCTGAAGGGCGACGGTCCGCTGCCGCCCTTCACCGCGGGCGCCCATATCGACCTGCTGGTCGAGACCCCCGAGGGCCCGCTGTGGCGCCAGTATTCGCTGGCCGGCAACCCCGCCGACCGCGACTGCTACAAGCTGGGCATCCTGAAGGATCCCGAAAGCCGCGGCGGCTCGGTCGCGTTGCACCAGCTGGTGAAGACCGGCGAAAAGCTGCATGTGGAAGGCCCGCGCAACCACTTCCCCCTGGCCGCGGATGCCACCAACACCGTGCTTTTCGGCGGCGGGATCGGCGTGACGCCGATGCTGGCCATGGCCTGGGAGCTGCACGACCGCGACGCGCCCTTCACCCTGCATTACGCCACCCGCTCGGCCGAGCGGACGGCCTTCCTCGAACAGATCGAAAGCCTGCCCTTCCGCGCCAATATCGTGCTGCATCACGATGACGCAAAAGGCGCCGAACCGCTGGATCTGGCCCGCGATCTGCCCAAGGCAGAGGCAGGCACACACATCTATGTCTGCGGCCCCCAGGGCTTCATGGACTGGGTGATTGGAGAGGCCGAAAAGGCAGGCTATCCCGGAAAGCAGATCCACCGCGAATATTTCTCGGCGGATGTCGATTCCAGCGGAGAAAGCTTCGAGGTGTACTGCGAGCAGTCGGATCTGACGGTCACCGTGGGCCCCGACGAAACCATCGCCAAGGTCCTGGCCCGCGAGGGTCTGAAGATCGAGGTGAAATGCGAGGAAGGCATCTGCGGCACCTGTCTGACCGACGTGCTGGAGGGCGAGATCGACCACCGCGACCAGTTCCTGACCGAAGAGGAACGCGAAGACGGCGACCAGATCTGCTGCTGCTGCTCGCGCGCCAAGGGCCGCCTGGTCCTGGACATCTGACAGAGGACGCGCCCATGGAAATCAAGGACCTCTTTCGCGAAGGCATGAGCCGCCTCGGCGCCGCCGTCACGGTTCTGACCACCGATGGCCCCGCAGGCCGTCACGGCATGACCGCCTCGGCGGTCTGCTCTGTCACCGACACGCCGCCCACCCTCCTGGTCTGCGTGAACCGGAACAACCGCAGCCACGACATGTTCGCCGAGAACGGCACGCTCTGCGTCAATGTGCTGGGTCCCCAGCACCAGGACCTGTCGGGCATCTTTGCCCGGGCCGGCACCGACGAACGTTTCGCCGACAGCGGCTGGACCACACATGCCACCGGCGCGCCCGTCCTCACCGACGCGCTGGCGGCCTTCGACTGCCGGATCACCGGCCGGTCCGAGGTCGGCACCCATTCGGTCTTCTTCTGTGAAGTCGAAGAGATCGCGCTGAACGAGGGGGACCGGTCCGGCCTCATCTGGTTCGGTCGCGATTTTCACCACCTGCGCGCGGCGAGCTGATCGCCGCGGGCCACTACCATCCGGGCCAACCCGGGACCATGACCCGTAAAACCAACAGGGAAACGCCAACAATGAAACATTTTCTTGCCGCTACCGCCCTCGGCCTGTCGATGGCCGGTGCCGCCGCTGCCGACACCGTCCTGACCGTCGCCAACTGGCTGCCGCCCTCGCACCCGCTGGTCTCTGAAGTCGTCGTGCCGATGACCGAGCAGATCGCAGAAGCCACCGGCGGCTCGGTTACCGCCAACATCCTGCCCGCCCCCCTGGGCCCGCCGCCCGCCCACTTCGACTTTGCCGTCAACGGCGTGGCCGACATCACCTTCGGCGTGCAGGGCTACAGCGCCGGTCGCTTCAAGACCACCAACCTGGGCGAGCTGCCCTTCCTGGGCGACAGCTCGGAAGCGACCTCGGTCGCCTACTGGCGCACCTGGGAACAGTACCTGAAGCCCGCCGGTGAATATGACGGCGTCAAGGTCCTGGCCGTCTTCACCCACGGCCCCGGCGAGATCTTCGTCAAAGAGGGCGACGCCACCGACCCGGCCTTCCTGGAAGGCAAGAAGCTGCGCGTCGGCGGCGGCTTCGTGCATGAGATCGCCACCGGCCTGGGCGCCGTGCCGGTCGAGGGCCCCTCGTCCAAGGCCTATGAGCTGCTGTCCCAGGGCGTGGCCGACGGCATCCTCTTCCCCTACGAGTCGGTCGACTTCTTCGGCCTGATCCCGCAGCTGTCGGTGGGTGTTTCCGTGCCCGGCGGTCTGTATAACACCTCGTTCTTCATCGTGATGAACCAGGCCAAGTGGGACAGCCTGACGCCCGAGCAGCAGGAACAGATCGACAGCGTCACCGGCGAGGCCCTGGCCCGCATGGCCGGTCAGATGTGGGATCGCGTCGACGCCAAGGGTCTGGCCAACATGGAAGGCAAGATCGAGGTGACGCCCGCCACCGAAGAGCAGATGACCGCCTGGACCGCCATGCTGGAGCCGCTGGTGGCCGAGAAGATGGAAGAAGTGGCCTCGACCGGCGTCGATGCCGAAGCGGCCTACGACTTCTTCAAGGCTGAAATCGCCAAGGAAATGGCGGCGGAATGAGGCCCACCACCTCGATCCACGCCTCCGAGGAGCCGGCAGCAGACATGCTGCCGGTTTCCCGGAACCCCTTCGATCTGCGCATGATCCTGGCCGTGCTGGGCGGGATCCTTCTGATGGTGTTGATGGGGATGACGGTGGTCGACGTGATCGGCCGCTACCTGTTCAACGCTCCCTTGCAGGGCGCGACCGAACTGACCGAACTGCTGCTGGCCGCCACGATCTTTCTTGGCCTGCCCGCAGTGTCGCTGGCCAATGAGCATGTGACCGTCGATCTGCTGACCGATCGTCTGCCCTTCCGCCTTCAGCCCTGGCGCCTGGCCGCCACCGGCCTGTTCTCGGCCGTGATCCTGGCCGTCGTCGCCTGGCGGATCTGGATCTATGCCGGACAGATCGGCGGCTATGGCGGCGTCACCACCTCTTTGCGCATCCCCATTGCCCCGCTGGGGTATTTCTGCGCCGTCTGCGCGGCCGCAGGCGCCCTCCTCTCTGTCGCGGTGCCGCTGGTTGACCTGGCGCGGCGGCTCAAGAACAGGACCTGACCCATGGAATACTGGCCCGTCGGCATGGCCGTCGTCAGCCTTTTGCTGCTGATCGGCGTGCCTATCTCCTTCGCCCTGGCGGGCGTTGGCCTGGTGGGGGTCGCCTCGATCATCGGCTGGACCCCCGCCTTCTCTCTGCTCGGCTCGACCTTCTTCGACAACGGGCGCGACTATTCGCTGTCCGTGCTGCCCCTCTTCCTGATGATGGGCAACTTCGTGGTGCAATCGGGCATCGCGGATGAGCTGTATAAATCCGCCTATGCCTGGCTGCGCCACCGCAAGGGCGGACTTGCCACCGCCACCGTGGTGGCCTGTGGCGCCTTCTCCTCGGTCTGTGGCTCGTCAATGGCCACGGCGGCCACCATGACCCGGATCGCCCTGCCCTCGATGCGCCGCTACGGCTATCCCGACCAGCTGTCCACCGCCTCGATCGCGGCGGGTGGCACCCTGGGCATCCTGATCCCGCCCTCGGTCATCCTGGTCTTCTACGGTATCATGACCCAGCAGGACATCGGCAAGCTGTTCATGGCCGGGCTGATCCCGGGCGTGATCGGCGTCATCGGCTATGCCATCGCCGTGCGGATCTCGATGAAGGTGCAGGGCCTGGATCTGCCCACCGAGGAAAAGCTGCCCCTGATCGACCGCATCAAGGCGCTGAAGGGCACCGCGGGCGCGCTGGTCCTCTTCGTCTTCGTGATGGGCGGGATCTATCTGGGCGTCTTCACCCCCACCGAAAGTGCGGGCATGGGCGCCGGGGGCGCGCTGCTGCTGGTGATCCTGTCGGGCAAGTTCAGCATCGACCGGATGATCTCGGTCCTCTTCGACACGATGAAGACCACCGCCATGATGTTCTTCATCCTCTTCGGGGCGCTGACCTTCACCAACTACGTGAACATGTCGGGCATGACCCGCGACATCCAGGACTTCCTGGGCCTGTTCGGCGGCACGCCGATGGTCACCATCCTGGTCATCCTGTGCATCTACCTGGTGCTGGGCTGCGTGCTGGAAAGCCTGTCGATGATCATGCTGACCGTGCCGGTCTTCTATCCCATTGCCGCCGCGCAGGGGATCGACCTGATCTGGTTCGGCATCTTCGTCGTGATGGTCACCGAGATCTCCTACATCACCCCGCCCATGGGCATGAACGCCTTCGTTCTGCGCTCGGTGGTGCCGGATGTGAAGCTGGGCACGATCTTCCGTGGCCTCTTCCCCTTCGTCGCCATGGACGTGGTCCGTGTGGCGCTGCTGACGGCGGTGCCGGGCCTGGTCCTGCTGCTGACCTGACGGAGACGAGATGATGAAGATTGCCATTATCGGCGCGGGCAATATCGGCACCGCCATGGCCGCGCTTATCTGCGGCTCGGACGCCCAGGTCACCGTGGTGGCCCGGGGTGCCCGGTTGCAGGCCATTGCCGACGACGGGCTGGCCCTGAACGACCGGGGCACGCGGCATGACGCGCGCCCCAAGGCCACCGAAGCCCTGAGCGAAGTGCAGGACGCGGTGTTCCTTTGCGTGAAATCCCAGCAGTTGGGCGCCGCGCTGGACACCAACCGCGCGGGCATCGGTCCCGAGACCCTGGTCATTCCCATGGTCAACGGGTTGCCCTTCTGGTTCTTCCTGCCGGACGCGCGGCCCGTGCCCCATACTGACCCCCAGGGCATCCTGGCCCGCCTGCTGCGCCCCGAACAGGTGCTGGGCGCGGTGCTCTTGATGACCGTCTCGATGGACGCGGCCGGCGTGGCGCAGTCGACCAACACCCCCACCCTGTCGCTGGCCCCCGTGGCCCCCGGCGCCGACGGGGCGAAGGTCGACGCGCTGATCCAGACGCTGAACGCGGGCGGCGTGGTCACCGATCTGTCCGAGGACATCCGCGCCAAGGTGCTGGTCAAGCTGATGGCCAATGTCACCACCAACCCGCTGTCGGCGCTGGTGGATTGCACCCTGGAAGAGATCGGCCAGCGCGACGATCTATGCGCCCTGGCCTTTGCGGTGGCGGACGAGTTCCGCGCCTGGGCCAAGGCCGACCTGGGCCGCGACCTGCCGCCCAACCCCTGGCTGCGCGACCTGCTGCTGGATGCGGGGCCCTTCGCCACCTCGATGCTGCAAGATGCCCGCGCGGGCCGCACCCTGGAGCTGGATGCGATCGCCCGTGCCGCCATGACCCTGGCCGAGGACCAAGGGCAGCCGATGCGCTGCCTCGCGGCCATCGTCCACGCCCTGGACACCGCCCCCTCGCTGCCGCTTTCGGGCGATGCGGCCGAGGCCGCCCTGTCCGACCTCACTCCCCTCACCTCCCTGGAAAGGACCCCGTGATGAACGACATGACGACTCCGAAGGACGGCCCGATGGACAAGATGACCGAGGCAGAGCTGCGCGTGCAGCTGGCCGATTTCTATCACCTGGTCAGCTACCTTGGCTGGACCGAACTGATCTTCAACCACATCTCGGTGCGCCTGCCCGGCGCCGAGCACGCCTATCTGGTCAACCCGATGGGCCTGCACTACGATGAGGTGACGCCCGAGAACCTGCTGGTGGTCGGCGTCGACGGCAAGCTGAAGCGCGACAGCGAGTACAAGCCCAACCCCGCCGGTTTCGCCTTGCACGGCGTGATCCACGAACACCGCCCCGACGTGGGCTGCGTGGTGCATACCCACACCACCCCGGTCTCCGCGATCACCATGAAGGGCTATGGCATCGACCATAACTCGTTCTACGGTGCGCAGCTTTACGGTCGGGTCGCCTATCACGCCTTCGAAGGGATCACGATCTACGACGAAGAGCGCGAGCGGATGCTGAACTCGCTGGGCGACAAGCATGTGCTGGTGCTGAAGAACCACGGTGTGGCCTGCATGGAGGCGGATATCCCGCTGACCTTCTTCCTGCTCTGGACCTTCCAGCGCGCCGCGGAAATTCAGTGCGCCGCCGCGGCCATCCCCGGCCCCGACAGCCAACTGCCGGAAGAGATCAAGCAGAAATGCGCAGCCGATGCGCAGCGCCTGAAGGACAGCGCCAGCTTCGCGACGCTGCTGTTTGACGCCATGGTCCGCAAGATGAAGCGCGAGCGCCCCGAGTTCGCCTGACCCGGCGTCCAAGGCCTGAAACAGAAACGCCCGGAGCTTCACGCTCCGGGCGTTTTGCCGTTCTGGCCCGCCGTCCGCCCCCACCTGTGGGCCCTGCCGCAGGAGGCGACGTTGCGTGATCGGCAAGTGGCCGCCGAAAACATCGCCACAACCGGCGGCCAAACGGCGGCGCTGTGTCGCATCAGCGCCTGTTCGGTTTCCGCTCTCGACTCTGCCGCGCGCCCTGTGCTTACCACAGAGAAAGGACCGCGACAGAAAGCCCTCTGCCATGGATACGACCCTGCTGACCCTGACCCTGAACGGGGCGCTTCTGGCGCTGGCTGCGCCGGTCATGCTGTCCGGTCTGACCAGTTCGGGCAGCGCGGGCACGGCGCGTCAACCTGCGGAAGACGCCAGGGCGCCGGTGGTCCATCACAACCGTGGCGAGGGGGATCTGCGCGCCTCGGACGGCGCGGACCCCGCCGACTGGCTGGGGGCGGCGGTGCTGTCGCTGCGCCGGTTGAAGCAAAGCCCGCCCGCCGATGGCGCCCCCGACCTGGCCCCGGCCCTGGCCTATCTCTCGGCGGCCCAGAGCCTGGGGCCGATGCGCGCCGAGCTGGCCCAGGCCCGCGAGCTTCATGCCACGTGCCAGGACGCGCTGGCCCAGGCCGCCGACTTGCTGGGGCTGGAAGGCGATATCGACCACTGGCCCGCCGAGCTGGCCGAGCTGCGCGCCGAGCTGGCCCGGGCAGAGGTGCAGCGGGGCACGCCCGATCATGCGGATTACCTTGAGACGCTGATTGATCTGGGCGCCGCCGAAACCGCCCTTCGGCGGTATCGCGACAGCCAGGCCCGCCTGGCCGAGGCCGAGCGGCAGGCCCGCGAGCTGACCCAGGCCTCGGGCGACGACGCGCTGCGCGTGGCCCTGGTCACCGCCGCCTCGGTCGCCGGATCCTGCGCCGCGTCCGCGCCGATCACGCCGGACCATCTGACCGGCGCCCATCTGGCCGACGCCCGCGCCCTGCTGCACGGCTGACAGCTGCCCGGCGCCCTGCCGAGACGTGGCTCAGCCCTCCGGGCGCGCTCAGTCCAGCTTGCGGTAGACCTTTTCCAGCAGCAGGTTCAGCACCATCTGCTCTTCCCGCGACAGATCCTCGAAGGCGGTGACGAAGACCTCGTCGGCGATGGCGCGCGCATTGCGGCGCATCTCGTGGCCCGCCGGCGTCAGCCGCACCTCGGTCACCCGGCCGTCACTGGGGCGCGGCCCGGTGGTGACCAGCCCCTGCAAGGTCATCCGCTGAATGATCTTGGTCGCCGTGTTGGGCTTGATGATGCAATAGCTCGAGATCTCGGAGATCGACAGCGCCTGATCCTCGTAAAGCGACATCAGCACCCGCCAATAGGCCACGTCCATGCCGATGGTCTTCAGCCGTCGTTCCATAACCTGCATGTAGCGGTTGGAGGTCTGGGTGATCCAGTAGAAGGGCCAATTGGCCTTGTTGAAGCCTGCCTCCTGCGGCGGGGGCACGGAACGGCTGTCGTCTGTCATTCGGTGTCTCTGTCTGGCCCGGGATCGGGGCGGTGTCCCAATGTCTAGCCTGCGTATGCCGCGACAGAAAGCCGCTTCTGGACCTGCCGCGCCGGCAAGGCGGCCAGAGCGGCGCAAGTGCCTAAGCGGTCAGCGCCCCCCGGGCGCGGCACGGGCGCCTTCCGCCGCATCGGCGGCCCGCAAGGCCCGGGGCCTAGCGCGCGATGACGATATCGGCCTGGAGCCCGCCCAGCCGGTCGCTTTCGCCCAGGCGCAGGACCCCGCCGTGGGCGCGCGCCGTGTCGACGGCGATCGACAGGCCCAGACCCACGCCCGGCCCCCGGTTCTGGTTGCGCGCGGTGTCCAGGCGGGTGAAAGGTTTCATCGCCTCTTCGCGCCGGTCGGCGGGAATGCCCGGCCCGTCATCTTCGACCCGGATGCGCAGGGCCTTGGGCGTCAGATCGACGCTGACCTCGGCGCGGGTGCCATAGCGCACGGCATTGCCGATCAGGTTCTCGACCGCGCGGCGGATGGCCAGGGGGCGCAGGGGCATCTCGCCCGCGCCCAGGGCCTCGACCAGGGTCACGTCCTGCCCGGCGCGGCCCGCGTCATGGACGATCTCGCGCAGCAGCTGGATCGGATCGACCCGGGTCTCGACCTCTTCGGCCGTGCCGCGGGCGAAGGACAGGAATTCGTCCAGCATCCGCTGCATGTCGTCGATGTCGCGCTCCAGCTCCTTGCGGTCGGCCTCGTCCAGCATCGACACCGCCAGACGCATCCGCGTCAGCGGCGTGCGCAGGTCGTGGCTGACCCCCGACAACAGCAGGGTGCGCTGTTCGATCTGCCGCTCGATCCGGGCGCGCATGTCGAGGAAGGCATGGCCCGCCGCACGCACCTCGACCGCGCCCGCAGGCCGGTAGGGCACATGGCGCCCGCGCCCGAAGGCCTCGGCCGCCTTGGCCATGCGGGTGATCGGGCGCAGCTGATTGCGCAGGTAGATGAAGGAAATCACCGTCATCAGAACCCCGAAGAACAGCATGTTCACAAGCAGTTGGTGCGGATTCGAGGCCGACAGCCGGGTGCGGTCGAAATCCAGCCGCAACAGCTCGTCCGCCGCGCCGGGCTGGGCCAGATAGACGCTGACGTCATGGTCATTGGGCAGATCCAGCAGGCGCAGCTGCGGCACCTCCTCGCGCAGGACCCGGCCGATCACCCGCCCCGACAGATCGAACCAGCGCAGCCGCCCGGCCTGAGGCACCTCGGAGACGGGCACCTGGGCCACCTGCATCTCCAGCACGGCGGCGGCGGCGCGCCCCTGGCCCTGGGCCGCCTCTTGCAGCACCAGGTTCACGTCGCGCCCGGCGCTGCGCGACATCTGCACGGTCACCCCTTCGAAATGGCGCTGGATGAAGACCACCGAGACCACCAGTTGCAGCGTGACCACCGGCAGCACCAGGATCAGCGCCGCGCGTCCATAAAGCCCCCGGGGCACATATCGTTTGAGCCAGTCGAAAAACATGCGCTACCCTAGCCCCCGCAAGACGAGAGGAAAAGCGACATGCAGGCAGCGGACACCTTTGCAGACGACGGGCTGGTGCCCGGCCAGGTGGTGACCCTGGCGCCCGGCATCCGCCGCCTTCTGGCGCCCAATCCCGGGCCCTTCACCGGGCCGGGCACCAACACCTACCTGCTGGGTCAGGGCGCCGAGATCGCCGTGATCGACCCCGGCCCCGAGGATCCCGCGCATCTACGCGCCATCCTGGCCGCCCTGGCGCCGGGGCAGCGGGTGTCGCATATCCTGGTCACCCATGCCCATCTGGATCATTCGCCGCTGTCCCGCGCCCTGGCGGCAGAGACCGGCGCGCCGGTGCTGGCCTATGGCCCCGCCCTCGCCGGACGCTCGGACGTCATGACCCGCCTGGCCCGCGCCGGAGAGCTGGGCGGTGGCGAGGGCACCGACCACGCCTTTGCCCCCGACCAGAGCCTGGCGGACGAGGCCTGGATCCAGGGCCCCGACTGGGCGCTTCAGGCGCTGTGGACGCCGGGGCATTTCGGCAATCACCTGTGTTTCGCCCTGGGCGACGTGATCTTTACCGGCGATCTGGTGATGGGCTGGTCCTCGTCGCTGGTCTCGCCCCCCGATGGCGACCTGACCGATTTCATGGCCTCTTGCCGGCGGCTGCGCGCCCGGCCCGCGCGGCTGTTCCTGCCGGGCCACGGCGCCCCGGTCGAGACGCCCGCCGCGCGGCTGGACTGGCTGATCGGGCACCGCGAGATGCGCGAGGCGCAGCTGATACAGGCCCTGGCCGCGGGCCCCGCCTCGGCACCCGCCCTGGCGGCGCGGGTCTATACCGATATCGCCCCTGCCCTGCTGCCCGCCGCCGCCCGCAACGTCCTGGCACATCTCATTGATCTGATGGGGAAATCCCAGGTCGCGCCCGAGGGAGATCTGCACGCCGAGACGGTTTTCCGGCGGCTTTGAGGCCAGCATTTCCCGGCTCTGGCAGGCCTCTGCGACGGGTCGGAAAAAAATCGCAAATTTCTGCCCGAATGCCTCTTGCCGACCCCAAATCGCATTGCTATACCCCGCCCACACCGCAGGGACGGCAGCGCAACGCGCCCCGCCCCGACGCCAAATGCTCCGGCGTAGCTCAGCGGTAGAGCAGTTGACTGTTAATCAATTGGTCGTAGGTTCGATCCCTACCGCCGGAGCCATTTCTCACTTGAATGTGACGAAATATCAATGATTTAAGCTACATGATTCTCCCCCCGGCACACATTCGGGTACACAGGGAGTACACATGGGGCTGGTCTTGAGGCACGTTTCAAAGACAAAATCTGGTCGCTGGCAGTACAGGCGGCGCGTTCCCAAAGAAGTCTCTCAGAGCTTCGACTTCCGGGAGTTCAAGCGCGTCCTCGGGGATACCGAGCGGGAGGCGTTGAAGGTCTACCCTCAGTTCCACGCAGAGGTTGAGCGGGCGATTGAGAGGGCCAAGTGTCAGGCTGGCCAGGAAGCCGCCGCTGACAGAGGCGACCTGACTGAACGACAAGCTTTTACCCTGGCCCGCGCCCGCGCAGCGATGCTCAGCCAAGATGCCATCGGCGCCACTGACGAAGAAACCGCTGAAAAGCGGGAAGCAATCATTGAGGCGCTGTCAGCCCGCTACACCTTGGACGATGAAACGCTTGACCCGACCAACGCAACTGACGTTGACCGCCTGACCATCAACATTCTGCGGAACGGTGCAGAGGCGACGAAGCGCCCGGAACCCACGCTCGAAGACGCCATGAAACTCTACCTCGCAGAGAAGCGGGGGACGGAACCTCCAGCTAGCTACCGACGCGCCGAGGGACAGGTAAAGCGGTCTGTCGCACTTACTCAAGAGGCGCTGGGGCGTGATCCTATCCTGACAGAGTTGACGCGCGAGGAAGCACGTGCGGTGCGCGATCATATGCTGGACCAGGTGAAATCCGACGGACAGCGGATCAGCCCAGAGTCGGTGCAGAAGTACCTGAACCTGCTGCGGGCGGTCATCAACTTCGCGGCGACCGAGATGGACATTTCAGCCACCTTCAACAGCCCATTCAACAAGCTCCCCGTGCCACAGAGAAAAGCCGCTGGCAGGACTGGCGAAGGCGAGAAGCGGTTGCCCCTGCCCCCGCAAGTTCTTCAAGACGCTCACAGGCGGATCACGGGCAACGCCCGGAGCGACCTCGCGCTGATCTGGCGACTGTTGGTTGGGACCGGTTGTCGCCTGTCCGAAGTCGTCGGGCTTCGCGTTGAAGATGTCGACACCAACAGCGACCTACCCCACATCAAGATTGCTTGGCATGAAAGACGGCGGGTGAAAACACAATCCTCGATCCGCCAAGTGCCCCTTGTCGGGGACGCTCTGGTAGCCGCGAAGGAGGCCCGAGAGGCTGCTGGCAGCGACGACATGCTGTTTCCCCGCTATGGCCGCGCGCGCAGCTCTGAGGCTGTCTCAGCATCGCTCATGAAGCACTTGCGGACGATCACCTCGGACAAACGGCATAGCCTTCACTCACTGCGTCACAACATGAAGGACTGGCTGCGGGAGGCGGAGGTCTCAAAACAGGATCAAGACCTTATCCTAGGCCACGCTCAGGAAGATGTGGGCGACCGGGTGTACGGAGGGAACGTAGCGCGTTTGAGAGCCGCCACGCGGGCGATGAACAAGGCATTGGGTAGAGACCAATGAGCGACACGAAAGGCCGCCGGAAGGCCGCGAAGAAGGACAGGGGCGCGGGCTGGCGCGAATACCTCGGCTTTGCCATTGTCATGGGCATCCCCGCAGCGATCTACCTCTTGACCGGCGGCGGGGCCGAGAGCTTTTTCAGAGGCCCCTAAGCAGCCTCAGAGGGCTGCACCAGCGGATGCGTCGCCACCAGCCGCGCATCGGCGGGATCGAAATAGAGGCGGATCTCGCCGGAGCGAACCGCGCTCTCCGCGATCTCATACTCATTCAGGACACCGCCAGCGTTTTGCATAGCCCTGCGTCCTGCTTCCGAGGGAAGCCAGATTAACAGGTGCTCCCTCTTCGCGAACCCGAAGCTGTGGCGCGGGGCAATCACGAGGTGAAGGCCATCCAGCGAGGCCATCGCCCCCGGCGGAATGTAACCGGGCGGTGCTCCTTCCTCCTCGCCACGATACATCGCCGTGTACGCTACGAAGAAATAGAGCCGGTCAAGACCGCTCTCGCCAAGGCCCGCGCCGCTCGGGGTCTCCACCCGGAAGATGCGGACCAACGCGTCCCCCGTCTTGGTCGCGACCGCCATCAACCGGCAACTCCAACTAGACGCCCCTCGGCAGCGATCTTATCCCGCAGTCTCGCGCCGATCCGCAACATGCCTCCCGCTGGCAAGCGCGCTGCCCCTGCCTGACCGATCAGGTTCTTGCGCCTCAAGTCGAGGGTGTCGCCGTTGAGGTAGCGCACACGCTGCCCCCTGGACAGCCTCAGGATAATCCTCGCGGGGTAGACCGCATAGCCGGGCTTGCTATCCCCCAGCGGGGCATAGGTCGCGACATAGCGATGCCCCTGCGAACGACCAACGATGCACCAGAGGCCATCGCCGCCAGCATCCCGCACTAGCCAGTAGTCGTCAGCCTCGATGATTGCGTACTCGGTGCCAGCATCGCTCAGGGGGACAAGGAAGCAATCTGTGCCATCATTGTCCTGGCACGGGATCGGCCAGCGCCTTTTGCGCTTTTCTTGCAGGTGGGCCGCGTGGTTCTCGTGGAGATGCGCCGTCGCCCGAGTTTCAGCCGCATCCAGACGCTTCGCTTCCGCTCGGGTTAGCTGCCGGAAGCCGCTTATATCTTCCGCCGTGAGACCGTCGAGGACAGCGGGAACGAAGTCAGGGGTGTGTTTCATGAAGTAGCTCTTTCTCTTTTAAGGGGGGTGTTCGAGACCGCGCCGTTTGTGAGGGGACAGCTTGCAGCTCGGGAGGAGTGCCGAGGGCCACCCGGCGCAACACGCGGGAGAAACGCCAAAACGACCACGCGAAGCGCAGCCTTCGACACCCCACCAGAACCGGCCCTGAGGGCTTCTCTGAGGAGGGATAGGTAAGGAGGTTGATGGGGAGGGACGTGGCGGAGGAGGCACCGGGTCATCAGCAGGTAGACCACCTGCCTGAGCACTCGGATCAGCCCTGTGTAAACCTAAGGGGCCACCCTCCGAAGGGACGTAGTAATCCCTCCAGTGGGTATGCAGGACCACCGCGCGCTGGGCGTCAGCGGCTCCGCATCATTCAGCTTCTCGGGGGGGCGCGGGTCGATCCGCCCCGAAGGTAAGTCCGGCGCAGTTATGCCGCAGCCAGCACTCGCTGTGCCTCGGCCAGCTTGCCCTCGCCATTCGCAAGGCCCACGGCAACATCAAGAGTGCCCTCCGCCTCGCCACGGCTCAGGGCCTCGGCAGCCATGAAAAGCTGTTCTGCGGCATCCTTAATCGTAGATAGCGCGTCCCTCGCATCGTCACCGAGACAGTTCGCGTCAGCGTTCGCAAAGAGGTGGTCAGTGAAGGCGACAAGGTGGTCTAGAGGGTGAGGCATGGGGATCTCCGGGTGTAAGGAAGCGTGTACAGCAAGATCATCAACGGGCTTCAAGCTACTGTCAATAAACAATAAACCCCCCACACAGGAACCATTCCCTACCGCCACCGCGCTCTGCCCTTCAAAACAGATAGCCCCATGTCGACACCGCAAGCCCCCTGTCGCGACCACAGGATCGGACGGTAGAAAGCAGCTTAGCCGCTGGCGCTCAGTATCCGGTAGACGCTGGCCCTGCCAATCTCCAACCGCTTGGCAATCTCGGTCGCGCCGACGCCCCCACGGTGCAGCTTCAAGACCTCCTCAGTCTTGGCTCTAGCTGTCGCTTTCCGGCCCTTGTACTTGCCCGCCGCCTTGGCCTTGGCGATCCCCTCGCGCTGCCGCTCAAGCATGATCTCGCGCTCGAACTCTGCGACACCGCCCAGCACCGTCAGCATGAGCTTCCCGGTCGGGGTGCTGGTGTCGATCCCCATGTTGAGGATACGGAGCGCCGCTCCCCGGTCGGTCAGGGTGTCGAGGACTTCCAGCAGGTGGGCCACAGAGCGGGCCAGACGGTCCAGCTTGGTCACGACTAGGGTGTCACCCTCCCGGACGAAAGACAGGGCCTCAGCGAGCTTCTCACGGGCTGTCACGTCCACCGATGACACCTGCTCTATGAACAGCCGGTCACACCCTGCCGCCTTCAACTCCCGCTCCTGCCCCTCAAGGCCAGCCTTCTGGTCCAGTGTCGAGGTCCGCGCATATCCTACCAGCATGTCTCATGTCTCCTGAATATGTCTCGCAATGTCTTAGACATGATAAGGCGAATTGTCTCAAATGGTCAAGGAAATTCTTTTGGGACACCCTGCGGGGCAACGTGAGACGTCTCGCTAGAGCTTGCCCTGTGGGACAATTAGGGGCAATTGAACGCTGGTGGCCGAGGTGGTCGCGCGGGGAATTTCGTAAGGCGGCTTTGGGGTGCACTGAGGCGCGCTCAGGTCACCGGGGCACCAACGGCACCGGCCCACACACAAAGCGCCGCCCCCACCGGGGGGACGCGCGGTTCATCAACTATTGAGTTCGGGTGCTCAGATTTTTGAGCCGAAAAGTGGACACGCTAGCCACCGCTCTTTGCTATCTTCACCGAACCGTGAACACCGCCACGGATAACGTCGAAAATCAAGGTGTCTCGCCAAACGATCCCAACCTGTGCACCGAAGTCATCTTGAGCATTCAGCCGCCCGGAGTAGATGCCGAGCAAGCGCCAAGACATCGGGCTACGGATCACTGATACTTTGAGCGTATCACGGTCCATGCGATAATGCTGCCAATTGGAAATAGCCAAGCAAGGTGATCCAGACATTCCTTCTCTCGAGGCGGTATCGACAAAGAACCGATCTTCAATACCCACACCCCACTCCAGAGAAGTCGCAAGGCTGGCACGCTTCCACAGTGGAAATCTACCGCCACCGGTTAGACCTTGCGGATACCCGGGCAAGAAGACTTCTCCCCCGACATCAACAAACATGTCGGGATCATGGGCGTCAGCCTCAAGTAAATCTTTGCTCTTTCCCACTTGCTCGCCACTAATGGGGAATGACGCTACATCTACAGACTGACCCCGCGCAGGATGCTGAAACCAATTTGCAGTATCAGTCAGGGCATCTCCTAAATCTAGGGTCTCTGGTGCCCACGTGATCTTCTCATCCGAAAGGCCAGAGCGAAAGAAGATGCATTTATTAGGCACCGCACCATTGCTGTGCCTTGGTTGCCCCGTATCTGGCCGACAGCCGCTAAACACGTGCCAGTTCGTTACCAAATTCCAAGCCCCATCAACCTTCAAAAAAAATCCAGTTGCAACGCCAAGCCGGATTTGATCCCGAAAGAGAACCAAGGGGGTAATGCAGGGTGTCAAGAAAGATGCTGTTGCGGCCATGCTAAGGCGATACCATGGCTGTAGCAGCAGTCAACATTAACGAGCTTGTATCACATTGACACCTCAACGAAGCTGCAACAAACTAAGCACACAAATCCACCACCCTCGGCACACACGCCGGGAAATCGGGTTGGGGCGTATGTCGCGCAAAGCATTGATATAAAGGCGTTTGAGGCCAATCAGACTTAGTTGGGTTTGACCCCGCCTCGCCTACCGCCGGAGCCATTCTTCCCGACCTCGAAATCCCCAAGACGTCACGCAGACGCCGTACGCCCTGCCCCTTTTCGCAGGCCCTGTTCAGCGCAGCAGGCGGTCGGTCAGCAGCAGGGACAGCGCTTCCGCCTCGGCGCCCAGGCGGTCGGTGCGGCCGTCGACGATGGCCTGAATCGACATGCCTCCGATGGTGCCCGACAGGATCCGGGCCGCGGCGTCGATGTCGAGGTCGGCACGCAGCTCTCCAAACTCTCTCGCCTCTTGCAGATAGACCCGCAGGTTGTCGTGATAGGCCGCTTGCAGCTGCGCCACGCGCGGAGCGAGGTCGGGCATGGCGCCGGTGGATTCGATGATCAGATGGTACAGCGCGATGGCGCTTTCGGGCATGTCGCGCACCGCCTCCAGTTGCAGGCGTATGCGTTCGACGATGGCTGCGCGGCCCTGCCTGTCGCCGACGCGGCGGGCCACATGGCGCAGGAACCGCGCCTCGATCGCATCCAGCACCGCCAACAGCAGCGCCAGTTTCGAGCCGAAGCGCTGCACCGGCAGGCCCCGGCTATAGCCCGCGTCGAGACCGATCTGCGCCAGGTTGGCCCCGGCCACGCCCCGCGCCGCGATCAGCGCCGTGGCGGCGCGCAACATGCGCCGATCCGAGGCGGCCCGGCGCTCTTTCTTCGGGCCCAGTTCGACCGGACCCGAAGCGGGGGCCTCGGGCGGACGCGGGGGCTGGGATCGGGCGTCGGGCATGGGTCCTCTCCGGGCTCGGTGCCCGCTTCTGCCAGCCCCGGCGCCTGCGGGCAAGGGCGCGAGCCTAGCCCGAGACGCTGGCCTGGGGCAGCCAGGTGACGATGCCGGGCACGAAGATCAGCAACAGCACCACCGCGATGGCGGTCAGGGCGAAGGGCAGCACGCCCAGGAAGACCGTGCCCAGCGAGATCGGCGTGCCCAGGTTGGCCTCTGGGTCCGAGGCGATGCGGTGGACGATGAAGGTCAGGATGCCCAGGGGGGGCGTCAGCAGGCCGACCTCGGCCATGACCACCAGGAAGACCCCGAACCACAGCGGATCCACCCCCACCGATTGCAAGGGGCCCAAGAGGACCGGGATGGTCAGCAACATCATCGCCAGCGTGTCCATGAACATGCCCAGGATCAGATAGGCCAGGATCAGCATCAGCAGGATCTCAACCCGACCCAGCCCCAGCTCGGCCACCTCGGTGGCAATGAAGTTGGGCACCTGGCTCAGGGCCATGGTGCGGGTCAGCACGGCCACGCCGACGATGAGCAGAAAGACCGAGGCGGTGCCGGTCAGCGTGCCCACCATCGCCTCGCGCAGCATCCGGGCGATGTCGCGCGCCCGGGTCCCCAGGCGCAGCTGATGCAGCAGGCCCAGGATCAGCGCGGCGATCATGCCGCAGACCCCCGCCTCGGTGGCGGTGAAGATGCCGGAAAACAGCCCGCCGATGACGATCAGCACCACGATGGCGATCGGGATCACGTCGACCAGCGCCCGCATACGGCTGGCCCAGGTCACCCCGGTCATGTCGATGCGCGGCGCCAGGCCGGGCCGCAGCAGCGACTGGCCGATGATCATCGCGGCAAAGGCCAGGGCCAGCAGCACGCCGGGCACCACGCCGGCCAGCAGTTGCTGGCCCACGGGCAGAGAGGCCGCGCCCGCATAGACCACCAGCAGCAGGCTGGGCGGGATGATCTGCCCCAGGGTGCCCGCCGCCGCGACGCTGCCCACGGCCAGTTGCGGGCTATAGCCCGAGCGGATCATCTCGGGGATCGACACCCGGCCCAGGGCATAGGTGATGCCAATGGTGCTGCCTGAAGAGGCCGCCAGGGCCGCCCCGGCGAAATTCGTCGCCACGGCCAGGCCGCCCGGCATCCAGCCCAGCCATTGCCGTGCCGCATTGAAGGCCGAGCCGGTCAGGCCGGATTTCCACAACAACATGCCCATCAGGATGAACATCGGAATGACGCTGAGCGACCAGGAGGCGGTGGCGTCATAGGCCACGCTTTCCAGGGTCGAGCGCACGACCCGCGCCCCCGACAGGCTGTAAAGCCCCAGGATCGCGGCGCCCAGCATGGCCACCCCCACCGGGATTCCCATCAGCAGCAGCACGATGGACAGCACGACGACCAGCAGGCCGATGATCTGCTTGGGCACATCGCCGATCAGCATGGTGACGATGGCCCCAAGCGCCACCGCCAGGCCCAGAACGAAGATGCCGATGCCAAGGCGGGTCAGCGCGCGGGGGATCCCCGGCGCGGTGTCGGAAGAAAGGGTCATACGGTGTCGCTGTCCGAGTCATAGGTTTCGGTCACGGGCAGATGCCCGGCGAAATAGCGATAGCTGGTGGCCGCGCTTTGCAGCGCCAGGGCCAGAACCCCCAGGGGGGCCAGGAACTTGAAGGGCCAGACGGCGACCGGCGGGCTGGACGAGGTGGTCTGGCCGTACTCTGCCGCCTCCAGCGCCTCGGACAACCCATGCCAGGCCAGCAACAGCAGCAGTCCGGTGGCGATCAGCCCGAACACCCCCTCGACCATACGCCGCATCAGGGGCGGCAGGATGTCCAGCAGGATGGTCACCTTGATGTGCTCTTGCCGCATCTCGGTATAGGCGAAGGCGGCCAGGGTCAGGGTGGGCATCCACCAATAGGCCGTCATCTCCAACGTGCCGGGATAGGGCGCGTTGAACCCGGCCCGCCCGGTCACATCCACCAGCACGTTGACCGCCAGCAGGACCAGGGCCAGGGCGGCCAGGATCGCCAGCCCGCGCGCCAGGGCATCGACGCCGCGCAGCAGAAGCGGATCAGGGGCCCGCGACGGGGGCGCGACGGCGGTGTCGGACATGGGCTGAGCCTTTCACGGACAGGCGGGGAGAATGCGGACAGACCCGCCCCCTTCGCTGTGTCAAAGGGGACGGGTCGCGGTCAGGACCGGCCTTAGTTCTTCAGGGCCGGGGTCACTTCGGCGTTGAACTTCTCGTAGAAGCCCGACAGGTCGACCTCGGACAGACCCGCGAAGGCATCCAGGATCGCCTCGGGGGTGCGCTCGGACACGGCATAGCCCTCGGCCTCCAGCGCCTGGTTCCAGTAGTCGATCCGCGCCAGGTAGCCATCGACGAAGGCCTGGGGGTCATCGACCGTGCCCGGGGCAGCGGCGGCCAGGCCTGCGACATAGTCGGCACGTTGCGCAGCCGCCACCGGCTCCAGCGTCGAGATGTCGTTGGTGTGGATCTCTTCGCCCGCGGCGATCAGCTCGCCCGCCTTGGCCTCGATCTGAAGGTAACCCTTCCAGATGTCATAGGCGGCCTTCACGTTGGCCTCGGTGATGAAGTCCTGCAATTCGGCCGGGAAGTCGTTCCAGACGTCCAGGTTGATCACCCAGGTCGAGGCCTGAAGCTGTGCCAGGGTGACCGGCACATATTCCGGCGCCACATCCTTCAGCACCAGACCGTCCACATATTGGTTCGGGTTGATCACCATGCAGTCGAAGACGCCGCGTTGCAGCCCCTCGTAGGCCTCGCCCCAGGCGATGGAGACCGGCGTCATGCCCAGGGCCTCGACCGTCTGCGACCAGACCGCGCCGATGGCCCGCGCGCGCTTGCCCTTGGCCTCTTCCGGCGAGGTGATCGGCGTGTTGCACAGCATGTTGTAGGCGGGCGTCGCGGTGGCCTGAAGGACGCGCACGTTGTGGCGGGCGTATTCTTCGGTCAGCGGCTCGAAGGTCAGCACGGTTTCCAGCGCGGCGGCACCGCCGCCGGCCACGTCATGCACGGTCGAGCCGGTCAGCGCGGCCCCCATGCCGAACAGCCACGACCCCACGGGCAGTTCCTGCGGCATGTAAGAGGGGATGATCAGGCCGATATCGGCGACGCCATCACCCACCCCCGACAGGGTGTCCAGCGCGCCCAGCAGGGACGAGGACCAGTAGTTCTCGAAGGTGATCTTGCCTTGGGTGAACTCGGTGATCGCCTCTTCCCAGGCGACCATGGCCTTGCCGAAGTTGGCGTTCTGATCGCCCGAGAAATCGGCCAGGCGCAGGGTCATCGGCTCCAGCTCTTCCAGCCACTCTTGCGCGGTGGCGGGGGCGGCAAAGCCGGTTGCCAATGCCGCCACGGCGGCGGCCATGGGCCAGGCGGCCCATTTGTCGATAGGTTTCATATTTCCTCCCTCTGCCCTTCGGCAGTCCCGTCCGGGGCACGGCTGTGCCCCCGGATCATAAAGCACGAACTTCTACTTTATGGAACTTTTCTAGCAAACACGGGGACGCGACGGAAGGCATATTTGCAGCAATACCCCATGAATATTAGCCATAGATCGCATTCACCGCCCCCAAGCCTGGTCGAGCGCCCGTCACCAGGCGCGCATCTCATTCCAATATATGGAATATCACCACATGGTCATGCGATCCGGGTCCAGGCGCACGTCGATCAGGCTGGGGCGGCTGCGGTCGCGCGCCTCCAGCCAGGCGGGCAAGGCCTCCAGATCGTCGGGCGCGGCAATGCGCATCCCCTGCCCGCCCAGTGCCTCGGCCACATGGGTGAAATCGGGCCAGTCGAACAGGGTGATCGCCGGATCCAGCTGCTTGTCGCGGAACTGGATATGTTCGGCGCCATAGCTGCCGTCGTTGAAGATCACCACGATCAGATCCAACCCCGCGCGCCGGGCCGAATGGAACTCGGTCAGATTGCCCAGCATGAAGCCGCCGTCACCGCAGAACAGAACCACCGGACGGTCGGGCCGCATCACCCCGGCGCCCACGGCCGCCGCCAGCCCAAGGCCGATCGACCCGAAACTGGCGGTGGTCACATGGTCACGCGGCCCCGGCGCGGTCAGCAGGCCATAGCTGCGCACCATCCAGCGCCCGGCATCGGTGACCAGGGTGCGGTCCTGCGGAAGGATCTCGTTCAGCCGCGCCAGGGTCGGCAGAAAGTCGACCCGGCCCGGGCCGATCTCGACCGCCGCGGGCACCGGCGGGATGTCCAGCCCCCGGGGCGGCAGGTCGGCGGTATGGGCCGAGCCCGGGATCTCGGCCTCGTCCAGCCAGTGCACCAGCGTGTCGGCCACGCTGTCGGGCCGCCCCGCGATGGCCAGGTCAGGCACATGGGCCACCGCCAGATCCTCGGCCCGTTCGGCGATCTGGATGACCCGCTTGCCCTCGACAAAGGCGCCCTGGGCGGTGGTGTGGAAATTCAGCGAGGCGCCGAAGGTGATCAGGCAATCGGCCTTCATCAGCACCTCGGCGGCGGCGGGGGTGCTGACCGTGCCGCAGACGCCCAGCACGTGATCCTCGCCGTTGAACAGGTTCTTGGCCCGCATCGTGGTGGCCAGCGGCGCCTCCAGCCGACGCGCCAGGCGCAGCAGCGCGGCGCGGCTGGCCGGGTCGATAGCACCGCGCCCGGCCAGCACGACGGGGCGGCGCGCGGCAGCGATCATGCCCACGGCATGATCCAGCGCCTCGCCCTCCAGCTCTGTCGGGGGCGCCGGGGGCAGCGCGGCGGAGATGCGGCGCGGCTCGACCTCCTGCCATTGCAGCTCGGCCGGCATGTTGAAGGCCACGGGGCGCCGTTCGGCCCGGGCCCGGCGCAGGGCGCGGGCCAGGTCGTCCAGCGCGGTTTCGGCGCTGCGCATCTGTTCGAACCCGGCGCCCGAGGCCAGGATCACCGCCTTCTGGTCGATGTTTTGCAGGTTCTCGCGATCCGCGCCCGGGGTGTCGCCGCACAGCAGCACCATGGGCGTATGCGATTTCACCCCCTCGGCCAGGGCGGTGACGCAATTGGTCAGGGCCGGACCATGGGTCACCGTGGCCAGCCCCACCTCGCCCGACAGCATCGCGGCCCCAAGCGCCATCAGCACCGCGCCGTTCTCGTTCGCCGCATCGACATAGCGGGCGCCCTCCAGCCGGGCGAAGGCGTCGACCATATAGGCGTTGGCATCCCCCACCACCCCGAACAGGGTTCCCTGCCCGGCCTCGACCAGGGCCTGCGCCAGCGCGGCGTGCAATTTCACCATGATAGTCCTCCCTGCGCCGCCCCTCTCCCCGAGTCGGTCGCTTATCCGATGGTTAGCCAAATTCGCCCCTCACGCAATGGCTGCGACCCGGCGCGGCGCGGATTTCGGCGGGATCAGGCGGGCGAACAGACGCAGGATCCGACCCAAGGACGGCAGCGGGACCCGGCGGGACGGACAGAGACCAAGGCCGGAAAGGCCCACAAACAAAGGGGTCATGGTGGAGGCGCGTCCCTGCATCCCCACCCAGAAAGGCGCAAACCCTCGACACGGGGCGCATCTCTCTATTCAGGGTAATTCTTCTACTCTAAGGTATAGAAAGCTGAGAGAGAGGAGATTGCATCATGGGTCACATCTACCTGTTGGGACCGAGCCGGACCGCCATGGGCGGCTTTCAGGGGGCCCTGTCGGGCCAGACCGCGCCCGCCCTGGGCACCGCCGCCATCACCGCCGCCCTGACGCGCAGCGGCCTGACGCCCGAGGCCGTGGACGAGGTTCTGATGGGCAATGTCCTGCCCGCCGGGCTGGGCCAGGCGCCCGCGCGCCAGGCCTCGGTCGGCGCAGGCCTGCCCCTGGCCACCCCCTGCACCACCATTTCCAAGGTCTGCGGATCGGGGATGAAGGCGGTGATGCTGGCGCGCGACCTGATCGCCGCCGACAGCGCGGGGATCGTCGTGGCGGGCGGCATGGAAAGCATGACCAACGCCCCCTACCTGCTGGACAAAGCCCGGCGCGGCTATCGCGCGGGCCATGGCCGGGTGCTGGATCATATGTTCCTCGACGGGCTGGAAGACGCCTATGACAAGGGCCGCTCGATGGGCACCTTCGCCGAGGACTGCGCCGAGGCCTACGGCTTTAGCCGCGAGGCGCAGGATGCCTTCGCCATCGAAAGCCTGGCCCGCGCCAACCGCGCCATCGCCGAGGGCGCCTTCGCCGCCGAGATCACCGCCCTGGACGGGGTCGAGACCGACGAACAGCCCGGCCGCGCCCGCCCCGAGAAGATCCCCACCCTGCGCCCCGCCTTCCGCGAGGGCGGCACGGTGACCGCCGCCACCTCCTCGTCGATCTCGGACGGGGCGGCGGCCATGGTGCTGGCCTCCGAGGCCGCCGTGGCGCAGCACGGGCTGGCGCCCATGGCGCGCATCGTGGCCCAGGCGGGTCATGCGCAGGAACCGGGCCTCTTCACCACCGCGCCCATCCCCGCCCTGCGCAAGGTGCTCGAGAAGGCCGGCTGGTCGGTGGCCGACGTGGACCTGTGGGAGGTGAACGAGGCCTTCGCCGTGGTCACCATGGCCGCCATGCAGGATCTGGCGATCCCGCACGAGCAGATGAACGTCAACGGCGGCGCCTGCGCCCTGGGCCATCCCATCGGCTGTTCCGGCGCCCGTATCCTGGTCACCCTGGCCCATGCCCTGCGCGCCCGCGGCCTGCGCCGGGGCGTGGCCGCCCTGTGCATCGGTGGCGGTGAGGCCACCGCCGTGGCCATCGAACTGGTCTGAGGGGGGACGCACCATGTTGCTGAACGACGATCAGAAGATGGTCGAGGAGATGGCCCGCCGCTTTGCCCGCGAGCGGCTGCTGCCCAATACCAACAGCTGGGACCGCACCGCCCATTTCCCCCGCGAGGTGATCCGCGAGATGGGCGAGCTGGGCCTGATGGGCATGACCGTTCCCGAGGCCTACGGCGGCGCCATGCTGGACGCGGTCAGCTATGCCGTGGCCCTGGAAGAGATCGCGGCGGGCGACGGCGCGCTGTCGACCATCATGTCGGTGCACAACTCGGTCGGCTGCACCCCGATCCTGGCCTTCGGCAGCGAAGAGCAGAAGCGCCGCTTTCTGCCCGACATGGCCGCAGGCGCGAAACTGGGCGCCTTCTGCCTGACCGAACCGCAGGCCGGGTCCGACGCCTCGGCCCTGCGCACCCGCGCCCGGCGCAGCGACGCGGGCTATGTGCTGAACGGGACGAAGCAGTTCATCACCTCGGGCGTCAATGCCGATGTGGCCATCGTCTTTGCGGTGACGGATCCAGAGGCGGGCAAGCGCGGCATCACCGCCTTCATCGTGCCCACCGACACCCCCGGCTACCGGGTCGCCTCGACCGAGAAGAAGCTGGGCCAGCGCCTGTCGGACACCTGTCAGATCGCCTTTGACGACATGGTGGTGCCCGCTGAGAACCGGCTGGGGGACGAGGGTCAGGGCTACCGCATCGCCCTGTCGAATCTCGAAGGCGGGCGCATCGGCATTGCCTCGCAATCGGTGGGCATGGCGCGCGCCGCGCTGGATCACGCCGTGGCCTATGCGCAAGAGCGCCACAGCATGGGCAAGCCGCTGTGCCAGCATCAGGCGGTGTCCTTCCGCCTGGCCGACATGGCGACCCGGATCGAGGCCGCGCGCCACCTGGCGCGCCATGCCGCCGCCCTGCGCCAGTCCGGGACGCCCGCGCTGAAAGAGGCCTCGATGGCCAAGCTGTTTGCGTCCGAAATGGCCGAGCGGGTGGTGTCGGAGGCGCTGCAAATCTTCGGCGGCTATGGCTATGTCGAGGATTACCCGGTGGAACAGATCTACCGCGACGTGCGGGTCTGCCAGATCTACGAGGGCACCAGCGACATCCAGAAACTGGTGATCGGCCGCGCCCTGACCGCCTGAGCGGGGGGCGCGCAGCAAAAGGGGCGCCCGGGGGATCCCCCGGGCGCCCGTTTCATGTCTCGTGCGGGCTCACTGGCCCCGGATCACTGGCCCCGGATCAAAGCGCCTCGACGATGGTGACATTGGCGATGCCGCCGCCCTCGCACATGGTCTGCAAGCCATAGCGCCCGCCGCGCGCGCGCAGCCCGTGCACCAGCGTCGCCATCAGCTTGGCCCCGGTGCCGCCCAGCGGATGCCCCAGGGCGATGGCGCCGCCACTGACGTTCAGCCGCTCGGGATCCGCGCCGGTGTGTTTCAGCCAGGCCATGGGGACCGAGGCGAAGGCCTCGTTCACCTCGAAAAGGTCGATGTCGCCGATCGACAACCCGGCCTTTTTCAGCGCCACATCGGTGGCGCGCAGCGGCTCTTCCAGCATGATGATCGGATCGCCCGCGGTCACGCAAAGGCTGTGAATCCGCGCCAGGGGCGTCAGCCCGTGCTGTTTCAGCGCCCGCTCTGAGACCACCATCAGCCCCGCCGCGCCGTCGCACATCTGGCTGGCGGTGGCGGCGGTCAGCAGGGCCTTTTCGGTCAGCGGCTTCACCCCCGCGATCCCCTCCAGCGTGGCCTCGGCGCGGATCCCCTCGTCGGCCTCGTGGGGCACGGGGTTGCCGTCGCGGTCCAGCCCCTCCAGCACCAGGATCTCGTCCCGGAAGGCCCCCGCCGCACTGGCCGCCGCCGCCTTGCGATGGCTCTCCAGGGCGAAGGCGTCCATCTCGTCCTTCGAAAACCCGTGTTTCTCGGCGATCATCTCGGCCCCGGTGAACTGCGAGATATCGCGGGTGCCATAGCGCGCCACCACCTCGTCCGGGTAGGGGCCGATGCCCAGGCCCGCGTCGTCGTACAGGGCCACGGGCGAGCCCATGGGCACGCGCGTCATGCTTTCGGCGCCCGCCGCGATGACAATATCCTGGGTGCCCGACATGACCGCCTGGGCGGCGAAATGCAGCGCCTGCTGCGACGAGCCGCATTGCCGGTCGATGGTCACCGCCGGGATGCTGTCGGGCAGGCTGGACGCCAGGATGGCGTTGCGCCCCATCTGGGTGGATTGCTCGCCCCCCTGGCTGACGCAACCCATGATCATATCCTCGATCAACACCGGGTCGATGCCGGTCTGGGCCACCAGATCCTCCAGCACGACGGCGGCTAGGCGCGCCGGATGCCAGCCGCGCAGGCGCCCCTTGCGGCGCCCCCCGGCGGTGCGGCGGGCGGCAACGATATAGGCCTCGGCCATTCTCTCTCTCCTCCTCAGGTCGGTGGCGGCCGGGATCAGCCGCCGCCCTTAGTTCTTTAACGGCTTGCCGGTTTTCAGCATGTGTTCCATCCGCGCCGCCGTGGTCTCGGTGCCGCCCAGATCCAGCAGGGCGGCGCGTTCCTCGGCCATCATCTCGGCCTCGCTGACCGGGCCTGCGGCGGGGCCACAAAGGACGCCCGCCAGCACGCGGGCCAGGGCGATGTCGGTTTCACTGACGCCGGGCTGGCCCGCGACCTGGGCCACCAGTTCCTTCGCCAGGGCGGGCCCGGGGCGCTGGAGGACGGCGCGGCCCGGCGCGGCATAGGCCGCCTGGGCCAGCGCCTGGGCCTGGGCCTTGGCGGCGGGCAACAGCAGGCTGCGCGCCATGACGTGGGCGTCGGCGGGGCGCAGCAGACCCAGGGCCCGCGCCTCCTCGGCCGAGCCCGTGGGCCCGCCCGCCAGGATGGTGGCAAAGCTGGCGCGCGCCGCCGCCTCGGGCGTCTGGCCCGCGTCCTGGGCGCGCAGCATCAGCTGGGTACAGCCGCCCCAGGCGGGGATCAGCCCCACCTTCACCTCGGGCAACCCGGCCTTCAGCTCGGCATGGGCGACGATCGCGTCGGCATGGAGCCCCAGTTCGCAGCCGCCCCCCAGGGCGAAGCCATGCATCGCCGCGACCACCGGCAGGGGGGCGTATTTCAGCCCCAGATACATCTCCTGGCCGCGCGCGATATAGCGCTCCAGCGCGGCGAAATCCCCCGCCCGGGTCATGCCCAGGATAAAGCTGAGGTCGGCGCCCACCGAAAACGCCCGGGCGTCGTTGTTGCCAAGGACCAGCGCGGCGAAGTCCTGCGGCGCACGCGCCAGCGCCTGTTCCAGCGCGTCAAAGACCGTGGGGTGCATGGCGTTCATCTTGGTGTGCACCTCGAAACAGGCGACGCCCTCGCCCATGTCCCAAAGGCTGGCGCCCTCGGTGGCCAGCACCGGTGCCGCGGCGTTGGACAGGGCCGGCATGGCCTGGGCCGCAGCCCGGGTGCCGCCCGCCACCGCCAGGGGCTGGCCGTCGCGGTAAAAGCCCCCCGCCCCGGCGCCCACGTCCAGCAGCGCGGGGGCCGCGCCCAGTTCGGCGGCCACCAGGTCGGCGGCCTGACCCGCGCCCAGCCGGTCGGCCAGGGCGAAGGGCCCGGCGCGCCAGGCGTAGCCCAGCCCCATGGCGGTATCCACGGCGCCCACATCGGCGGCGATCTCGGGGGCGTTTTCGGCCGCATAGGCCAGCACATTGGCAAAGACGGCGCGGGCATAGGCGCCAAGCTTGCTGTCCTCCGCCAGCATCGCCGCCAGATCGCGCCCGCCGCCGGGCAGCGTGGCGGGATCGACCGGGGCCAGGGGGCGATAGTCCAGCGTCGCCAGGTCCAGCGCCTCGCGCCCGGCCTCGCCCTTGCGGTAGAAGCCCGCGCCCGCCTTGCGGCCCAGGCGCCCGGCGGCGATCATCGCCTGCATCAGCGGATGCCCCGGCAGATCGAAGCGCTGGATCCGATCCGAGGCGGGCAGCGCCCCCATCAGGCTGAACCAGACCTCGGGCACAAGGTCGATGCCCACCAGATCGAAGAGGCCAAAGATGCCGGTGCGCGGCACCCCAAGGGCGCCATGGACCGCGTCGGCCTCTTCCACCGTCAGCCCCAGGCGCACCGCCTCGACCACCGCCGCCGCCATCCAGAAGCAGCCCACCCGGTTGGCGATGAAACCCGGCGTGTCGCGGCAGGCGATGACGGTCTTGCCCAGCACCGCCTCGCCCGCGCTGGTGACGCGTTCGGCCAGGGCCGGATCGGTGGCCGGGGTCGTCACCACCTCCAGCAGCTGCATGACCCGGGGCGGGTTGAAGAAATGGGTGATGACGAAATCCCGCGCGAAGCTGTCGGGCAGCCCCGCCACCAGATCCCCATGCGGAATGGTCGAAGTGTTGGACGAGACGATGCTGCCCGGCTTCCGCACCGCCTCGATCCGGCGGTAGAGATCCTGTTTCAGGTCGCGCCGCTCGATGATCGCCTCGACGATCCAGTCGCAATCGGCCAGGCGGCCCAGGTCATCCTCGATATTGCCGGGGCGCACCAGGCCGGGGCCGGTGGCCCCCATAAAGCCCTGGGCCTTCACCTGCCGGGCGATGCCAGCGCGCGCCGGGGCATCGCGCCCCTCGGCGCTGGCGATGTCCAGCAGCTCGACCGGCAGGCCGGCATTGGCGAACTGTGCCGCGATGCCCGCGCCCATGACGCCCGCGCCGATCACCCCCACCCGGGCGATCCCGGTCTCGGCCACGAAATGCGCCAGCGGCGCCCCTGTTTCCTGTGCCATCCTCAGCTCTCCTTGCCCTTGTCGAAGAACGCCGCCAGCGCGCGGTCGAACTCCTGCTGCCCCGCGCAGTCGGCGAAGGCCGCCTGTTCCGCGTCCAGCTGCGCGGCGTAGTCGGCGCGCGGGCGGCGGATCAGATCCTTGATATGCGCCTGGGCCCTGGCCGGGCCGCGCGCCAGGCGGGCGATCAGCCGCTCGGCCTCTTCCGCCAGCGCCTCGGCGGGCACCACCCGGTTCACCAGCCCCAGGGCGGCGGCCTCTGCGGCGCTCAGCCGGGGGGACAGCAGCATCAGCTCCAGCGCCTTGCGCGGGCCCACCATGCGCGGCAGCTCCCAGCTCATGCCGCAATCGCCCGGCGCGGCGACCTGGGCATAGGCGGTCGAAAAGCTGGCCCCCTCGCCCGCCAGGCACAGATCGGCGGCCAGGGCGACGCTCATCCCGCCGCCCGCCGCCGCGCCCTGCACCACCGAGACCGAGATCGCCGGATGGGCAGCCAGCAGCGCCAGCCCCTCGTGCATCGGCCCGATCACCGCGCGGGCAAAGCCCGGGCGGTCGTCACTGGCCCAGAAGCCCGCCAGGTCGCCCCCGGCGATGAAGGCGCGCCCGGCCCCCGCCAGCACGATGACCCGCAAGTCGTCGCGGGCCGAAAAGGCGCGCATGGCATCGCGAAAGCCCTCGGCGCTGGCCACGTCGATGGCGTTCATCACCCCCGGCCGGTTGAAGGTGATGCGGCCGATCCCGGCCTCGACCGAAACCTCGATCACGTCGTCCTGCATGGGTTTTCCTCCTCCCCCTTGGCGGGGCCGCGCGTTCCTCTGCGCGCCGCCCTGCCCAATCGTTTCCCCGCCCCGGCCTCAGGCCTCCAGCCCGGCCAGCAGCGTGGCAATCACGCTTTCCACAACGTCCCGTGCGCTGTCGGCCCCCTCGGGGTCGTACCAGCGGCCGATCCAGTTCAGCGACCCGGTGATAGTGAAGGTGATCATCCGCGCATCGCTGCCCCGGATCGAGCCGTCGTCCAGCCCCTCTTGCACCAGGGCGCGCATACTCAGGTCGATCTCGCGCTTCAGGGCGCGGAACTTGGCGCGGCTTTCCTCGGACAGTTCAAAATCACCGGTGCGGGTGACGATGCGGCCGAAATCCTGGGTCATGATCAGACCGTAGCGGCGCATCACCTGCACCAGCCGCCACAGGGCCGGGCCCTGGGCGCCGACCGCCTCGACCGCCGCCTCGCGCAGCCCGTCCAGGCCGCGACGCACGCAGGCGAACAGGATCTCGTCCTTGCTCTTGAAATAGTGGTAGATCGTGGGCTTGGTCACGTTCAGCTCTGCCGCGACATCGTCCATCGAGGTGGCGCCGAAGCCGCGCGCGTTGAAATGGCGCACCGCCGTTTCCAGCACCGCCTCGCGCTTGCGGCGCTGAATGCTCGCCCGATCCTCGCGGCTCGCCCATGGCGACGCGCTCTTGCGGTCCTGTGCGCTCATCCCGGCCTCTCTTTCCCGATCCTGCGGAGAAAGGCTACTCACGAGTATAGTCACTGTCAATCAATGCTCCGTTGCCGCCCCAGGGACCCTGCGTCACGGCCCGCGCAGGCGCGGCTGCCGCGGGGCTACCCGAAGGTAGCCCGCTTCAGTCCGCCGCGCGGGGCTTGCCGGAATGGGTCCAGCCGGGCTCTTGCAGGTCGCGCTCCGAGGTCAGCGCGGCCTCGGACAGGTACTTGGTCGTGGTCCAGCCGCCATCGACGGCCAGCACCTGGCCGTTGATCCATCCCGCCGCCGGAGAGGCCAGGAAATAGACCGCCTCGGCCACATCCTCGGGGCGACCCATGCGCACATGGGGGGTCATCTCGGGGTTCATGCGGCGAAAGCCCTCATCCTCCAGCCGGTGAAAGGTCATGGGCGTGGGGATCACCCCCGGGGCCACGGAATTGCTGCGCACGCCCGCGGCGCCATATTGCGCGGCCATATGCCGGGTCAGCCCGTCCAGCCCGGCCTTGGCCGCCGAATAGGCGCCGCCGCGCAGCCCGCCCAGAATGGCATAGGTGGAGGAGATATTGACGATGCTGGCCTCGGGCCCGAAGGCCGCCAGGGCGGCGCGGCAGAACCGGAAGGGCGCACGCAGCATCAGGCCCAGGAACTGGTCCAGCGTTTCGTCATCGGTTTCATGGACCGGCTTCGGGCTGCCGACGCCGGCGTTGTTGACCAGGTGATCCAGCCGCCCGAAACGCTCGACCGCCAGGCCCACGGCCAGCTCGGGGGCGTCATCGGCCATCACGTCCACCGCCAAGGTGACCAGCCGCTCGGCGTGATCGACGCAGGCGGCCTCCAGCGCGGCCAGGTTGTCGGGGTTGCGGCCCACCCCCACCACGGCGCAGCCCGCCTCGAGAAAGCGGCGGGTGGTGGCCTGGCCGATGCCGCCCGCGGCCCCGGTGATCAATGCGACGCGCATTCTGCGTCCTCCTGCGTTGCGGTTGTATGGGGGGCCAGGGGCGCGGCCAGATCCAGCAGCGGGGCGCCCTGCCCCAGACAGCCCAGCAGATGCGCCTGTTTGACGAAACGATGCGCGTCCGCCTCTTCCGAGAAGCCAATGCCGCCGTGGATCTGCACGCAGAGCGCGGCGTTGCGGCGCGCGATGCCCGGCGCCAGGCGGCGCAGGGCGGCGATCTGAAAGGCCGCGTCCTCGACCCCGCCCGCCAGGGACAGGGCGGCGAAATCCAGCAGCGCCGACAGCCGCTCGGTGCCCAGGGCCATGTTGGCGCAGTGATGCTTGATCGCCTGGAAGCCGCCGATCAGCTGGCCAAACTGCTTGCGCACCCCGGCATAATCCACCGCCAGATCCCGCGCCGCTTCGGCCACGCCCAGGCATTGCGCCGAGACCAGCAGATCGGTCAGGGCCAGATCGCCCGGGGCGGTGCTGGTGAAAAGGGCACCCTCCGGCGCATCCTCCATCCGCGCCACCCGCAGGTCATGGCCCAGCCCGGTCTCGGGGCGCGCCCCGGCGATCGGGCGCAGATCCAGACGGCGCGGCCCGAAGACCAGCGCCAGATCCGCCGCCCCGGGATCCAGCAGCAGCAGCCCCCCGGCGCTCGGCACCGCGGCGGCCACGTCCCGGCCCCCGCCCGCGATCTCTTCGGCCAGACCCGCATCGCCCCCCTGCCCGGCCAGCCGCACCGCAAGGGCCGCGGCCAGGCTGCGCGGGCTCAGCAGGTGACGGCCCAGGGCCACATGCACCAGCGCCTCTTCCACCAGCGAAAAGCCCGCGCCGCCCGCCTCTTCCGGCAGGGCCAGAAGGAAGGTGCCGAACTCGGCCAGGGCGCCCAGATCGTCGGCCACGCCGCCGCGCAGCCGCGCGAGCGGATAGGCCTGGCCCAGCATGGCCTCTGCCGCATCCAGGATCTGGCGCTGGTCCGCGCTTCGGTTCAGGTCACAGCTCATGCCCGGGCCTCCCTCGGCAGGCCAAGCAACCGCTCGGCAATGATGTTGCGCTGAATCTCGGCGGTGCCGCCCGCGATGGTCTCGCTGAAGGCCTCCAGGTACAGATGGCTCCAGCCGGTGTCGGTCAGCGCCTCGGGGCCCAGACAGTCCATCGCGCAGGCGTAGACCTCTTGCGCCAGTTCGGCAAAGCGCAGCCGCATCAACGACCCTTCCGAGGGGTTGGCCTGGTCGCGGAAGAGCGTGCGATAGGTCATCGCCCGCAGCGCCGCCGCCTCGGCGCGCAGATCCGCCAGCCGGTCGGCCAGGGCGCTGCCCGGACGCGGAGCGGCCTGGGCGATCAGGTCTTCGACCTTCACCGACAGGTCCAGCTGGATCCCCATGGCGGCGGTCTTGCGCTCGAACCCAAGGGTGGTCATGGCGGTGGCCCAGCCGTTGTGCAGCCCGCCCACCACGTTGCTGAGGGGAATGCGCACGTTGTCATAGAAGACTTCGGCGAAATGCACGCTGCCCGCCATGTTGCGGATCGGGCGCACGGTGATCCCCGGGGCGGTCATGTCGCAGATCACCCAGCTGAGGCCCTTGTGGCGCTTCGACCCCGGCTCGGTGCGGATCAGCAGCTCCTGATAGTCGGCGATATCGGCAAAGCTGGTCCAGATCTTCTGGCCGTTGACCACCAGATCGTCGCCATCGACCACGCCGGAGGTGGTCAGCGAGGCCAGGTCAGAGCCCGAGTTCGGCTCGGAGAACCCCTGACACCATAGCGCGCGCCCCTCCAGGATGCGCGGCAGGTGGAAGGCCTTCTGCTCTTCGCTGCCGCAGGCAATCAGGGTGGGGCCCGCGTGGTTCAGCGCCACGAAGGTGCAGTCGTGGACGCTGGGCGCGCGGGCGCGGACGTATTCCTCGTACCAGATAACCAGCTTTTCGGGGCCCAGGCCGCGCCCGCCGTGGGCCTCGGGCCAGCCGATGCCGGACCAGCCGCCCCCGTGGCAGGTCGCCACCCAGTCCAGGGCATAGCGCCGCCAATGCGCGCCATCGCGCGGCGCGGTGCCTGTCGGCACATTCGCGGCCAGCCAGGCCCGCGCCTCGGCGCGAAAGCGGGCGTCCTCGCTCGTCTCGCTCAGATACATTGGATCCTCATGCGCTCTCCTCCCCTGACGCCGAACCAGCCTAGCACGGCGGCCCTTTGGGGGTATATTGTTCCATTATGTGAAACGAAAAACCAAACCCCCGGCTCCTCGCCCACAGGGATACAGGCAACAAAACCGGCAAACAATCCCTCAATTCACTTGACATCACCCAAAGCCGCCGCCACCCTTTCCCGCAATACGGGACGCCCTGGCGTTCCACGACGTGGGAGGACACCTTGGATTTTGATTGGAGTGGCGCGCATCGCCGCTACCGGGAACGCGTCCGCGATTTCCTGGCGCGCGAGCTGCCCGCCGACTGGCCCGAGATCGCGCGCCACGGGCCGGGATCGCATGAACAGACCCATTTCAGCCTGGAATTCTGCCCCAAGCTGGCCGAGGCCGGCCTGCTGGTGCCCCATTGGCCCGAAGCGCTGGGTGGCTCCGGCGCCTCGCCCTGGGATCTGCTGATCCTGGCGGAAGAGATGTGGGCGGCGGGCGAGCCGCGCGGCGGGCAGTACATGAACGTCAACTGGATCGGGCCCACCCTGATGCGCTATGGCAGCGCCGAACAGAAGGCGCGCTATCTGCCCCCCATGGCGGCGGGCAAGGCGGTCTGGTGCCAGGGTTTCTCCGAACCCAACGCGGGCTCTGACCTGGCCTCGCTACGCAGCCGCGCGGTGCGCGACGGCGACGACTACGTGATCAACGGCACCAAGATCTGGACCTCTTACGCCAGCCTGGCCGAGACCTGTTTCCTGCTGGTGCGCACCGGCCCGCTGTCGGCGGGCAAATCGGCCATCGCCATCCTGCTGGTGCCCATGGACACGCCGGGCATCGAGGTGCGCGCCATCCCCAGCCTGGTGGGCCATGGCGACATCCACGAGGTCTTCTTTACCGACGTGCGCGTCCCCGTCACCACCCGCCTGGGCGAGGAAGGCCAGGCCTGGGAAATCATCAGCTATTCTCTGGCCAATGAACGGGTGGGCATTCCGCGCTACGCCATGTCGTCGCGGGTGCTGGGCCATATGGTGGCCGACCTGAAACGCCAGGACCGGTTCGGCAACGACGCGGTGCGCCTGCGCGCCGGCGAGGCGGCGGCGGCCTGCGAGGCGGCGCGGATGCTGGTCTACAAGCTGGTGGACATGCGCGCCCGCGGCCAGGATGCGGGCACCGAGGCCAGCCTGGCGCGCGTGGCCACCGTGGCCGCCGACAATGCGGTGCTGGATTTCGCCCTGGATTTCCTGCCCGAATTCATGAGCGGCACCGACCACCCCGAATACCTGGCTCATCACGAACGGGCCATCGTCGCGGGCGTCGCCTCTGGCGCGGCGGAGATCCAGCTGAACCTGATCGCCCAAAGATACCTGAACCTGCCGAGGGGGCCGCGCTGATGCGTTTCGATGCGAATGAGGACATGGCCGCCCTGATGTCGGGGCTGGAACAGATCGCCCTGGGCGAAGGCACCGAATGGGAGCCCTCGGGCGACTGGTCGCGGCAGGTCTGGTCCCAGACCCTGGACAGCGCGCTGGACGAGAACGGCTATTACGACGCCGCCGAGGTCGAGACCCTGGGTCCCGTCGCCGCCGCCGCCCTGGTCTGCCGCCTGTCGCGCCTGGCGGTGAATGTCGAGGCCGCCGCCTCGGCCCTGCTGCGCCCGGTGCTGGGGGTGGACCTGCCGCGCCCGCTGGCCGTGGACGCCGGGCGCCAGGGCGGCGCCATCCGCTTTCTGCCCCAGGCCCGCGCCCTGCTGCGCTTGACAGACACGGGCGCCACCTATGCCCTGCTGGCCGAGGGCGACGTGACCGAACTGCCGACCCTGGCCGCCTATCCCATGGGGGCGCTGACCGGCACCCCCGATTGGCAGAGGCTGGAAGCCGACCCCGAACAGCTGCGCGACCTCTGGCGCGTGGCGGTGGCCGCCGAACTGACGGGCGCCATGCGCGGCGGGCTGGACGCCGTGGTGGCCCATGTCACCGACCGCGAACAGTTCGGCCGTCCCCTGGGCACCTTCCAGGGCATCCAGCACCGCCTGGCCACCGCCGCCTCGCGGATCGAGGCCGCCCAGTGGCTGACCCTGCGCGCCGCGCAGCAGATCGACCCGGCGGATGCCACCATCGCCCTGGGATATACCGCAAGCATTTCGACCCAGGTCGTCTATGATCTGCACCAGTTCATGGGCGCCATGGGGCTGACCCTGGAACATCCGCTGCACCGCTGGAGCTATCGGCTGCGCTTCCTGCGCTCCGAGCTGGGCGGGGCGACCGAAAACCTGCAACTGGCCGCCGACCGGCTGTGGAGGGATGCATGACCGACCTGCCCGATTTCCAGGCCCTGGCCCTGTCGCGGCGCGGGCGCTGCCTGACCGTGGCCTTCAACCGCCCCGAGGTGCTGAACGCCTTCGGCCCGGTGATGCACCACGAGTTCGTCGCCGCGTTGGAGTTCGCCGCGCGCGACCCCGGCTCGGACGTGATCGTGTTGACCGGGGAGGGCAAGGCCTTTTCCGCCGGGGGCGATCTGGACCGGATGGAAGAAATTATCGCCGACCCCGATCAGTTCGACGCCGAGGCGGCGGATGCCAAGCGCATCATCTTCACCCTGCTGGACATCGAAAAGCCGGTGATCGCCCGGGTGAACGGCGCCGCCGTAGGCCTGGGGGCCACCATCGCGCTGTTCTGCGACATGATCCTGGCCGATGAGACCGCCAAGATCGGCGATCCCCACGTCAAGGTGGGTCTGGTGGCGGGCGACGGCGGGGCGATCATCTGGCCGCAGCTGGCGGGCTTTCCCCGCGCCAAGGAATTCCTGCTGACCGGGCGCCTGCTGACCGGCGCCGAGGCGGCCCAGTTTGGCCTGGTGAACCACGCCCTGCCCGCCGATCAGCTGGACGCGCGCGTCGATGCGCTGGTGGATGAGCTGATCGCGGGCAACACCCAGGCGATCCGCTGGACCAAGGTCACCATGAACCTGGAGCTGAAACGCATCGCCCATGCGCTGATGGATCCCGGCATCGCCTATGAGGCCCTGTCGGTGCGCACCGCGGCGCATCGCGACGCGGTGGCCGCGCTGAAGGCGCAGATCGGCGCCAAGAAGACCAGGAACTAGGGGCGCGCGCCGGGGGGCCGCCCAGGCCCGCCGCGACCGCCGGGAGGAGACAGGATGAACCGTTTAGACGCGCGCCGCGCCGAGCTTCTGGCCGCCGGGCGCCTGACGCCGATGCCGGGCGAGGGCCTGGGCCAGATCGCGATCCGCCGCACCGCCGAGGATCCCGACCGGGTGGTGGTGATCGACGGCGCCGTGCGGCTGAGCCGCGCCCAGATGCTGGAACAGGCCAACCGGCTGGGCGCCGGGCTGCTGGCGCGCGGGCTGGTGCCGGGCGATGCCATCGGTTTCCAGCTGCCCAACTGGTGGGAGGCCTGCGTGATCAACCTGGCCGCCGCCCTCTACGGCTTTCGCATCGCGCCGCTCTTGACCATCTACCGCACCGCAGAGCTGGGGCATATGATCCCCACCTGTGATCTGCGCGCCGTCTTCGTGCCCGAAACCCTGGGCCGGACCGAGTTTCCGGCGCTGCACGCGGGCCTGGACGGGCTGGACCATCTGGTGCTGACCGTGCGCGCCGAAACCCCCAACCCCGACAGTTTCGAGGCGCTGCTTGGCCATGCGCCCGGCACCCCCACCCTGCCCGATTTCGACGACCTGAAGGCGATCTATTTCACCTCCGGCAGCACCGGGGTGCCCAAGGCGGTTCTGCACACCCACGCCTCGCTGGATGCCTTCGTGCGCATGGCGATGGAATTCTGGCAGATCACGCCTGAGGATCGTTTCTACATCCCCTCGCCCGTGGGCCATATCGGCGGGTCGATCTATGCCTTCGAATTTCCCTGGATCGCCGAGGTAACCGCCATCCTGACCACCCGCTGGGATCCCGATCTGGCGGTGCAAGAGATGACCGCCGAACGGGCCAGCTTCATGGCCGGGGCCACCCCCTTCCTCGAAGGGCTGATCGCCGCCTCGGAACGCGCAGAAACCCGCCTGCCCGACCTGCGCCGCTTCATCTGCGGCGGGGCCAGCGTGCCGCCCGAACTGATCCGGCGCGGGCTGGCGCGCTTTCCCTCCGCCGTGGTCTCGCGCGCCTATGGGTCGTCGGAACTGCCCGTGGTCTGCCCCGGCATCCGCACCCGCGAGGCCGCCCTGGCCTATGCGGAAACCGATGGCGAGATCGAGGCCGAGGTGCAGATCCTGGGCCCCGACGGCGCCCCCGTCCCCGAGGGCACCCCGGGCGAGATCGCCGCGCGCAGCCCGCGCCTGATGGCGGGCTATCTGGACCCGGCCCATGAAGAGGGCACGATGACCCCCGATGGGTTCTTCCTGATGGGCGATCTGGGCCGCCGCGTCGACGGCCGTTTCATCGAGATCACCGGGCGCAGCAAGGACATCATCATTCGCAAGGGCGAGAACCTCAGCCCGCTGGAAATCGAGAATGCGCTCAGCCGCCATCCGGCGGTACGCATCTGCGCCGTGGTGGGCATCCCCGATGCGGAACGGGGCGAGATGGTGGTGGCCTTCGTGCAGCCGGAAGAGGGCCAGGACTTTCCCTTTGCCGAGATGGGTGCGCATCTGGACCGGATGGGCCTGGCCCGTCAGAAATTTCCGGAAGCCCTGCATATCGTCGACGCCCTGCCGATGAACGCGGTCGGCAAGATCGTCAAACCCGAGCTGCGGCGCCAGGCCACTGCCTTGCGCGGCGCGCCCCAGGGCTAGGGCGCCGAGGGCAGCCCCGGCCCGGGCGCTGAAGGCCCGCGCCGGATTGCCGCCGCGCCCCGGGATGCGTAGAACGGACAGACGGCGCAGCAAGACGAAAGGCACAGCGTGGCACAGGAGGGAACCCAGGCGATCCGGCGCGCCGTCGCCATTCTGACGCGCATCGCGCGGGCCACCGACGAGGCCCCCGCGACGCTCAGCGCCATCGCGACCAGTTTCGACCTGCCCAAATCGACCGTGCACCGGATCCTGAAGTCGCTGACCGACACCGGCCTGGCCACCTATGACCCCAAGGCCCGGCGCTATGGCGTGGGCCTCTTGTGCTATGAGCTGGGCCTGGCGGTCACCGACGAGGCCTTCGACATCTCGCGCCTGCGGGTGCTGCCCGAACGGCTGGCCCGACGCACCGGGCTGACCGCCTATCTGATGCGCCGCTCGGGGCTGGAGGCGGTCTGCCTGGCCAAGGCCGAGGGCAGCGCGGTCATTCGCGTCATGCCCGTCGATGTGGGCCAGCGCCGCCTGCTGGGCGCGGGCGCGGGCGCCACCGCCCTGCTGGCCGAACTGCCCGACGAAACCGTCGAGCGGGTGCTGGCCTCGATCGACAGCGAGCTGGGCCAATATGCCAACCTCTCGGCCGAGGGGATCCGCCAGAACGTGGCGCGCGCCCGCGCGGCGGGCTATGCGGTCAGCGCCCACCAGGTCTATGCCTCGACCTTCGGCCTGGGGATGTGCCTGCCCGTGGCCCAGGGCCTGCCCGATTTCGCCGTCTCCCTGGCCGCCTACGGCCCCGACGCCACGCCAGACCGGATCGAGGGCTGGATCGCCGCCCTGCGCGAGGAAGTGGCGCGCTTCGGCAGCGAAAGCGCCTGAACCGCCCGCGCCGCAGGCGACCACACCGCCCAAAAATTGGGCAGTCTGGAAAGGCGCGACAGCCAGCAGGATAACGCCCCGCCGCCCTGGCGCGGGACACCCGGCAGGGAAAAGCACCCCTGACGCCTTGAACGCCCCCACCGAACACGCTCATAGTTGGGACAACGGCAGGCGCCCCGGTTGACGCCCCGCCCGCAACCCGTCCCGGCGCGCCATGGCGCAGGCCCGGACCGGACCCCGACGAAACCCACCTTCGCCGCCGGGCGAGGCAGGCAAAGAAAGACAGTATTGTGCAGGTAAACGGTTGGATTGGTGGGTGATGAGAGACTCGAACTCCCGACATCTTCGGTGTAAACGAAGCGCTCTACCAACTGAGCTAATCACCCAACGGACGCCCGATTACCCCAAAGCGGCAGAGGGGCGCAAGTGGTGACATGACGAAACCCCAATTCATGGTCTTCACCGATCTGGACGGCACCCTGCTGGACCACGAAAGCTATTCCTACGCCCCGGCCCTGCCCGCCCTGGCGCAGCTGCGCGCCCGCAACGTGCCGGTGGTGCTGGCCTCCTCCAAGACCGGGCCGGAAATCCACGCCCTGCGCGAGGAACTGCGCCTCTCCGCCTCGCCCGCCATCGTCGAGAACGGCGCGGGTCTGCTGGCCCCGCATGAGGCGCCCCCCGCCGCGCCCGAGACCTATCAGCGGCTGCGCGCCGCCCTGGAGGGGATCAACCCGGCTCTACGCCGCCTCTTCCGCGGCTTCGGCGATCTGGGCCCCGAGGGGGTCATGGCCGATGCGGGCCTGCCGGTCGAGAAGGCCCGCCTGGCATGCCAGCGCGCCTATTCGGAACCGGGCCTCTGGGACGGCAGCGCCGAAGAACGCCGCGCCTTCCTCGAAGCCCTGGCCGAAGTGGGCCTGCACGCCCGGCGCGGCGGCCGCTACCTGACCCTGTCCTTCGGCGGCACCAAGGCCGATCGGATGGACGAGGCGGCGGCGCTTTTCGATCATCCCCATACCATCGCCCTGGGCGACGCCCCCAACGACCGCGAAATGCTGGACCATGCCGATATCGGCGTGATCATCGCCAATCCCCATGGCGCGCCGATGCCGGAACTGTGCGGCGAACGCAACGGCACCATCCTGCGCAGCACCAAGGCCGGCCCGGCGGGCTGGAACGAAATGATGCTGAAGTTAATCTCCAGACTGACCTGAACGACGAGGGGGCCTCCGGTGGCTGATTTTCACCAGAACGGCAACATTGCCACCATCCACAACCTGCGCACGCGCTCGTCCGAGGATATCACACGCGAACTGACCAGCTTCGGCGCCAGCCGCAAGATCTCGCTGGTGCTGCCCTCGCTTTATTCCGAACTGGAAGGCGACGCCCTGCCCAATATCCTGACCGAACTGGCGCAGGTGCCCTATCTGCACCGGATCGTCATCGGCCTGGACCAGGCGACCGAGGAACAATATCGCCACGCGCGCGAATTCTTCTCGGTGCTGCCGCAGAACCATGTGGTGATCTGGAACTCCAGCCCGCGGATGCAGGCGATCCAGGACCGTCTGGCGGGGCTGGGCCTGGGGCCGATCGAGAACGGCAAGGGCAAGAACGTCTGGTCCTGCCTGGGCTTCCTGATCGCCTGCGCCGACAGTTCGGTGGTGGCAATCCACGATTGCGACATCGTCACCTACGAGAAGGACCTGCTCAACCGGCTGGTCTACCCGGTGGCCAACCCGTCCTTCCCCTACCAGATCTCCAAGGGGTTCTATTCGCGGGTCGGCAACAACAAGATGAACGGGCGCGTCAGCCGCACCCTGGTCTCGCCGATCCTGATCGCGCTGAAACGCACCATCGGGGATCGCGACTACCTCGATTACCTGCGCGCCTTCCGCTATCCGCTGTCGGGCGAGATGGCGATGCGCACCGGCATCCTGCCCGACCTGCGCATCCCCTCGGACTGGGGGCTGGAAATCGGCGTTCTGTCCGAGGCCTGGCGCAACCTGGCGCCGAAATCGGTCTGCCAGGTCGAGATCGCGGACAACTACGACCACAAGCACCAGGATCTGAGCCAGGAAGACAAGACCAAGGGCCTGTCGCGCATGTCCATCGACATCTGCAAGGCGATGTTCCGCAAGCTGGCCGCCGATGGCACGGTCTTCAACGAAGAGGTGTTCCGCACCCTGAAGGCCACCTATTACCGCTCGGCCCTGGACCTGCTGGATTGCTACTACAACGACGCCAAGGCCAACGGCCTCTACGTCGACCGCCACGCCGAGGAAACGGCGGTCGAGCTTTTCGCCGACAATATCATCGCGGCGGGGCACATGTTCCTCGACAACCCCTCGGAAACCCCCTTCATCCCCACCTGGAACCGCGTCCATGCCGCCGATCCGGACCTGATGTCGGACATGCTGAAGGGCGTCGCGGCGGACCTCGAAGAGTTCAAGTAGGGCCAAAGGCGGGAGGGGGGCTCTGCCCCCCGTCTCCGTCCCGGAGCCTCCCCCCGGAGTATTTTTGGCCCAGTGAAAGAGCAGGACGGCGCCAGGTCAGGCGGCCCACTTTCGCGCCTCGCGCGTGCCACGCTCCGGTTGCGAAAGTCCGGCACGAAACAGGGCCCTGTCCAAGCTCTTTCACAGGGCCAAAAATACTCTCGCCGAAGGCCGCCCGGGCGACGGGGCCGCGCGGAAGCGGGGTCGCGGCGCCCGGGCGCGCGGCCCTCAGCCGCGGTTGGTGATCCAGCGGCACTGATACGGGGCAAAGGGGATCGGCCCGCCATCGGGGCGGATCGCCTCGCCCGACAGAAGATCCACCCAATCCTCGCCGTCGATCAGGTTGATCGACATCGGCTCGATCTCCAGCGCGTCGGCCGAGACGTTGTGCAGGGCAAAGATCGACTGGTCGCGGTCCAGGCTTTGCCGCCAGAGGCCGAAGATGCGGTGATCCAGTTGCAGGGTAAATTGCGTCGCATTGGGGTGGAAGGCGCGCTGACGGCGGCGGATGCCGATCCGGCGGCGCATCTCTTCCAGCACCTGGTGCTGGGTTGTGTCCGGGTCTTCCAGCCGCCCGCGCAGCTCTTCGTAGTCCCAGCGGTGGCGGTTGATGGCGCGGTTGTGGCCCGACTTCTCGACCCCTTCCTGATCGTTGGGGGTGGCCAGCAGCGAATGGATGTAGAAGGCCGGGATCCCCTCCAGCGCCATGACCAGCGACTGCGAGGCCAGGAAGCGCTGCACCTGGTGGCCGTCTTCCCCGGCGAAGGTGCCCTTCATCGCCTCGAACCAGGTGATGTTCAGCTCATAGGGCGCCTCGCCGCCGCCCGGCAGGGCGCGCATCGACACCCGGCCGCCGAAATCGCGCATGGTCTGCACCACCTGGTCGGTGTCGTCCGGCGTCAGGATCCCCTCGGCCGGGCGCATCCCGATCCCATCGTGCGAGGCGGTGAAGTTCAGATAGGCGCAGCCCAGTTGCGCCGGCGGCATCGAGCCCTGCCAGCGGATCAGATTCTTCGCCGTCCCTGCCAGCATCGCGTGCAGCACCAGCGGCGGCAGCGAGAAGTTGTAGACGGCATGGGCCTCGTTGCGGTTGCCGAAATAGCTGAGGTTTTCCGCATTGGGCACATTGGTTTCGGTCAGCAAGATAATGGATTCGCTGGCGAAATCGGCAAACAGCCGCATCAGGCGGACGATGGCGTGGGTCTGCGGCATGTGGATCGACTTGGTGCCGATCTCTTTCCAGATGAAGGCCACCGCATCCAGGCGGATGATCCGCACGCCGTTGTCCACATGCAGGCGCATCACCCGTAGGAATTCCTTCAGCACCTCGGGATTGCGGAAATCCAGGTCGACCTGGTCATGGCTGAAGGTGCACCAGACATGGCGCGGCCCGCGCGAGGTGTTCACCTCGCGCAGCAGGGGATGGGTACGCGGGCGGACCACGTCGCTGAGGTCGTCGTCGGGCGAGGCCTCGAAGAAGAACTTGTCATAGGGTTCATGCCCCTGGCGGTAGGCGTTGAACCAGGCGGAACTGCTGGAGACATGGTTCAGCACCAGATCCGACATCAGCAGGAATTCGGATCCGATGCGCTGGATGTCCGACCAGTCGCCCAAGACCGGGTTCACCGCGCGGTAATCCGTCACCGCGAAACCGTCATCCGAAGTCCAGGGGAAGAAGGGCAGGATATGCACCCCGTTGACCACCCCCGACAGATGGGTGTGCAGGAAGTGGCGCAGCAGATCCAGCGGCTTGTGCTGGCCGTCAACGATCGAGTTGCCATAGGTGATGACCAGCGCGTCGCGTTCCGACCATTGCCGGTTGCCCGGCACCCGGCCCCGGCGGCGGCGGGTCGCGCCCTCGGGCCAGAACGCCTCGGCCAGTTCGTCGGCCAGGGTCTCGACCGGATGGTCGGGATAGATCTGGCGCACCAGCGTCTCCAGCTTGTGGCGGAAGGTGGTGGAGGATTCTGCGGTCATGTGGGCCCGGCTCCCTTGTGACATCCCTGAGATGTTCCAGATCGGCGCGGGGGTTTCAAGCGCGCAGCGCCGCCCGGGCCCCGGATGCGGCGGGCCAGACCCCGCCGCCGGGGGAAATGGGCGCAACCTGTGCACAGGACAGGCGCCGCCCGGCGCCGCGCAGGCGATTCCCGTTGCCCCTCTGCCCGGCCCGGCCGAGAGCCCCTAAGCCCCCGGATCCGCCCGACGCGCACGTCAGAGTTGCGGGCCGCAAGGAAAGCATATCCGCTTTTCACCTCCGAAGACCCCATTCCCGTGTCTGCCGGGCGACGTTTCGCCCCTCAGAGCCGCCCGAAGGGGCCAAACAGGGTTGACAGCCGCCGCCCCCCTTCGCCCAATACCGGAAAATAACGGTTCTTTATCCGACATTTGGCCGCCCCCGGGGGGACAAAGCCGGGGCGAGGGCCACAAGGGATCCGCCACCCGCAGGCGGCCCGGGGCGAGAGGTGATCGCCACGGGCAGAGGGCGGCCAGGCGGCTTGGGAAGGAAAACGGGGGTCTTCATGCGGTCTTGTCCTGGCGTGCTGTCGGTCAAACCTGGTCTGGCGCGGCTGCGCGCTCCGCTGCGGGCGCTTTCGCGCGGGCTTGCTCTGGGCCTGTCGCTGGCGCTGACAGCCGCCGCGCTGTCCCCGGCCCCGGCCCGGGCCGAAACCGCCGCCGGCACCGCACCGGGCGCCGAACTGGCCCTGCTGAGCCTTGCCACCGGCGCCAGTGCCCCCGCCGCCGACGGCATCGGGTTTTACCCGCTGGCCGGCCTGCCCGCCCCGGCAGAGGTCGACACGCTGATCACCGCCACCCTGCTGCAAAGCCGCGCGGTCTCGACCATCGGCGCGGGCCAGGACGAGGGCGCGGCCCCGGTCGGCAGCCGCCAGCTGGTGCTGGAAACCGCCTTTGCCCTGACCGGCGGCGCGGGCCAGCCCCTGGGCATCGCCCAGGGCGGGGCCGAGCTGGACGCCGAGGATTTCGGCGCCCGCCTGTCGGCGCTGGCGCGAGGCTTCGGCCCGGGGCGGCAAAGTGCCGCCCTGGCCGTGGTCTCGGACCCGCTGGACCTCTTTCCCGGCCAGATCGGCGCCCTGCGCCAGATGCTGGGGGCCAGCGACTTTGGCCTTTGGGTGCTGCTGATCGCGCCGGGTGCCGAGGCCGAGGCCCGCGCCGCCTGTGCCGCCCCCCTGGGCCGCGAGGTTGCCCTGTCGCTGATCGGCGGCGTGGCCGACCGCCCGGTCTTCGGCGATGGCGACGGCATCACCACCTTCGCCGAGGCACAAAGCTTCGTCACCGGCACCCTGACCCGCGCCCTGGCGCGCGAAAGCGGCTGCCCCGGCGCCTATGCGGTGGTCTTCGACCATGGCGGTGACGGCACGGTCGAGGTGCTGCGCCATGACAGCCCGGTCTATATCCCTGCCCTGCAATCCAGCCTGACGCTGGAGGAATTCGAGGCCGAGTTCCTGGCCAGCAGCGCCGACCCCGCCCCGATCCGTGCCTATCTGGACGCCTGCCGCTTCTGCCCCGCAGCGCCCGCGCTGGAGGCCCGGCTGACAGAGATCGACCGCCGCACCGCCCAGGCCGGGATCGAAGAGCAGATCTGGGCCCGGATCACCGCCGCGGGCGAGAATGCCGCCCGCGTCCAGGTCTATCTGGATCGCTGCGAGCTTTGCGCGCATCGCGCCGAGGCCGAAGAGATCCTGACCCGGCTGGCCGCCAAGGCCGAGGCCGCCGAGGCCGAGAGCCGCCTTTACGCCAAGCTGGCCGCCTCCTGGGATCTGGAAGGGCTGCGCGCCTATGTCGAGACCTGCGTGACCTGTGCCCATGTGCCCGCCGCCCAGGCCCGCATCGCCGAGATCGAGGCCGACGCCGCCTATGACGCCGAATCCGAGGCCCTGGCCCGGGCGGTGGCGGCGCGCGATGCGGACGCGATCCAGAACTGGATCTCCGACTGCACCTATTGCGACAAACGCCCCGAGGCCGAGGCCGCGCTGACCGATCTGGCCCGCCGGATCGAGCTTGCCGCCCCCTGCCTGCGCCAGGCCGCCGTGCCGCAACTGGGGGGCCCGCGCCTCTTGGGCGACATCGATCAGGCCGCCGCCACCGCCGCCTGTGCCGCAGCCCTGGACGCCTTCCCCGAGGATCCCGAGCTGATCACCCTGGCCGGGCGCATCGCCCAGGCCCAGGGCAATACCGCCGAAGCGCGCGACGCCTATGCCACCGGCATCGAGGCCGCCGTGCCCATGGCCCACGGGCTGGCGGGCTACATGGCCTTCGACCCGGTGGCGGGCGACGGCGCCCCCGACTACCCCCGCGCCGAAGAACTGGGCCTGATGGGTGCCGAGCTGGGCGACTGGCTGTCGCAACAGCTGCTGGTGCTGCTCTATTCTCAGAACTTCATCGACGGCAAAGGCGCCGATGATGCCTTCGCCATTGCCGAGGGCGTGGCCGCCGAGGGCGACCCGGTGTCGCAATATTTCCTGGGCTTCTTCTATCTGCGCGGCGATGGCCCCACGGGCCGCCCCGACCCCGAGGCCGCCCGCGACTGGCTGCAACAGGCGGTAGATGCGGGCTATGTCCCCGCCATGACCCTGCTGGCCGAGACCCTGGAAACCGCCGTGGCACAAGAGCCCGAGGCGGCGGACGAGGCGGCGGGGCTTTACCTCGACGCGCTGTACGAAAACGACCGGCTGGCGCTGGACAAGCTGACCAGCCAGCTGCGCGAGCGCAACCGCGCCGTGGTGCGCGCGGTGCAGCGCCGCCTGCAAGCGGCGGGCGTCTATCGCGGCGCGCTGGACGGGCTGCCGGGGCCGGGCACCATCAACGCGGTGCAGGCCTACGCGGCCCAGGGCCAGAGCTAGGCCCAGGCCTAGGTCGGGTCGGGCACTGAACCCAACCGGCCCCTCGGCGGGCCGGTGCCAAGACCGGGGCCAAGGCGCCCCCGAGACAACGACACGTCCCGGCCCAAGCCGGGGCAGAAGAGGACAGATGATGCTGCCGAACCGATCCGCCCTGCCCCGACGCCGCCCGCGCCGCAGCGCCTTGGGCGCCCTTGCTGCCGCCGCGCTGCTGGCCCTGCCTCTGGGGCTGGGCACCAGCTCTGCCGCCCGCGCCCAGGGCGTGGTGCCCATCGTCACCACCATGGGGCTGGACAGCCTGTCCTGCCCGCGCTCGACCGTGCGTCTGGGCGTGCTGGGCGACAGCCTGGCCGATGGCCTGTGGGGCGCCGTGCAACGCGCCCTTGGCCAATGCGGCAGCGTCGAGGTGCTGCGCCTCACGCAGGTCAGCGACGGGCTGACCCATACGCCGCCCGAGGAATGGATCGAACGCTTTAACGCCGCCACGCAAAGCACGGATGCGCAAGACGTTTTCATCGTCCAGATCGGTGCCAACGACCTGCGCCCGCTGCGCGACGACCGAAGCCGCGTGCCCTATGGCACCCCGGAGTGGGACGCGCTTTATGCCAAACGCGTGGGCGAACTGGCAGGCGAGCTGGCGGCGCGCGCCGACCGCATCCTTTGGGTCGGGCTGCCGGTGGTGGGTGAAGGCAAGTTCGAGCCCGAGTATCAGCACGTCAACGCCCTGATCTCGCAAACTCTGACCGCGCTGAACCTGCCCTTCCACGACATCCGCGAGCTGTCGCGCTTTGGCGCCGAGGATTTCGCCATGAACGCCGTGGTCAACGGCAACACCCGCCAGCTGCGCGCCCCCGACAAGATCCACTTCACCCCGCTGGGCTACGAGCTGATCGCCGCCGCCCTGGCCCCAGAGATCAAGGACGCCATGGCCACCCGTGAACGCAAGGCGATTTTCGGCAATGCTGCGCTTCAGTAAACTGCGCCGCACCCTCGGCCTGCTGAGCCTGGCCGCCCTGCCGGTGGCGGGCTGCACCTCGGCCCAGGATCTGGGTCAGATGCTGACCGCCCGGCCCGGCGGCGAGGCCCCGGCCCGCGTCACACCGGTGGCCCAGACCAGCCGCCGGTTCTCGGCCGAGGATCCCGCCACGCTGCTGGTCATCGGCGACAGCCTGGCAGACGGCTTTGGGATGCTTCTGATCCAGCGCGCCCAGGCGCGCGGGCTGCACCTGCGGGTGATCAACCGGGGCCGCGTGTCCACCGGCCTCAGCCGGGGCGATTTCTACGACTGGCCCGGCAACTTTACCCAGATGCTGGGCGCCACCCAGCCCGATTTCACCGTGGCGCATTTCGGCTCGAACGACATGCAGTCGATCCGCAGCGCAGCAGGCACCGTGCCCTTCCAGACCGAGGCCTGGGATGCCGCCTACAAGGCGCGGGCGGGCGGTATCGTCGCCGCCGCGACCGAGGCGGGATCGCTGTTTTACATGATCGGCCCGGCGCCCGACCGCAACACCAAGCTCAACGCCCATCTGGACCATATCAACCCGCTGCTGGCCGCCGCCGCACAGGAAAACGGCGGGATCTACTTCCCCCTGGCCCCCTATGCCTCGGGCGAGGGGTTCAGCTGGGTCGCCACCAGCCAGGTGGGGGATCAGACGCTGACCATCCGCTCGGGCGACGGGTCGCATTTCACCATGCGGGGCTATCAGCTGGTGGCGGATCTGGTGCTGGACGATCTGGTGCGCCGCATCCCCTCTCTGGTGCCCGCGCCCGCGCAGCTGGCCTTCATGCAGTTGCAGTAAGCGGCGCCCCCCGATGGTCTTTCCGACGCTCGACTTCGTACTGTTCTTCGTGGTGGTACTGGGGCTGAACCTGGCGCTGTTCGCCTGGAACGGCTGGCGCAAGGGGATGTTGCTGGCGGCCTCTTACTGGTTCTACGCCGCCTGGGATCTGCGCTTTCTGGCGCTGATGACGGGGGTGATCCTGCTGGCCTGGCTGGGCGGGCTGCCGGGGCGCAGGAAGGCCACGGCGCTGCGGGCGCTTTGCATCGCGGGGCTGCTTGGGTGCCTGGCCTTCTTCAAGTATTTCAACTTCTTCCTGCTGTCCTTTGCCAACCTTCTGGGCGAGGCGGGCCTCGCGCGGGATTTCAGTTGGGCGCAGGTGGTGCTACCCGTGGGGATCTCTTTCTACGTCTTCCAGGGGATCAGCTATATCGTCGACTGCGCGCGCGGCGATTGCGATCAGCGCCGCAACCCCTTTGACGTGGCCCTGTATGTCAGCTTCTTTCCCCAGCTGGTCGCGGGCCCCATCGTGCGCGCCGCCGATTTCCTGCCGCAGCTTGACCGGCTCGAACGGCCCGATGCCGCCATGCGCGGGATGGCCGTGGCGCTGATCCTGGCGGGGATGGTGAAGAAACTGATCATCGCGAATTACATCGCCGTGCTGCTGGTCGATCCGGTCTATACCGACCCCGCGTCCCAGGCCGCGCCCCAGGCCCTGGCGGCCATGCTGGGCTATGCGGTGCAGATCTATTGCGACTTTTCGGGCTATTCCGATATTGCCATCGGCGTGGCCCTTCTGCTGGGCTATCGCTTTACCGCCAACTTCAACCAGCCCTACCGCGCGGCGTCCTTGCGCGAGTTCTGGCAGCGCTGGCATATCTCGCTGTCGACCTGGATCCGCGACTATCTTTACATCCCCCTGGGCGGCAACCGGGGGGGCAAGGGGCGGCAGGCGGTGACGCTGCTGGTGGTCATGGGGCTGGCGGGCCTCTGGCACGGGGCCGCCTGGACCTTTGTCATCTGGGGGCTGGCGCATGGGGCGCTGGTCGCGGTCGAGCGGCTGACCGGGCAGCACCGCGCCAGCGGCGCGCGGGCGCTGCGGATCGGGGTGGTCTTTGCGCTGGTGACGCTGCTGTGGCTGCCCTTCCGCGCCCATGACATGGGCCAAGTGGGCCAGATGCTGGCGGCGCTGACCCGCCCGGCCAGCGACTATGCGGTGCCGCTGCATGGCTTCGCCCTGATGCTGATTGCCGCCGGGCTGGCGCTGAACGCCCTGCCGCTTGGCTGGTTCACCCGGTCTGGCCAGGCCCTGGCCCGCGTCGCGCCCGAGGTGCAGGCCCTGGCGCTGGCCGCCGGGCTGATCCTGTGCTTCGCCATGGCGCAAGAGGGCGTGGCGCCCTTCATCTACTTCCAGTTCTAGGGAATGACGATGGCCCGCAACCTGCGTTTCTTCCTGACCCTCTGTGCCGCGCTGATCCTGCTTTGGGCCTTCTCGGGCGAGCGGATCGTCGACTGGGCGTTCGAGCTGCCCCTGCCCGATGCGCTGATGGATCCGCTGTTGAACGCGGTCTTCTGGGGCGAGGATCTGAAGGCCGCCCTGGGCCTGCCCGATCTTTTCGGCGCGCTGCGCGGGATGCTGCACCGGCTGGCGGGGCTCTAGGGTCTGGGCTCTGGGGTCTGTCGCTCAGGCCGTGGCCAGGGCCAGCCCGTCCACAACGGCGGTGAAGGCCTCGGAGCGGCGCAGCTTGGCCCCCGGGCAGATGCCCTGCGCCTCTTCCTGCACCAGCCCCATGAGGGACGACCCGCCCACCAGGATCACCGAGCTGACCTGCCCCGGCGCCACGGCCCCCGCCACCAGCGTGTCGTAGATCGCGCCGCGCAGGGCCTCGCGCGCCTCGGCCAGGGCCGCGTTGACCGAGCCTGCGGTGGTGCGCACCCTGAGGCCCCGCTCCACCATCCCCATGTCGATCTGCCCGGCCCCCTCGGGGCCATTGGCGCCGATCTTGCCCCGTTCCACCGCAAAGGCCAGCTCATGGCCCAACTGGTCCTCGATCACCACCGCCAGCCGCTCCATCCGCTTGGGATCCACCGCGTGGGCCTGCATGTCGGCCACGGCGCGGGCGGTTTCGGCGGTGTAAAGGAAGGGGATCTTGGCCCAGGTCGCCAGGTCCACATAGATGGGTTTCGGCACCGGCAGCAGGCCCTCGCCGAAGGTCCGGCGCAGCTCGCCGCCCAGGCCCAGTTCGGGCATGGCATGGGTCATCGAGACCGCATGGTCAAAATCCGTGCCGCCCAGGCGGATCCCGTGGCTGGCGATGATGCCGATGCCGTTGCCTTCGGCCCGGAACAGGGTGAAATCCGAGGTGCCGCCGCCGATGTCGACGATCAGCCCCACCTCGCCCGGGTGGCCGTCGCCCAGGCTGGCCAGGGCCGCGGCCTCGGGTTCGAACATGAAGCGGACCTCGGCAAACCCGGCCTCGGCATAGCAGCCGCGCAGGTCGGCCTCGGCGCGGGCGTCGCGTTCGGGGTCATTGCTGTGGAAATGCACCGGGCGGCCCGACAGGGCGCGGGTGAAGGTCTGGCCGGTCTCGGCCTCGGCGCGGGTCTTCACCGCCACCAGGAAGGCCGTGACGATCTCGGCCAGGGTCCGCCGCTTGCCGCCGATCAGGCGCTTTTCGTGGAACAGCCCGGTGCCCAGCACCGATTTCAGCGCCCGCATATAGCGCCCCTCGTCGCCCGCGATCAGCGCCTCGGCGGCGGCAGAGCCGATGCGCATCCGCCCGGTGTCGGTTTCGAAGAAGACCGCCGTGGGCAGGGTTTCCTCGCCCGCCTCGATGGGGATACGGCGCAGCTGGCCGCCCTGCATCACCGCCGCGGCAGAATTGGAGGTGCCAAAGTCGATGGCGAGAACGGGATCGGGGGCGGACATGAGGGGCGGCTCCTGCGTCGGAAGAGCTTGCCGGGCTATCCGATCGGGCCGGGCCGGGCAAGGCGCAAAGCGCCCTAGCCCATGTCCATCAGCGCGCCCAGCACATCCGAGCGGCGCAGCATCCCCACCACGCGCCCTTCCTCGACCACCGGAAAGACCCGGTGCGGCGAATTGGAAAAGGCCTCGGCGGCGGTGATCAGGTCATCCTCGGCGTTGCAGGTCATGGGGGCACGGCTCATGCTGTCCTCGACCCGGCCCTTCCACTCTTGGTAATAAGAGGCGTAGAGCGCGGGTTTGAAGCAATCCTTCTGGCTGAGGATGCCGGTCAACAGCCCGTCCTGATCCACCACCACGGCGGCGGCGGCGCGGCCCTCGACCAGCAGGGCGGCGGCGCGGCGAATGGGCATGTCGGGTGTCACCTCGACCCAGTCGGTCTGCATCAGGATGGACACGCGGGCCTCGGTGCTCATGCCTCGCCCCTCTCGGCAGCGGCCCGGTTGGGGCAGATCTCGCAGGCCTTACCGCATTTCGCAGCGCCGCCGCAGGAGGTCTGGACGGGATCGCGCCCGAAGACCAGGCCCAGGGCCAGGCCGCCAGCGGCCAGTAGGAAGATGGCGAGGACGAGGAACAGCTCCATCTCAGACCCCTTTCAGATGCTGCGCAAAGGCGCCGGTGGTCTGGCGGTGCAGCCCCCCGGCCCCGGCGCTGAGGAACAGCGCGTCAAGGCCCGCGCAGCGGGCCAGGGCGGGCCCTTCGGCCGCTGCGGCAAAAAGGGCCGTGGCCCAGCCATCGGCCTGCATGGCCGAGGCGCCCAGCACCGAAACCGACAGCAGCCCCGTGGCCACCGGCGCCCCGGTGGCGGGGTCGATGATATGGCCATAGCGCGCCCCGCCCAGCGTATAGCTTTGCGCCTTCAGCCCCGAGGTGGCCACGGCGCCGGTCAGCGCCAGCACACCGGCCAGACCGGCGGCCTCGGGGCGCGGATCCTCGACCGCCACCTGCCAGGCGCGGCCCTCGGGGTGCTGGCCCCGGGCCAGCAGTTCGCCGCCCAGGTCGATCAGGAAATCGCGATGCCCTGCCGCCCGCAGCAGCGCCCCCATGCGGTCCAGAGCGTGGCCCTTGGCGATGCCACACAGATCCAGCGTCAGCCCGGCGCGGGCCTTGATCACCGCGCCCTCGTCCAGCGTCAGCCCCTGCCAGTCGGGCGCGCCCGCGCCCGCAATGGGGCCAAAGCCCCAGCGGGCCACCTGCGGGCCGACCGTGGGGTCGAAATGCCCGCCGCTTTGCCTGGCCAGGGCCAGCGCCGCGCCGGTCACCGCCAGCGTCTCGGCAGGCAGCGCGCAGGCGCCGGGACCGGCGGCGTTGAAGCGGCTGATATCACTGTCGGCGCGCCAGGGCGACATCTGCGCGTCCACATCGGCCAGCAGGGCCAGGATCGGGGCGCGCAGGGCGTCGATCCCCTGGCCTGCGGGCAGGGTCACCTGCCAGGCGGTGCCGAAGGCCGGGCCGGTCAGGGTCTCGACCGCCCGGGGGCCTGCCCGCAACAGCCCCGGCAGGGCCAGCGTGGCGGTGGCGGCGCCCAGAAGGGCACGGCGGGTCGGTCGTTTCGAGAAGTCGCTTTGCATGGCTCAGGCTCCGAAATCGTCCTTGTAGATATTGCTCGGCTCGACCCCGAGCCGTTCCAGCGTGGCCAGCACGGCCGAGATCATCACCGGCGGGCCGCAGAGGTAGTATTCGCAATCCTCGGGCGCGGGATGGCCCTGCATGGCGCGCATCACCGTTTCGTGGATGAACCCCGTCGCGCCGGTCCAGCGGTCGCCCGGGGCCGGATCCGACAGGGCGGGGGTCCAGGCGAAATTCGGGTGCGCGGCCGCGATGTCGTTGAACTCGTCGACATAGAAGAGATCCGCGACCGAGCGCGCGCCGTAGAAATAGCGCATCTTGCGGGCGGTGCCCGCCCCGATCTGTTCGTGGATCATGGCGCGCAGCGGTGCCATGCCGACGCCGCCGCCGATGAACACCATGTCCGAGGTCGTGTCCTGCACATGGATCTCGCCGAAGGGCCCCGAGACCTCGACCACATCCCCCGGCTGGCGGGCAAACAGCCAGGACGAGACCTGGCCCGGCGGGATCTCTTCCTCGCGGCCCGCAGGCGGCACGGCCAGGCGAATGTTGAAGACCACGCGGCCTGCGGCGGTATCTTCGGGACGCGAGGCGATGGAATAGGCGCGGGTCACCTGACCGGTGGTCTCGGACGTCAGACTGTCCCAGCGGGCCTGATGCCAGGCGGCGCGGAAGGTCTCATCCACCGGCATATCGGCGAAGTTCAGGCTGTAGGCCGGGGCGTTTAGCTGCATGAAGCCCCCGGCGCGGAAGTTGAAATCGTGGCCCTTGGGCAGTTCCAGCACCAGTTCGCGGATCAGCGGCGCCATCATTCGGTTCGACACGACGGTGCAGTCGAAGCCACCGCCGCCCGACAGGAACTCGTCGGGGATCGTCACCTCGCAAGACCCGCGCAGCTGCGTCTGGCAGGCCAGCCGCTTGCCCGCCTTGCGTTCCGCCGCCGACAGGATGCCGCGTTCGGTGGCGCCCGCCTCGCCCGCGCCCTCGCCCGTGACCACCACGCGGCAAAGGCCACAGGTGCCCGAGCCGCCACAGCCCGCCGGAATGCCGATGCCCGCCCCGTGCAACACCCCCAGCAGGCGGTCGCTGCGCTGCGCCTCGATCTCCTTGATGCCGTTGACGGTGACGGTCAGCCCGCCCTGCGGCACCAGCTTGCGCCGCGCCAGCAGCAGGCCCAGGGTCAGCCCCACCACCAGCAGGACAACGATCAGAGAGGCAAGCAGGATCTCGTCGGTCATTGCGCGGCCATCTGTGCGAAAGAGGAAAAGCCGAGCGACATCAGCCCTGCCAGGATGAAGGTGATGCCCAGGCCCCGCAGCCCTGCGGGCAGGTCGGCATAGGCCAGCCGGGCGCGGATCGCCGACAGGGTGATCACCGAGACGGCAAAGCCCGTGCCGCCGCCGATCCCGAAGACGAAGCTTTCGGCCAGGTCATAGTTGCGTTCCACCATGAAAAGGCTGCCCGCCAGGATGGCGCATTGCACCGTCAGCAGCGGCAGGAACACCCCGAAGGCCGCGTGGACCTTGGGCAGGAAGCGGTCCAGCAGCATTTCCAGCAGCTGCACGATGGCGGCGATGACCCCGATGAAGGCCACCAGGCTGAGGTAGGAGAGGTCGATCTCGGGGTAGCCCGCCCAGGCCCAGGCGCCGGGCGCCAGCAGCGCGTGATAGATCACCTGGTTCAGCGGCGTGGTGACGCCCATGACCGCGATCATGGCGATCCCCAGCCCCACGGCGGTTTCGGGCCGTTTCGACAGGGCCAGAAAGGTGCAAAGCCCCAGGAAGAGGGTCAGCGGCAGGTTCTCGACAAAGGCCGCCGACAGGAAGAGGGACCAGAGGTCTGCCATCATGCGCCCTCCTCGACCTCTGGCGGCACCGTGTCGGGCGCCTCGGCCTGATCGGGCCAGATCGAGCGGATGGCCCAGACCAGCCCGCCCAGCAGGAAGAAGGCCGAGGGCGCCAGCAGCATCAGCGCCAGCGGCGTGAACCAGCCGCCCTGCTCTGCCAGGGGCAGCACCTGCACGCCCATCAGGCTGCCCGCGCCGAAGAGCTCACGCAGGGCGCCCACCAGGCACAGGACCAGCGAATAGCCCAGCCCGTTGCCAAGGGCGTCCACCATCGCGCGCCCCGGCGGGTTCAGCCGGGCGAAGCTTTCGGTGCGACCCAGCACCAGGCAGTTGGTGGTGATCAGGCTGACGAAGACCGACAGGCTCTGGCTGATTTCAAACAGGTAGGCCTGGAGCAGCTGGTCGATGACGATCACCAGCGAGGCGACGATGACGATCTGCACGATCAGCCGGATGGTGTCGGGGATATGCCGCCGGATCAGGCTGATGACGCCTGCCGACAGCACCAGCACCGTGGTCAGCGAGGCCGCCATGGTCAGCGCCGTCGGCAGCGAGGTTGTCACCGCCAGGGCCGAGCAGATACCGAGGATCTGCAAGGTCACCGGGTTCTGCCGCACCAGCGGATCGGTGAAGGTGGACCAGAGGGGGGACGGCGCGGTCATGGCTCAGAACTCCCCGCGCCGCACGGCCTCGATCAGCGGGCCATAGCCCTCTTCGCCCAGCCAGAAGCGGATGATGCGCGTCATGGCCGAGGAGGTACGGGTGGCGCCGGTGATGCCGTCGACCTCATACTCGGTCGAGGCTGGCCCCTTGGCCACGGCAAAGCGGACCTCGCCCGTGGCATCCATGGTCTGCACCCCGTTGAAGGAGGCCTGCCAGGCCGGTTCCTCGATCCGGGCGCCGAGGCCAGGGGTTTCCGACTGGCCGGTGATGGTCAGCCCGGCGATGGTGTGCATGTCGCCCTTCAAGGCCAGGATGCCGTCGATGCGCCCGTTATAGCCCTGCCCGCTGAAGGGCAGCAGCAGCAGGGAAACCTCGCCGTCGCTGCGCAGCAGGTAGATCTGCGCGTAATCGGGGCGCTGTACCAGGCCCGCGATGTCGGCGCCCGGGTCCAGCACCGTCCAGTTGGCGGTATCGGCCAGGGCGGTGTCCAGCGTCGCCGGGGTGATCTGGGTGGCGGCGCGGCCCGCGTCGAGGTCGATGACCACCGTCGACAGCGCTCCGCCCGACTGCTCCAGCAGGGCCGACATGCCCGGAATGCCCGCCACCAGCGCCGACAACCGCGCCTGTTCCTCGGCGGCGCGGTTGGCAGCCTGGATCGGGCGCAGGATGACGGTGGCGCCGCTGACCATGACGGCACAGCAGGCCGAGACCAGGAAGGCCACCAGCAGGGTCTTGGTCCGGCTCTCGTTCGGCAGGGCCAGCAGGCGGCGCCAGGCGGAGAAGGGATTGAGATCAGCCAAGGTGTGTCTCCGTCTTGGGCGCCAGGGCGCGTTGGCGTCTTGCGCGCCAGATCGCGATGGCGGCTTCGTCCAGGATGGGGGCGGCCAGGGCGGCCAGAAGGGCGGCGGAAACGGTGATCTGCACCGGCGCCCCGCCCTCCCAGCCGGTGGCGAACAGAAGGATCAGCGCGGCGTAAAGGGCCCCGCCCAGCCAGCGCGCCGGGCGCGTGGCGGGGCTGGCCACCGGATCGCAGACCAGCAGGACCAGGCCGATCCAGGCCACGGGCAGCACCTCGGGCAGACCGGCGGGCCAGGTGCCCCCGGCCAGTGCCCAGCTCAGGCCCGCGACCAGCGCCGCGCCCGCGATCACCCGCCCGGGCATGACGCCCAGGGCCACGCCCAGCCCCGCCGCCGGGATCGCCGCCCAGGCGACCGGCAGCACGAACTCGGGCCAGGGTGCTGCGGGAAAGCCGAAGCCCAGGAAGGCCAGGGTCACCGTGGCCGGGTTCACCACGTTGCGACCCCAGCCCCCGAAGACCAGCTCGCCCATGACCATGCCAAAGCTGATGCCCAGCACCAGCCGCAGCAGCCCCAGATCCTCGGGCGCCAGCATGGCCACGGCCAGGGCGCTGAGGGCGCCGGCGAAACTGGGGGGCTGGGCGCGGGCGATCATGAAGATCAGATGCCACAGCCCCGAGACCAGCAGGGTCAGCGCCAGCCGTCCCGCCGCCGCGATGCCGCCGTACCACAGCCAGGCCAGGGCCAGCGGCATCAGCGCCACCAGCAACAGCAGGGCCACGGTTTCCCGATCCCACAGGCCGCGCATCCTCATGTCCCCTCCCCTTCCTCGGCCGCGATCCGGTCCAGCGCGCCGCGCAACAGCGCCGCCAGGCGCGGCTCGGCGCCGGTGACGTAATCGGCCAGGGCCAGATCCTCTTCCAGCAGGGTCAGCCCGCCCAGCTTGTCCAATGTCTCATCATCGCCCGCCGACAGGGCCCGCAGCAGGGCCATCCCCGGCAGGGCGCCGCCCAGGGCCTGATCCAGCGCCGCCGTGGGGATCAGCGGCAGGGGCCGCGCGGCGCGGCTGAGGGCGGCGCGGAACCAGTGGCCCCGGGGCGCCCCGTGGTGATGGGGCAGCACCGACAGCTGCCGGTCGCGTGGCGCCAGCCAGACCGCCCGCCGCCCATCCAGGGCCGAGCCCGACAGCAGGTCGTGAGGCCCCGGCAGGGTCAGCCCGTGGCACAGGCCCGCCAGATGCGCCCCCTCCTGGCAGCGCAGCAGCCGCGCCTCGCTCAACGCCGGACCGGTGACCGCAACGGTGCGCAGCGCGGGCCGCAGGCCGGTGGCCAGCAGCGCGCCCAGATCGGCGACGTCCTCGGCATGGATGTCCCACACCGGGGCCGCGACCGAGGCCGGGTGATGATGGTGCAGCACATGACCCGCCAGCCCCTGGGGATGGCGCGGCCCGCTGTGCAGGATCCGCAGGCGCCCCTCGACCGCGCCGGGCCCGGCCAGGGCGGCGCCGCGCGGTTGGCACAGATAGATCGGCCCCTCGGTCAGATGGCCGAGCGCCGCCAGCCCGCGCATCAGATCTTCGCCCCGCCCCTCAAGCATGGCGAGGGGATCGGGGGCCAGGGGGCGGCTGTCGGCGGCCATGACCAGGATCGCGGCGGGCACCGCCGCGGGCCCGGGCATATGGCCGAAGGGCCGCGCCCGCAGCTGGCGCCACAACCCGCTGTCCTGCATCAGGCGGCGCAGCGCGGCGGCATCGCCCGCGGTGGCGGCGGCGGTGTCATGGGTCTGCACCTCGCCGCCCGCATCGCGGAACAGCACGATCTCGTGCAGCTGTCGGCCCGGGCCCAGATGCACCTTGGCCACCCGGCCCGGCATCGGCGCCACCAGGGCGATCTCGGGATGGTCGCGCAACCGCGCCACCGGGGCGCCCCCGGCCACCGCCTCGCCCTCGCGCACCAACAGGTCCAGGCGCAGCGCCTCGCCATGCCCGGGCACGATCGCGGCCTCTTCGGTCCAATGCTCGCGCACCGCAACAGAGCCCAGTGGCGCCGAAGGCACCGCCAGGTTCAATCCCGATTGTAGCAGCTGCGACAGCATTCTCCCTCCACAGTCAATTCACCCTCGGAAGGGGCCTATGCCGACTAAAGCACAACTTTGCAAAAACACTGCCGATTCCGCCCGAAAATTAAAAAGGGCTTTTGTGACATAGGTTTGTTTGAGTGTTTTTTCGCCACATTCACATTCCCGTCATTGCCCGGAGGCTATCCCACGGTATCATTCAGGCCATAGCCGAATTCACAGCCATAAGCCGGGATAAGCCAATGCGTGGGAAAATCATCGCCGTTTCACCGGTCCTCGCCCTGCTGGCCGCCTGTTTCCTGACGGGGACATCGGCGGCCCAGGCCCAGGATGCAACCGCCACCGACAGCGACGGCGCGATCACGCCCTTCGTGCTGCCCGACGCAGGCCCCTTCGAGCCGAAATCCCTGGGCGAGCAGAACACCGCGGCGATCACCGCCTGGCTGAAGGGCGGCCATGCCGATGCCACCGCCGAGGCCTTCACCCATTGGAACGAAGAGGGCGAAGTGCCGCCCAACTGCTCGGTCTGTCACGCGGGCGCGGGCTTCCGCAGCTTCCACGGGCTGGACGGCAGCGCGCCGGGCCTGCCCGAGTCGCCGCTGCCCACCGGCGGCGTGGTGGATTGCGAGACCTGCCACAATGACGGGCTGGCCTCGATCGCCGAGATCACCCTGCCCTCGGGCGTGGTGCACCCGGTGGTCGGCGTCGAAGCGGCCTGCATGACCTGTCACCAGGGCCGCGCGGCGGGCGCCACGGTCGAGGCCGCCACCGCCTCGAAACCCGACGACACCCCCGATGCCGAGCTGCGCTTCGTCAACCCGCACTATGCCACCGCCGCCGCCAGCTGGCTGGGCGGCTATGGCGGCGCCGGGGTGCATTACCCGGGCAAGACCTATTCGGGCCGCTTCTTCCATGCCCGCCCGGTGGCCTCTTGCGTCTCGTGCCACAACCCGCACAGCCTGGAGGTGAAGGTCGAGACCTGCACCACCTGCCACGACGCCGACAGCCCGCGCGCGATCCGCATCCGCAAGCAAAGCTATGACGGCTCGGGCAATCTGGCCGTCGGCATCCGCTCGGACATCGAGGCCAACGCCCGCCTGCTGATGGAGACGCTGGTGGCCTATACCTCCGAGGTGGCCGGGACGGCCCTCGTCTTCGAGGCGCATTACCCCTACTTCTTCGCCGATACCAACGGCGACGGGGTGGCCGATCAGGCCGAGGGCCGCGCCGTCACCTATGCGGCCTGGACGCCCCGGTCGCTGCGCGCCGCCTACAACTGGAAACTGGTCACCGCCGATCCGGGCATCTATGCGCATAACCCGCATTACGCGCTGGAGCTGCTTTACGACTCGATCGAGGATCTGGCCGGGGCCACCGACAGTGTCGATTTCGACACCCTGAACATCCTGCGCTGAGGGGCGCGCGGCCCCGCCGGGCCGCCCCCCTTCTGACGGAACCAGATCAGGCGCCGCCCCCGGGGTGGCGCCTTTTTTCGGGCCCGTCCCTTTTGCGCCCCCCGCCCCCGGCCCGCGACAGCCCCCTTTACCTGTCTCAAACTGACGTCTTGCGTCCGCCCGGGGGGCTTTGCGATAGTTACCCTTGGGTCACCCATTCCGCTGGCGGGGACCCACGCCAAGGGAGGAGCCAGCATGACAGCCAATGACCACGCGCATGTCTCTCGCGTGATGCAGACCGTCACCTGTGACGCCGCCGCCGCGCGCTCGCGCCTGGCGGCCTCGTGGCAGCGCTCTTTCGCGCGCCACAGGCTGGACCCGGCGGCGCCCGCGCCCACGGAACGGCACACCGCGCGGCTGGCGCTTCAGGAAGAAATGCTGGGCCGACTGCTGCATGTGGCCAGCCCGCGCCTGGACGAGCTGTTTCAGGCCATCGGCCAAAGCGGCCACGGGGTGTTCCTGACCGACGCGCGCGGGCTGATCCTGCGCGCCCGGCAACGCGACGGCGACGCCGAGGGATTCAGCCAGGCGGGCCTGGTGGCAGGCGGCGACTGGAGCGAAGAGGCCCAGGGCACCAATGGCATCGGCACCTGCCTGACCGAGAAACGCCCGCTGATCATCCACCGCGACCAGCATTACCTGGCGCGCAATACCGCCATGAGCTGTATCGACGCGCCGGTCTTTGACCATCAGGGCGCGCTGATCGCGGCGCTGGACGTCTCCTCGGCCCGTGCCGAAAGCGACGGGTTCAACCAGCTGATTGGCGCCGTGGTGGGCACCATCGCGACCAAGATAGAAACCGATCTGTTCCGCGACATCTACGCCGACCGTCAGGTGGTCCTGGTGGGCGACGACCGCTCGGGCGCCTCGCTGCTGGCGGTGGATGGGGACGGCCTGGTGGTCGGCGCCACGCGCAGCGCGCGGATCCATTGCGGGCTGGCGCGCGAAGGGGCCCTGCGCCCGGTGCCGCTGCGCGACGTGCTGGGCGAGACCGCCGAAGGCCTGTCGGGGGCGGAAAAGGCGGCGTTGAAACGGGCGCTGGCGCGCTCGGGCGGCAATGTCTCGGCCGCCGCCCGCGCCCTGGGCATCGGCCGCGCCACCCTCTATCGCCGGATGAAACGTCTGGGGCTGTCGGGCGGCGACTGACTCCGCCCGCCCCCTGCCCCCCTCCTCGGGCGAGGCGGATCGGCGCCGTGCAGGCGCGACCCGGGCCAAGGTGTCTCAGCGCTGAGACACAATTGCCCCGTCGCCGCCTTGCCCCCCGCTGACAGGCCCCGCCCGAAGGTGCCAGATCTCTGTCATCGGCGCCCCCTCCGGGGCCCGCCGGTCCGATTTCGACAGATGGAGGAGACCTGTCATGAACGAGATGAGCCAACCCGACCTGAGCCGCACTTCGCCGTTCCAGACCCGCTATGACAACTTCATCGGCGGCCGCTTCGTGGCCCCCGTGGGCGGCGCCTATTTCGACAACATCACGCCGATCACCGGCGAGGTGGTCTGCGAGGTGGCCCGCTCCGCCGCGGCGGATGTCGAGCTGGCGCTGGATGCCGCCCATATGGCCAAGGACGCCTGGGGCCGCACCTCGGCCACCGAACGCGCCAACACGCTGCTGAAGATCGCCGACCGCCTGGAAGAGAACCTGGACCTGCTGGCCCGGGCCGAGACCTGGGACAACGGCAAGCCGATCCGCGAGACGACCCTGGCCGACATCCCGCTGGCGGTGGACCACTTCCGCTATTTCGCCGGGGTGCTGCGCGCCCAGGAAGGCAATATGTCGGAGATCGACGCCGACACCGTCGCCTACCACTATCACGAGCCCCTGGGCGTCGTGGGCCAGATCATCCCCTGGAACTTCTCGATCCTGATGGCGGCCTGGAAACTGGCCCCCGCCCTGGCGGCCGGCAACTGCATCGTGCTGAAACCCGCCGAACAGACCCCCGCCGCGATCATGGTGCTGATGGACCTGATCGCCGACCTGCTGCCCGCGGGCGTTCTGAACATCGTCAACGGCTTTGGCGGCGAGGTGGGCGCGGCCCTGGCCAGCTCTTCGCGCATCGCCAAGATCGCCTTCACCGGCTCGACCGAGACGGGGCGGAAGATCATGCAGGCGGCGACCGAGAACCTGATCCCGGTCACGCTGGAACTGGGCGGCAAGTCCCCCAACATCTTCTTCAGCGATGTCATGGCCGAGGATGACGCCTTCCTCGACAAGGCGGTCGAGGGCTTTGTCCTCTTTGCCTTCAACCAGGGCGAGGTCTGCACCTGCCCGTCGCGCGCCCTGATCCAGGAAGACATCTACGAAGAGTTCATCAAGCGCGCCATCGCCCGGGTCGAGGCCATCCAGCGCGGCGACCCGCGCGACATGGAAACCATGGTGGGTGCCCAGGCGTCGCGCGAGCAGCAGGAAAAGATCCTGTCCTACCTGACCATCGGGGTCGAGGAAGGCGCCGAGGTGCTGACCGGCGGCAAGGCCGCGCAGGTCGAAGGACTGGATGGCGGCTACTACATCGAACCGACGATCCTGAAGGGCCACAACAAGATGCGCGTCTTCCAGGAAGAGATCTTCGGCCCGGTCGTTTCGGTCTGTACCTTCAAGACCGAGGAAGAGGCGCTGGAGATCGCCAATGACACGATGTACGGCCTGGGCGCCGGTGTCTGGACCCGCGATGCCAACCGTTGCTACCGGGTGGGCCGCGCCATCCAGGCGGGGCGTGTCTGGGTGAACAACTATCACGCCTACCCCGCCCACGCGGCCTTTGGCGGCTACAAGCAATCGGGCATCGGGCGCGAGAACCACAAGATGATGCTGGACCACTACCAGCAGACCAAGAACATCCTGATGTCCTACAACCCCAACAAGCTGGGCTTCTTCTGAGGCCCGCCTGACAAGACGCGGCCCCGTCGGGCGCGGTTGGTTCCCGGGTGGCGCCCCCTGAGCACCGCCACCCGGGCCACCGGCCCGGTCCATTCCCGGCGGGACGCAACGGCCGGGCTGCCTCCACGTCCCAAGAGAGGCGGCCCGGCCACCCCGTTTGAGATCGCATCGCCGTCCTCCCTGCGATGCGTCGCATGTCCCCGGCCCGGACGCGCAGGCCCCGGACATGCCCGGCCAGGCCCGCCCCGCCCCCCCTCGGCGACCCGTGGGCGGGCCTGCCGGAGCAAAGGCAAAGACCGGCGCAGCCCGCGCCGGTCTTTTGCCTTCCCCTCCCCTCGGGGCCAGGCCCCTGCCTCCCGTGATTGACGGCCCCCGCCCCCCTAGGGGAGCAGGGACCCGGACCGCCGGTCGGACGGTGAGAGAGAGAAGACCGGCGCCCCTTCGCTATGCCCGCGCCGCGCCCTCTCGGGCCGGCCCGGCGCGGGTCACTCTGCCCGTTCGAACCGGGCGGTCACCGGGCCGTCTTGCAGCAGCGCGTCCAGCGCGCCGTCAAAGGCCCCCAGCCGGACCAGCCCCCGCGAGGAGGAGAAGGGCTTGTAGAAGATCGCCAGGTTGCCCCAGGGCGCGTAAAGGGTGATGTCGCCGGTCTCTGGCTTGTAGGCGGCAGGCGCCCCGGTGGTGTCCAGCTTGCGCGGCAGATCCGCCACCTTCTCGATCCCGTGGTAATCGCTCAGCTCCAGCTCGAGCGGCAGCAGGGCAGCGAAGTCGCGCCCCGCCGGGCTGTCGTCCAGCGTGGCGGAAAGCACCGTCGCGCCGACGGTCACTGTGATCTTGGTCATGTCAGCCTCTTTCGTAGCTTGGGCCGTGGCAGGGGCCACCGAAGACAGGCTCAGCAGGCCGATCAGGGCCAGCCCGGCGGTCAGGGCGCGTCGTCTCATCCCGGCAATCTCCTTCAGGGTCAGTCTAGCATGTAGCCGCCTTTCCGCACGGGGGAAGAGCCCGCAGGAAACTGCCACTCATGAGGGGGCCTCATCAATCGCCGCAGCGCCCCTGCGGGGCCCTCCGCCCGATGCCTCGGGCGGCGGTCATGTCGGGACCCTGCCGGGCGCGCCCTTCCGCGTTCCGCGCCGCGACCGGCGGCATACGCACGCGCATTGATGAGGCGCGCTCATGGACGTCTCCGGCGCCCCGGTCATTAACCCCGCCGCCGCAGGCCCCATCTTGTCTCGCACAGGCCCGCATCCCCCGGGTCGGGACCTCGGGTCCCCGACATGAAGGAGACGACAATGAAACTCGCCCCCCTCGCCCTTGCCGCTACCATCGCCCTGCCGGGCCTGGCTTCGGCGCAATCGTTGCAGATCACCCGCGCCGAGGATCGCCCCGGCATGATCGGCAGCGCCGAGACCTTCGCGGGCACCGCCTATGTGGCCCCGGTGGTCCCGCCCGAGATCGCCGGCGTCAGCATCGGCGAAGTGACCTTCCTGCCCGGCGCCCGGTCCGCCTGGCACACCCATGACGAAGGCCAGATGCTGATCGTCACCAAGGGCACAGGCTGGGTGCAGGAACGGGGCCAGCCGAAGCAGATCATGCGCGCCGGGGATGTGGTCTGGGCGCCGCCGGGGGTCGATCACTGGCACGGCGCCACCGACGCCACCTCGGTGACCCATTACGCCGTGCAAAAGGGCGTGACCTGGGGCGAGCTGGTCACGGACGAAGACTATGCGGCCGACTAAGCCCCTGTGGCGCACGGCGCTGGCGGCGGCCTTGCTGCTGCCAGCCTCCGCACAGGCCGACGAGCCCCTGCTGGACGGCCTGGATTACCCCTGGTCGATCGCCGCAGAGGGAGGCGACCTCTACATCACCGAGAAGGCCGGCACCCTGGGCCTTTTCGACGGCCAGACCTTCACCCGGATGACGGTAGAGACCTCGGCGCCCACCCTGGACGACCGGGGCGGCGGCCTGCTGGGCCTGGCCCTGCGGCCCGATTTCGCCCAGACCCGCCGCGCCGTGGTCTATCAGCATGTCGGCACCCCGCAGGCACGCCAGAACCGGGTGATCGAGATCGTGCTGGAGGGTGCGCGCTGGCGCGAGACGCGGGTACTGCTGGACGCCATTCCAGGCCATCCGCTCTATAACGGCGGGCGCGTCGCCTTCGGCCCTGACGGGATGCTGTACATCACCACCGGCTGGACCGAGAACCGCGCCCTGCCGCAGGACCCCGACAGCCTGGCGGGCAAGATCCTGCGCCTGACGCCCGAGGGCACGGTGCCCGCCGACAACCCCTTCCCCGGCTCACCCGTCTACTCGCTGGGCCATCGCAACCCGCAGGGCCTGGCCTGGGATGACGCAGGCCAGCTTTACGCCGCCGAACACGGGCAGTCGGGCCATGACGAGGTGAACCGGATCGTGGCGGGCGGCAACTACGGCTGGCCCCTGGTGCAGGGCGACGAGACGGCCCCCGGCATGATCCCGCCCCTGGCCCAGTCCGGGCGCAGCACCTGGGCGCCCTCGGGGCTGGCCTGGGCGGGTGATCACCTGTGGCTGGCCAGCCTGCGGCAAGAGGGTATCCTGCGGATCAGCCCCGACGGGCAGGTCCGCCTGGCCCACCCCCTGGATCAGCGCATCCGCGACCTGCTGGTGCGGAACGGGCAGATACTGGCCCTGACCACCAACCGTTCGCCACGCCGTGACGGCGCCTCGGATGACGCGCTGCTGCGCATTGACCCAAGGTCACAATAGCGTTGGACCTTCCCCCTTCGGCACAGCTACACTGAGAGGCCCCTGATGATCATCGGTTCCCAGATCAAGGCCTCTCTGATGCTTCGCGAAAACATTAACGATCTCATCGCGCTGGCCGCCGTGGCCGAAGAGCGCAGCTTCACCCGTGCCGCCGCGCGGCTGAACGTCTCGCAATCCGCCCTCAGCCACACGATCAAGGGTCTGGAGGAACGCCTTGGCCTGCGCCTGCTGACCCGCACCACCCGTTCAGTGGCCCCGACACTGGAGGGCGAGGATCTGCTGGCCACCCTCAATCCCTGCCTGGAAAAGATCGAGGCCCGGCTTCAGGCGCTGAACGATGCCCGGGACGAACCCACGGGCACGGTGCGGATCGTCGCCACCGACTATGCCATCGACCATATCCTGTGGCCCAAGCTGTCGCCGGTGCTGAAAGACTACCCGGCGGTGAACATCGAACTGGTCAGCGACTATGGGTTCACCGACCTGGCCAGTTCGCAATGCGACGCGGGCGTGCGCTATGGCGATCAGGTCAGCGACGGGATGATCTCGATGCGGATCGGCCCGGACGAGCGCATGGTCTGTGTCGGCACGCCCGAATATTTCGCCCGCGCAGGCGTACCGCAGACGCCGCAGCAGCTGACCGACCACCAGTGCATCAACCTGCGCCTGACCACCCATGGCGCCCTCTACGCCTGGGAGTTCGAAGAGAAGGACGGCACCGAGATCCGGGTGAAGGTGCAGGGGCAGGCCTGTTTCAACACCATCGGCCCGGTGCTGCGCGCTGCGCTGGACGGCCACGGCCTGGCCCTGGTGCCCGACAAGATGGTCGAGGCCGAACTGGCCGATGGCCGGTTGCAGATGTGCCTGGGCGACTATTCGCCCTCTTTCCCCGGGTTCCACCTGTACTACCCCTCGCGGCAGCGCCCCTCTTCGGCCTTCGAAGTGGTGCTGGAGGCCTTGCGCCAAAGGCGGCGCGGGGCCGAGCGGCAGGATTGATGAAATCCCCTCATGAGTGGGCTGCGGCGGCGCGGCATTGAGGGGCGCCGGGACCACCCCAGATCCTAGGGTAGATCACCGCAACCCAAGGAGATTCCCATGAAGACCCGTCTTGCCGCTTCGGCCTTCGCCCTGCTCGCCTCCGGCGCCTCTGCGCAAGAGCTGGACCGCACCCTGCCCGAGGCCGTGGGCCAGGTCGCCCCCGCCCTTCAGGCCTATTCCACCGAGGATCTCTTCGGCACGGTCTGGGCGGGCGAAGAGCTGTCGGTGCGCGACCGCGCCCTGGTGACCTTTGCCGCGCTGATGACCCGCCATGAGACCGGCAACCTGGGTGCCATCACCGAGGTGGCCCTGGACGCGGGCGTGACCCCGGCGGAACTGTCGGAAACCATCACCCACCTGGCCTTCTACACCGGCTGGGGCAATGCCACCGCCGCCGCCGAAGCCATGGCGCCGGTCTACGCGGCGCGCGGCGTCACCGCCGAGGATCTGCCCGCCGTGGATCCCGCCGAACTGCTGCCGCTGGACGAAGAGGCCGAGGCCGGGCGCCAGGCCATGGTGCAGGGCAATTACGGCGAGGTCAGCCAGGGCGTGGTCGACACCACCGAAGAGCTACTGTTCCGCGACATGTGGCTGCGCCCGGCCCTGGCGCCGCGTGACCGCTCGATGGTGACCGTGGCCGCGCTGATCGCCGCCGGTCAGCCGGAACAGATGACCTTCCACCTGAACCGCGCCATGGACAACGGCCTGACCCAGGCCGAGGCGGGCGCGATGCTGTCGCACCTGGCCTTCTACGCCGGCTGGCCGCGGGTCTTCTCGGCCCTGCCGGTGGCGAAAGAGGTCTTCGCCAACCGCCCGGAATGACCCGGGCGGCGCGCCCCTGACATCCACGGGAAGGCCGGGCTCCGGCCTGGCCTTCCCCCTTTGAAGGACCACGACATGAAGATCGGCATTCTGGGATCCGGCCTGATGGGGGCCAAGCTGGGCAGCCTCTGGGCCGCCTGCGGCCACGAGGTGACCTTCGCCTATTCCCGCAGCGCGTCCAAGCTGGCGCGGCTGGCGCGCGAGGCGGGCGGCAGCCATGGATCCGTGGCCGAAACCGTCGCCCGATCCGAGGCCCTGCTGCTGGCGGTGCATTGGTCGCGGGTCGAGGATGTGCTGGAACAGGCGGGCGATCTGGCCGAGAAGCTGGTGCTGAACTGCTGCGTGCCGCTGGATGCCGCCGACCGCGACCTGGTGGTGGGCCGCACCTCTTCGGCGGCCGAAGAGCTGGCGCGTCTGCGCCCCCTCGCCCGCTGGGTGTCCTGCTTCAACACCACGCCGTCCGAAAGCTTTTATCCGGTCTTCGCCCGCAAGGGGCAGACCGATCGCCCGGCGCCGCAGGTCCTGACCTATGGCGATGACGCCGAGGCGAAACGCCAGGCGGGCGCCCTGATCCGCGACATCGGCTTTCAGCCGCTGGAGGCGGGCGGGCTGCGCAATGGCCGCTACATCGAACCCTTCGCCATGGCGACCGTGGAACTGGCCTATGTCCAGCCCGGCGGCCCGGCCCTGATTTACCATTTCGACAAGCTGTCCTGAGAGCCTAGCGTCGACGGACAGCAACAGACCAAGGAGTAAGACCCATGAAAATCATCCGTTGCGGCAGCAATCCCTCGATGCCCGGCCCCGAGGAGACCTTCTCGGGCACCGTGCGCCTGGAGATGATGTTCCAGGCCGATGAGCCGGGCCGCACCTCGGGGGCCCATGTCACCTTCGAACCCGGCGCGCGCACCGCCTGGCACACCCATCCCGCCGGGCAGACCATCATCATCACCTATGGCCGCGGCCGGGTGCAGCGCGAGGGCGGCCCGATCGAAGAGGTGCGCCAGGGCGACGTGGTCTTCTTCCCGGCGGGCGAGAAACACTGGCACGGCGCCGCGCCCGAGAACGCCATGAGCCATATCGCCATTCAGGAAAGCATCGACGGCTCGCCCGTCACCTGGATGGAAAAGGTCACCGACGCGCAATACGAGGGCTGAGCCTCTCGCAGCCGGGCCCTTTGGCCCGGCTTTTTCGGCCTGCCGGGCCCCGATCAACGGGGCCCCTGCGGAGAGGGCCGGACGTCTGCCGGAAGGCGGAAGATGGGAAGCCGCGGGATCAACCGAGGCTTCTCGACAAGTTAGATGGTGGGTGACAAGGGGTTTGCCCCCTGGCTTTGAAAAGTAACGAGTCCGAAGCCTGGGGAATGGGATATCTGAGCGCTTGCTCGATCGCCTTTAAAGCTGGGCAGCTCTGGTGACGGTTCGGGCAATAGATCTGATCGCCCGCGAAACACAGGGGGCATGTCTCCGGTAAGCGCCCATGGGACAACTGGATTGACTTCGCAACGGAGGGTTTCTGGCGCATCGTTTCCGCTAAGGAGTGGAGATGAGACAGAAACCCGGAACGCAGAAAGCGCCCACCCCGCTACGCGCGATGAGAACGCCGCGCGTCTGGCGATTGCTTGACCAGCGCCGATCGGCGTAAACGCCCACCGGGCTCCGGTCGCGGCAGGATGACAGCCCCGTGGCGGGGCACCCCTAACGGGAAACCCAACTGACGAGCGCCTCGCTCAACCGGTCCGGGGCGTCTTGCTGGACAAAGTGCCCGACCTCAGGCCAAGCCCTGATCGTCAGCTCGGCTGCGACCCAATCCCACAGGTCGTTCATCCCGGCGGGCAGCGCATAGGGATCGTCCAGCCCGTGGATCACCAGTGTCGGCGCCGTAACCCTTCGTGGTGCCTCCTGACGCAGTGCATAGGGTGGTGCGGGAAAGCAGGCGCGGTAATAGTTCAGCATCGCCGCAGGGCTCGATGCGGCCATCGCCAGGTCATGGCGCGCCCGGAAGGCCTTGTCGCGGATCCATTGCGAGAGATGCCCAAAGTCGAGCGCCGTCTCGGCGCCGGGCGTCTGGAACATGCGCACGTAAGCGCTGGCGGCCTGCTGCGCCGGGTTCTGAGCCAGTTCGCGCGCAATCGCCCAGGGATGCGGCATGTTCACGATCCCGAGCCGCGACACCGCGTCCGGGGCCTGCATCGCCACCTGCCAGGCGATGAACCCGCCCCAATCGTGGCCGATCACGATGGCGCTGTCAGCCTTGCAATCGGCAATGACCGCCAGAACGTCGGACACCAGCTCTTCGGGCCGGTAAGCATCAATGTCGAGTGGCTGATCGCTCAGATTATAGCCCCGCAAATCCATCGCGACACAGCGATGGGTCGAAGACAGTGCCTCCATCTGCCGCCACCATGTCAGCCAATGGTCCGGAAACCCGTGCAGGAAAAGCACAAGCGGACCGGACCCGATGCTGGCGTAGTGCAGGCGCACGGCACCGTTCCTCACCTGGTGATGGGTCACCGCGGCCTCGAAGCGTTCAAGGTCTTGCGTCATGTCTAAGGGCATCAATCTGCCTCCTTCTTGGATCGTGTATTGGTAAGGGATCGGGGGATAAGCAGAGCCAGAGCGATGCCGGGCAGCGCCGCAGCGAGGCCCGCAAGCGGGGCCGCCTGAAGGCCGGCGCGGGTCATTGCGGCAGCGCCGATTACGATACCAAGCCCCTGGCCGAGATAGATCATCGACCCGTTCAGAGCGAAGACCAGCGTCGCATTCGGACCAGCCAGCCCGGCAAGTCGCGACTGTACGAGCACCCCGGTCGCCGATTGAGCGGAGGGGCCGAAGCAAACGCTGGCCACCATGCCCGCAACGCCAATGAGACCGGCCAGCTCCTGCGAAAGCGGCCACCACACCAGAACCAGCGACAAGCAGAGGAACAGGAACGGGACCAATAGCGCCTGGCGCACGCCGTGCTGCAAAAGCCAAGCGCCGACACGCACGCCAGCGAGGCTGCTGACCCCTGCAAGAAATTGTATCGTTGCGATCCCCGCCCCATCGAAGCCGGTGGTCGCACGGATGATCGGTCCGATCAGCCCAACCATTGCGAACAACCCACAAGCGGCAAAGAACGTCACACCAAGATGTGCCACGATGCCCGCATTGATTGCAGTGCCGCCCGTCGCTGGCGCCTGCGCCGCGACGGGCGGCACGAACCGCCAGACCAGCACCAGTGCAGAGGCGCAGATGCCGGTGGCGACAAGAAAGCTCGCAGGCCAACCCGCGGCGTTACCGGCAACGGCCCCAAGCGGGATGCCAAGGATCAAGGCCATCGGGATACCGGCATAGATGATCGAGACGGCCTTCCCCCGGGCCTCGGGGTCGCTGCTTGAGACCGCAAGCACGGTTGCCAGCGGAAACGCCAAGGCACCGATCCCGCCGACCAGCACACGCAAAGCGAACAGCAGCCTGAACTCGCTCACAGCCGCCGAGGCCCCATTGAGCAGCACCAGAAGCGCAAGCACGGAAAGAAGCAGCGGTCGGGGCGGCAGACGCCGGGTCAGCTGCGCCAACACCGGCCCGCAAAGCGCACAGGCGATTGCAAAGGCCGATTGCAGCGTCGCGACCGAGGCGACCGAGACATCGAGCTCTGCCGCCATTGGCTCCAGCACGCCCGAGAAGACAAAGGCACCGGTCGTGAAAGCAAAGGGCGCGAACATCAAGGCAATGAGTTTCATGTCCCTATCCCTTCGACAGAAAACATGTCGTGGTGCCGGTCGCAAAAAGCCGTCCGTCGCGATCGGTGACCCGGCCCGAGGCGGTTGCCGTCCGACCGCCCCGGCTTTCGACCTGCGCCTCGCATCGCAACTGTCCCGTGTCGGCGTGGATGGGCCGGATGAACTTCACCTCGGTCCCGAGCGAGACATAGCTTTCACCGACGGTCAGAAGGCTTTGCACCGCGCAGCCAAGTGCCGAGTCGAGAAGCGCCATCGTCCAGCCACCGTGGATCAGCCCCATCGGGTTCAGGTATCGCGGATGCGGATCGGCCAGAAAGACGATGCGTCCCTCGCCGATCTCGCCGATCCATTGCTGCATCGTGGCGACGATGGGCGGCGCGGGAAGGCGTCCGGCGACAATCGCCTCAAGCTGCTCGCGCCCGCTCATCGTCATCGCCTTGGCCGGATCTGCAAGACCGAAACTCAGCTCGGGCATCGGGACTGCGCCGTTCATGACGCCAACTCCACGGCGATAGCGGTCGCCTCGCCGCCACCGATGCACAGGCAGGCGATCCCGCGCCGCAGGCCACGCGCCTTCAGCGCGTGCAGCAGCGTCACGATGATACGCGCCCCCGTTGCCCCGATCGGATGGCCAAGCGCACAGGCGCCGCCGTTCACGTTGAGCCGGGCGCGCGCGATGCCGATCTCTTCGGCTGCCGCCATTGCCACCACGGCGAAGGCTTCGTTGATCTCCCACAGATCAACGTCTTCAGCGGTCCAGCCCACCTGCGCCAGCAGCTTGCGGATCGCAGGGATCGGCGCGGTGGTGAACCAGGCCGGGTCCTGCGAATGGGTGGCATGTCCGAGGATGCGCGCCATCACCGGCATACCCTCTGCCTGCGCCACGCTTTCGCGCGTCAGCACCAGCGCCGCCGCCCCGTCGGCATTGGCCGAGGAACTTGCCGCCGTGATGGTACCGCCGTCGCCAAAGGCGCTGCGCAGCGATGGGATCTTCTCGGGATCGACCTGCGCCGGTCGCTCGTCCCGGCTGACCACCAGATCACCGCGCCGCCCCGGCACCGTGACCGGCACATATTCCGCGTCGAAAGCGCCGGTCTCGACCGCCGTCTGCGCGCGCTGGAGCGTCTCCATCGCATAGATGTCCTGCGCCGGGCGGCCGAAGCCGAACTGCTGCGCCGCCGCCTCGCCAAACTGGCCCATCGGGCGGCCCTTGTCATAGGCATCTTCCAGCCCGTCGAGCATCATGTGATCGAGCACCTCAGCGCTGCCCGCCTTGTGTCCGCCACGCATGTCCCGCAGCAGGAAGGGCGCGCGCGACATCGCCTCCATGCCGCCAGCGACGACGATGCGCGCCGTGCCCGCGCGCAAGAGGTCATGCCCCAGCATCACCGCCTTCATCCCCGATCCGCAAACCTTGTTCACCGTGCTGGCCCCGGCCGCGTCCGGCAGCCCGGCCCCGCGGGCTGCCTGCCGTGCCGGCGCCTGACCAAGACCCGCTGGCAGCACGCAACCCATCAGCACCTCCGACACCGCTTCGACCGGCATCCCCGCGTCATTAACCGCAGCACGGATGGCAGCAGCGCCAAGGCCCGGCGCGCTTACCCCCGACAGGGCCCCCATGAAGGCGCCAAGCGGTGTGCGCCTTGCCGCGGAAATGACAATCGGATCGTTCTTATTGGCGCGCATAGCGTCCTCCTTGTGATCGCGCCATTAGGATTATGATCGTAATCCTGGTTGTCAATATTAAGATTATGACTATAATTTAAAGGGACTGGAGGATCGCCCATGCGACTGAACCGCGAAGACGCAGCGAAGAATCGGGACCGGGTGGTGCGCACCGCCAGCGAGATGTTTCGCGAAAACGGCTATGACGGCACGGGGATCGCCGCGCTGATGAAGGCCGCCGGGCTGACGAACGGCGCCTTCTACAAGCAGTTCGACGACAAGGAGGCGCTGATCGCCGAGGCCACCGCCGCCGGGCTGGCACAGAACGCCGCTGCCTGGGACCGGGCGATGGACGGGACGCAAGACCCGCTCGCGGCACTGGCCGACTGGTATCTGTCCGAGGCCCATCTGACCCAACGTGACAAGGGCTGCACCTATGCGGCGCTTGCCGCCGAGGCGCCACGTCATCAGGACGGTCTGCGAAAGGTGTTTGACGAGGGGCTCAGGGCCCATCTCGCACTGCTCGCAGACCGTGCCGATATCGATCAGGGTGAGGCGATCCGGCAAGTCTCCCGCCTGATCGGCGCGCTCATGCTGGCGCGCGCCGTGTCGAACCCAGAACTGGCGCAGGAGATTCTGGCGGCGAACACATAGGAGATCTAGCCGTGCGACGAGAGCGATGGCAGAACAGGACGGGCGATCAGGGATCTTGCCCCGTTTCGCGTTGCAGCTCGATCAGCGCCTCGGCATTCGCGCCCACCCGCCCCAGAAGGTCGAAAAGCTGCGCCAGTTCCTCGGGGCTGAAGCCCGCCCGGATATGCTCTGCACGGCGGTCGCCGGCCTCGAGCATGCGGTCGTGAAAGACCCGCCCCGCTTCGGTCAGGCGCACGATGGTCGCGCGCCCCCGGCTGGCGGTCATCTCCATCGTCACCAGATCCCGCGCCTTCAGCAGCTTCAGCGCCCGGCTCGCCTGGGCCGCGTCCAGATCCGCAGAGCGCGCCGCATCCCCCACCTTCAGTTCCGGGGTCTTGCCCAGCGCCAGAATCATCCGCCATTCCGGCAGGCCAATGCCGAAGGCCTCGCGGTAGAAGACGGCGGCAGAGCGGTTCAGCCTGTTGGCGACCCCGGTGATGCGGAAGGTCACCCCATGATCGAACAACAGCGGGATCTGATCCGTCTCTTCGGTGTCTTCCATCGTTCTGCCCTATCGTGCTTCTGACCGGCCACAGCCTACCCAGACCCGCGCCCCAATGCGATCCGCATCCGCTCTGGGACCGGACATTTTGGTACGTATCTTTATGTTGACACGTCATTAAAGGATACGTCAACTAAAAGAGCATCGGAGGAGATGCGACAATCACAGGCTTCAGAGGAGGACAGGCATGGCCACGAAGGACGGGCGCAACACGCGCCCCTTGCGCAGCAATTATGAGATCGGAAGCTCGTTCTGGGCGGTCCGTCGGGCGCAATGGCGCGCCATGGGACTGACCGACGAGGACATGGAGAAACCCAAGATCGCCGTCATCAACACCTCGTCGGAACTGGCGATCTGCTTCAACCACCTGGACCATGTGGCAGCGGTGGTGAAACAGGCGATCCGCGACGCTGGCGGCCTGCCCTTCGAGGTGCGCACCGCCGCGCCTTCGGACTTCATCCATTCGGCGGGCAACGCGGGCAAGTACATCCTGCCCTCGCGCGATCTGATTACCAACGACATCGAGGTCCAGGTCGAGGGCGCACAGCTTGACGGCATGGTCTGCCTGGCCTCCTGCGACAAGACCGCGCCGGGGCAGCTGATGGCCGCTGCGCGGCTGGACATCCCCACCATCGTCGCCATCTGCGGCTATCAGGGCTCGGGCCATATCGGCCAGGAACACGTCGACATTGAAGAGGTCTTCCTGGGCGCCGGTCACCATGCCATGGGCGCCATCACGCTGGAGCGGCTGAAGGAGATGAGCGAGAAGGCCATCACCTCGTCCGGGGTCTGTTCCGGCATGGGCACGGCCAACTCGATGCACACCGTCTGCGAGGCCCTGGGCATGACCCTGCCCGGCCATGCCCCGGTGCGCGCCTCGGGGGGCGGGATGCTCGACAATGCCGCAGAGGCCGGAAAGCGCATCGTCGACATGGTCTGGGAAGACCTGCGCCCGCGCCAGATCCTGACCGAGGCGGCTTTCGAGAACGCCGTGCGCTCGGTCTTCGCGGTCAGCGGCTCGATCAACACGATCAAGCACCTTCAGGCCGTGGCCACCGAGGCCGACACCGATATCGACGTCTACGGCATGTATGAACGGCTGATGGACAGCTCTCCGGTCCTGGTGGCGGTGCGCCCGAACGGTGACAGCTCGATCGAAGAGTTCGACGACGGCGGCGGCGCGCGGGCGATCCTGAAGAACCTCGGGGCGCTGACCCGGACAGAGGCGATGACCGTCGCAGGCAAGACCCTGGGCGAAACGCTGGAGGGATGGCAGCCACCCACCGACACCGTGAAGACTGCCGAGGCGCCGCTATCGGACAAGCCGGCCATCGTGCTGGTCCGGGGCAACCTGGCCCCCGATACGGGCATCATCAAGCTGGGCCTGCGCTATGACCGCAAGCTGAAGGTCACCGGCCCGGCTGTCTGCTTCGACAACCCCATCGACGCCATCGAGGGGCTGAAGGCGGGCAAGGTCACGGCGGGCGACGTTCTGGTGCTGCGCGGGCTGGGTGTGCGCGGCGGGCCCGGCATGGGCATGGCCTCGCGCGTGGTCTTCGCCATCGAGGGCGCGGGCCTGGGCGAGGACGTGGCGGTGGTCACCGACGGCCAGCTGTCGGGGCTGGTCAACAAGGGCCTTGTGGTGGGCGAAGTGACGCCCGAGGCCCACGGCGGCGGTCCGCTGGGCCTGCTGCGCGACGGCGACCTGATCACCATCGACGTGCTGGCCCGGCGGGTCGATGTCGATATGGACGACGCCGAGATGGAGGCCCGCCGCGCCGCCCTGCCCCCGGTGGGCCACTCGGGTCAGCGCGGCTGGCTGTCGATCTACGAAGGCGAGGTCGAGCCGCTGTCGCGCGGGGCGGTGCTGATCCCGCCGCGCGGCTGATCCGCTGTCGCGCGGCGGTCTGATCCGTCGCGCGACAGTCCAAGACCGCCACCTTTTCCAAATCGCGAATGCATCTGTGCATCAATTACTGTGGTTTCGCGTGGAATGGCGCTTCTAGACTATGACTTGTCAGGGGTCTGCGGACCCTCTGCACCTAGGGAGGAATTCATGAAACAGACCATCATCGGGGCTGCCATCGCCGCAGCCCTGGCCTTGGGGGCCGTGCCGTCCCAGGCCAAGGAACTGATCTATGGCAGCTGGATGGGGGCCAATGCCTCGACCAATGCGATCTCGCTGCCCCACTACTTCGAGAAGGTGAAGGAGGCCACCGGAGGGGAGATCGAGTGGACCCTCGTGCCCGGCGGCCAACTGGCCACCGGCGCCGGGACCGTGGATGCCGTGGCGGGCAACCTGATCGACGCCGGCACCACCATGGCGCCCTACACGCCGCGTGAACTGCCGGCGACCAACGCCATCTTCACCCGCACCGTGGCGGGCAACGACGTGGTCGGCACGGCAGGCGCCATGAACGAGCTGATCCTGCTCAACTGCCCCGAGTGCAAGGCGGAGTACGAGCGCAACGACGCCGTGGCCTTTGGCGCCTACAACACCACCCCCTACCTGCTGATGTGCAAGCCCGAGGTCGCGACCGTTGCCGACCTGAGCGGCACCAAGGTGCGCGCCTCCGGCGGCGGCGTCGAGATCATGAAGATGGCCGGCGCCACGCCCGTGGCCATGAGCCCGGCCGAGGCCACCTCGGCCCTGGAACGCGGCGTGGTGGACTGCGTCATGGGCTCACTCGCCTGGCTGCGCAACTACGGCTACATGGACATCACCGAACACGTGATGGAATACCCCCTCGGCATGGCCGGTCCGCCGCTGCTGATGTACATGAACCGCGATGTCTGGAACGATCTGACCCCCGAACAGCGCAAGGCCCATATCGACAATGCGGCCGAGCTGGTCGCCGTGGGCACCATCACCGCCCAGATGGACATCGACGCCGAGGTCAAGGCCCTGGCGCTGGACGAAGGGATCACCTTCCACGAGGGCGGCGCCGACTTCGCCGACATCATGCAGCGCCGGGTGGACGAGCAGGAAGCCGCGATCATCGAGATGGCCACCTCGGTGGGCGTTGACAATGCCGAGGCCCTGCTGGCCAAATACTCAGAACTGCTGGAGAAATGGGCCGCCATCTCCGAAGAGGTCGGGACCGACGTGGAGAAATTCACCGAGGCCCTGAACCGCGAGGTCTATTCTAAACTGGACCCCGAGGACCTCTGAACATCCCCGGCCCATCCGTCACCGGGGGCCCGCGCGGCCTCCGGTGACCCTTATCAGCTCTCTGCCCGAAAGCGCATCCCCATGAAACAGCTCGACCGGGTTGCGAAAGCGACGACCGCCGTGGCCTGCATCTTCGTGATCATCATGATGCTGCATGTCAGTGCCGATGTCGTCGCGCGCACCTTCTTTCACTCTCCCCTCATCGGTACGACCGAGATCGTGGCGGCCTACTACATGGTGGCCCTCGCCTTCCTGCCGATTGCCTGGATCTCGCGCCAGCGCGGCCACATCATCGTGGAACTGTTCACCTCGCATCTGCCCAAGCGCAAGCTGAAGGCGCTGGACGCCTTCGCCGGGGTGGTGACCCTGGCCTATGTCTGCCTCTTCGTCTGGAAGCTTTTCGAGATCGCCATCGAGAAGACGCATATCCGTGAGGCCTGGGAATCCGCCACCGGCTTCATCGAGATCTGGCCGTCGCGCTGGATCGTGCCCGCGGGCTTTCTCTTCATGGCCATCTACGTGCTGATCCAGACCTTCCGCGATGCCCGCGCCGCGATCACCGGCGAGATCCCCGAGGAAGACGAACGCCTGGAGGTGATGGAATGAGCGCCCCCCTGATCGGTGCCCTGGGCCTTCTGGGCGTTCTCGTCCTGATCGCCATCCGCATCCCCATCGGCGTCTCGCTCGGCGTGGCCGCCGTGGTCGGCCTGACCGTGCTGCGCAACGAACGCGTGGCCATGAACGTGATGGAACAGACCCCCTTCGAGGTCGCCGCCAGCTGGAGCCTGTCGGCCATCCCGATGTTCATCCTGATGGGCGCCATCGCCCACAACTCCGGCATATCCGTGGCCCTGTTCCGGGCCGCGCGCCTCTGGGCCTCGCGGCTGCCGGGCGGGCTGGCTGTGGCCACCAACCTGGCTTCGGCGGGCTTTGCCGCCGCGTCGGGCTCTTCCGTGGCCACGGCGGCCACCATGGGCCGGCTGGGCATTCCCGAGATGTTGCGCGCAGGCTACGACAAGGGGCTGGCGGCGGGCGTCGTCGCCTCGGCGGGCACCCTGGGCGCGCTGATCCCGCCCTCGATCATGTTCGTTATCTACGGCGTCTTCGCCGAGGTCTCGATCACCAAGCTGCTGGTCGCCGGGGTGCTGCCCGGGATCCTGACGGCAGCGGTCTACACGGCGATGATCATCATCCGCGCCAAGCTGGACCCCAAGATCGCGCCGCCGGTCACCGTCGATCCCGAAGAGGGCACCCTGTGGCAGGCCCGCTGGAAATCCCTGCTGCCGGTCTGGCCGGTGCTGGTGCTGATCTTCGGCATCATCGGCGGGCTTTATGGCGGCATCTTCACCCCCACAGAGGCCGGGGCGGGCGGCGCCCTGTTGGCCTGCGCCATCGCGCTTTTCCAGCGCCGCCTGACGGGCCGGGTCCTGTGGACCTCGGTGATGGAGGCCGTAACCACCACCGCCTCGCTGCTGTTCGTGGCCTATGGGGCGGTGATGTTCACCAAGTTCCTGGCGCTGTCGGGCCTGCCGGTCTTCCTCGGCAACACGATCGAAAGCTGGCAGCTGTCGCCCTACATGCTGATCCTGGCGGCCTCGGTGATCTACCTGATCCTGGGCATGTTCCTGGATCCGATGGGCGTTCTGCTGCTGTCGCTGCCGGTGATGCAGCCGATGTTCGACGCCGTCGGCGCGGATCCGATCTGGGTCGGCGTGATCGTGGTGAAGTTCATCGAGATCGGCCTTCTGACCCCGCCTGTGGGCTTCAACGTCTACGTGGTGAAATCCGTGGTCGGCGACGAGATCCCGCTGGGCCGGATCTTCCGCGGCGTGGGCTGGTTCCTGCTTTGCGAGGCGATCATCATGTTCCTTCTGGTGGTCTTCCCGCAGATCTCGCTGGTCCTGCCGAACGGGATGTAAGAAGCGGGGCGGCCGCATCCCCGGCCGCCCCACCCTCTGCCGCGGCGCGATCCCAGGGCGCCACGGGTTGCACGGCATTGCGCAGCCAGTCGCACATGGCCACCACCAGCCGGTCCTGCGCCCGCGACACCGGCACCCAGGCCGACACCCAGAGATCCGGAATGGTGTAGTCCTCCAGCACGCGGTGCAGCGCGCCACGCGCCACGTAGGGCCGCGCCAGATAGTCGGCAACCACCGCCACGCCGAGGTCGGCCAGGGCCGCCTCGACCAGGACCTGGCTGTCGTTGACCGAGAAGTGAGAGTTGATCTCGACGCTGACCGGCCCCTGCTTGCCCTCGAAGACCCAGTTCGACCCGATGGGGTGGAAGGTCAGGCAATCGTGGTTCAGCAGGTGGCGCGGATGGCTCAGCTCTCCTGCCCTGGCAAGATAGCCCGGCGAGGCCACGGTCGACCGCGGATAGGGGCAAAGCGGCGTCGCCTCGACATTGGGATAGGAGGTCGGGATCGCGCCGATGGCAATGTCGAACCCCTCTTCCAGCGGATTGACCGAACGATCCATCAGCACGAGGTCGATACGGGCCTCTGGGTGGGCGGCCTGGAACTCGGTGATGATGCGCCCGAAATGCAGCACGCAAAGCGTTGTCGGGCACTTGATCCGCAGCGTGCCGGCCATGGGCGAGCCATGGGCACGCAGGTCGGCGAAGGCGTCGGTCACATCCGCCACGATCGCCATGAAACGCGGATGCACCTGTGTCCCGGTCTCGGTCAGCTCCAGCTTGCGGGTCGAGCGGATGAACAGCGGCGCGCCGATCTGGTCCTCCAGCCGGTTGATCTTCTTCGAGATCACCGAGGGCACGGTATCCAGGTTGCGGGCCGCAGCCGAGAAACTGCCCGCGCGCACCACCGCCAGGAAGGTGCGCATGTTGTCGATGGTATCCATGGGGTCTCCTCTCCCGCCTCCAATGTCTTTCGCAATCCGCAAAAGGTAAAGACGTGAATCTGTTCTGTTTCCGAGGGTAACAGGGTGCAACCCTCACCCCGACTACTGAGGGAGGAGCAACCGCCATGAGCGATCAATTCAACACGGGCACCCGGATCGTCCGCCGCGATGCGGGCCGTCCCGTCGACCGGCTGACCACGGATATCTGCGTCGTCGGCGCCGGAATTTCGGGCGTCACCGCCGCGCTGGAGGCGGCCAAGCTGGGCCGCAAGGTGGTGCTGGTCGACAGCCAGCCCGCGCTTGGCGGCCAGGCCGTGAACTCGATCATCGCCACCTTCTGCGGGCTCTTTTCCAACGGCACCCATGGCTATCAGTTCACCCATGGCATCGCCGACGATCTGCTGGCCTACCTGGAACGTCAGGACAAGGGCATCTTCTACCGCCACGGGCCGAACACCACCGTGGTCTATTACGACGAGGTGGCCCTTGGTCGCTGGGTCGAGGAAAGCATCCTGGCGGCGGGCATTACCGTCGTGCTGGGCGCCATGCTGAACGGCACCGAGGTCGAGGGCGGGCGGGTGACGCGCGGCCATTTCCTGACCCGCTACGGCGCGCTGGACGTGGATGCCACCGGCTGGGTCGATGCCTCGGGCGACGCGGCGCTGGTCTGGCAATCGGGCTTCGACTGTCGCGAGCCGGACAAGAATGGCGTCTTCGGCACCCAGATGGTGGTGATGGAAAACATCAACGAGGCCGCCCAGCCGACCCGCGACCTGATCGGCGCGCGGATGAAAGAGGTGGGCGACCGCTACGGGTTGCGCCGCCGCGAGGGGCTGGGCTTCACCATCCCCGGGCGCGGCATCGCCGCGATGAACATGACCCATGTGGAAACCCCGCTGGAACCCGTCGCCGCCTCTGCCGCCGCGTTGGACGGCAAGGACCAGGCGATGCGCGCCGTGGATTTCCTGCGGGCCGAGTTCCCCGACTGCTTCGGCGAGGCGCGCATCCGCTCTTTCGGGCTGCCGGGCATCCGCCAGACCCGCTGGATCAAGGGCCGTCATCACCTGACGGTGGAAGAGATCCGCGAAAGCCGGAAGTTCGAGGATGCCATCGGCCGCACCGCCTGGCCGATCGAGTTGCACGACCACGACGACGGGCATCACTGGATCGTCTTCGACAAGGACCACGTGCACTACGTGCCGCTTGGCAGCCTGGTGCCCGAGGCCTGCCACAACGTCGTCGCCGCCGGGCGCTGTATCGACGCCGACAGCGCCGCGCTGTCCTCGGTGCGCGTCATGGGCCCCTGCATCGCCATGGGCATGGCTGCGGCCCATGCGCTGGACCTTGCCGGCACCGGCAGCACCCATCAGATTGACATGGACGCCATGCGCGCGCGGGTCTCCGACAACGTCGAGCGCCAGCACTACCGCTGGGACGAGAAGGAGCTTGCCTCCGTCGCGACCAATTCCTGAGGCAGGAGGAGAGGCAGGATGCATCTCACCGATACCGAAAAGGCCATGGCCGACGGCAGCCAGGGCGAAGCCGTCGCCGCCGCCATGGATCTGCTGGTCCGCTACGGCAATGCCCTTGGCGCCGAACGGCTGGTGGAAACCGACAACGTGGCAGGCGCCTTCAACGCCTCCACCCCCTCGGTGCGCAAGATCGCCGAGAACGGCATGGCCGAGGTCTTCTCGCGCCTGAACCTCGACAGCGACAAGACGGTCGAGATCCCGCAGATGCGGGCACGCACCTGTCAGCTGATCACCGGGATCGACGACCAGAACTGGGCCCTTCAGGGGGCCGACCCGCAGATGATCGAGATGCAGCGCAAAAGCGAGGCCTTCGTCGGCCAGCGCGGCGTCAACCTGATGGCCACCTGCACCCCCTACCAGGTCGGCAACGTGCCCACCTTCGGCGAGCACTGCGCCTGGATGGAAAGCTCTGCCGTGATCTACTGCAACGGCGCGCTTGGCGGGCGCACCAATGTCGAGGGCAAGGAAAGCACAGGCGCCGCCGCGCTGACCGGGCGCATCCCCTACTGGGGCTATCACCTGACCGAAAACCGCTATGGCAACCGGCACATCCGCGTCGACGTGCCGGTGCGCTCGATGCTGGACTGGGGCCTGCTGGGCTATTTCACCGGCGAGATGGTCGAGGAGAACATCCCCGTGCTGGAGGGTGACCTTTCGGGTGTCGATCTGGTGAAGCTGAAGCATTTCGGCGCCGCTGCCGCCTCGTCCGGCGGGGTCGAGATGTACCATATCCCCGGCCACACCCCCGAGGCCCGCATCGTGGACGAGGCCTTCGGCCCCAACCGGGCCGAAGACTTCCACGTCTATGACGCCGCCGCGCGCAAGAAAATGTACGACACCCTGCAAAGCGCCGAGGACCGCAAGGTCGACTTCATCATGCTGGGCTGTCCGCACAACTCGATCGAGCAGGTCGGGCGCATCGCCCATCTGCTGGACGGCAAGCGGCTGCATCCGGATGTCGCGCTCTGGGTCCATACCCCGCGCGCCATCCGCACCGTGGCAGAACGCTCGGGCTATGTGGCGCGGATCGAGGCGGCGGGCGGCAAGGTCATGTCCGACACCTGCCCCGCCATCTCGCGCCGCCTGCCGCCGGGCGTGCGCGTGATCGCAACCGACAGCGCCAAGCAGGCCCACTACCTGCCCGCCATCGCCAAGGTGCAGGGCTGGTTCGGCAGCCTGGAAGCCTGCATCGAGGCCGGTCTGACCGGCACCTGGACCGGAGATTTCTGATGGAAACGCTGACAACACCCCTGCTGATCCGTGGCCGATGTGTCGTGGCAGGCCGCGCCGAGGGCGAGGCCCTGGTCACCACCCAGACCATCTCGGGCTGGGGCGGGATCAACGAACGCGACGGCTCGATCATCGAGCGCCGGCACGAGCTGGTTGGCCAGAGCTTCGCCGGCAAGATCCTTGTCTTCCCCGGCGCCAAGGGATCCTCCGGCTGGTCCGCCTTCTTCCACATGACCCGGATCAACGGCGTCGCCCCGGCAGCCATGCTGTTCACCCGGATGACGACGAAGATGGCCCTCGGGGCGGTGGTGACGCGCGTTCCCTCGATGACGGATTTCGACCATAACGTCTTCGACAGCATCCGCACCGGGGACTGGGTATCGGTCGACGCCGAGGCCGGCGAGATCCGCGTCACGCGGCAAGGTGGCACCCCGTCGTGACCCGGCGGCGCCCGCGCCGAAATCCAGGCATGGCCCGGCTCGCGATCAGATCGAGATAAGACCTGTGCACCGCTCGTTTTAGAACGGTGAAACACGGTCGGCCATCTCAAGTCGGCGCGTCTCTTTGCCGGGAACACCAGGAGGATTGATCGCGCGCATGGATCGAGGCAGCCATCGAGCCGCACATCCAGCTGGCGCTGATCCTGCGACCAGGCCCTGGCGCGCGGGGTGGCGCGGCCCTGGATCTGACCCGGGGCCGCGTGGACGTCGAACGCGGCCCAAATCAACTTGCGGCCAAACGACTGGGCAACCCGCAAGGGGCGGGCCATCGTGCCGATGAACGGCAGCGCGGCATTGACCGTTGCCCACGACGCGGCCCTGACGACGTGATCGCGCGGGCGGGCGGGCCTGTCGGCTTGATCCGCAAAGGCATCGGGCGCCGTGAAGAGGGCGAAGATCGGGCCCGTTCGACTTCATGACCTGCGCCACACCGCGGCGGGCACGATGCTTCCCTCCGGTGAAAGTCTCGCAGGTCCTGGGCCACTCGAATGCATCGGTGACCTGCCCGGCCTATGGACGCCATCTGCCCGAACACATGCAGGATGCCACCAACGTCCTGAACGTGATGTCCCTGAAAACCGGACGCCGGTTCAGCGAACCGAGGACCACCTCGCAAAAACCAAAAGCCCCGGCGTTAACCGGGGCTTTTCAGTAAGTGAGATGGTGGGTGATAAGGGATTTGAACCCCTGACATCTTCGATGTGAACGAAGCGCTCTACCACTGAGCTAATCACCCGCCGTGGCGCGGTGTCTAACCTTCCTCGCCATCCTCTGCAAGAGGCGAATTTGACAAAATTTCCTCCTCGGTGCCGGCGGCCTCTTGCAGCTCTTCCAGGGCCGCGCCGCTTTGCCGGATGCGGGTCATCAGCACCTTGCCATTGGCCGTTTCCTTGACCTTGTTGACCTTGATCCGACCCAGCGGTTGCAGGTTCAGATCACGCCCTTCGGTCAGGGCCTCGCCCAGCACCTGCATCATCGCCTCGATGACCGGCTTGGCATCCTTTTTCTTCACGCCCGAGCGCATCACCACCCGGTCGATCAGCTCTTTCTTCTTCAGCACCAGGGTGTCCTCGGCCCCGGGGGCCGTGGTCTCGGGCCCGGCGTCGAGCCCGGCGTCGGGCGTCGGGCGGGCCTTCTGGGCGGCGCGGGCGCTGGCGCTGGCGGCGCGGCTGGCGGCGCGCTGGCCGCTGGTGGCGGCCTTGGCGCGACCGGTGGTCTTCGAACTGGTTCTGCTGGCCATGATCGGCTCCGTGTTACGAAACGGGGGTTGGGGGCCAGACTAGCCCGTCCGGCGAGGTCAGACCATACGGCAGGGCCCTAGACACGGCCCACGGCCCCCGCGACGCGGCGCACAGGCGGAGGACTGCACAGAAGAAAGGCCGCGCGGCCCGGCGGGGCAACGCGGCCTGACAGGTTTTGACGCTCGCCCCCGCCGGGGGCGAGCGGTGGATCAGTGGGCGACCGCCTGCCGCGCGGCCTCTTCGGCCGCCTTGGCGCGGGCCACGGCTGCGGCCTCCTCGGCTTCCTCGTCCCATTCGATGGCTTCCGGCTGACGCACCAGCGCCTGTTCCAGAACCTCACGCACATGGGTCACGGGAATGATCTTCAGCCCTTCCTTCACGTTGTCGGGAATATCGGCCAGATCCTTCTCGTTCTCCTCGGGGATGAAGACGGTCTTGATGCCGCCGCGCAGCGCGGCCAGCAGCTTCTCCTTCAGCCCCCCGATGGGCATGGCATTGCCGCGCAGGCTGACCTCGCCGGTCATGGCGATGTCCTTGCGCACCGGGATCTGGGTCAGCACCGACACGATCGAGGTCACCATGGCCAGACCGGCCGAGGGGCCGTCCTTGGGCGTGGCGCCATCGGGCACGTGCACGTGGATGTCCCAATGGTCGAAGCGCGGCGGCTTGATGCCGATCTCGGGCGCGATCGAGCGGACGTAGGACGATGCGGCGTCGATCGACTCCTTCATCACGTCGCCCAGCTTGCCGGTGGTCTTCATCCGGCCCTTGCCCGGCAGGCGCAGCGCCTCGATGGACAGCAGGTCACCGCCCACAGAGGTCCAGGCCAGCCCGGTGACGACACCGATCTGATCTTCCTTCTCGGCCAGGCCGTAGCGGAATTTCTTCACGCCCAGGAAATCGTCCAGGTTGTCCTCGGTCACCACGACCTTGTCGGTCTCGCCCTTGACGATCATCGTTACGGCCTTGCGCGCCAGCTTGGCGATCTCGCGCTTCAGGTTCCGCACCCCCGCCTCGCGGGTGTAGCGCTGGATCATCTCGGTCAGGGCGCCGTCGGTCACCTCGAACTCGGCGGGTTTCAGGCCGTGGTTCTTGACCTCCTGGTCGACCAGGTGCTGCCGCGCGATCTCGCGCTTCTCGTCCTCGGTGTAACCGGCCAGGCTGATGATCTCCATCCGGTCCAGAAGCGGGCCCGGCATGTTGTAGCTGTTGGCCGTGGTCAGGAACATGACGTTCGACAGGTCGTATTCCACCTCAAGATAGTGGTCCACGAAGGTGCCGTTCTGTTCCGGATCCAGCACCTCCAGCATGGCCGAGGCCGGGTCGCCCCGGAAGTCCTGGCCCATCTTGTCGATCTCGTCGAGCAGGATCAGCGGGTTCGTGGTCTTGGCCTTTTTCAGCGCCTGGATGATCTTGCCGGGCATCGAGCCGATATAGGTCCGGCGGTGACCGCGGATCTCGGACTCGTCACGCACGCCGCCCAGCGAGATGCGAATGAATTCGCGCCCCGTGGCCTTGGCGACCGATTTGCCCAAAGAGGTCTTGCCGACGCCCGGAGGGCCGACGAGGCACAGGATCGGCCCCTTCAGCTTTTTCGAGCGCTGCTGCACGGCGAGATACTCGACGATGCGTTCCTTCACCTTCTCAAGGCCATAGTGATCCTTGTCGAGCACCCGCTCGGCCAGGCCCAGGTCCTTCTTGACACGCGACTTCACCCCCCAGGGGATGGACAGCATCCAGTCGAGGTAGTTGCGCACCACCGTGGCCTCGGCCGACATCGGCGACATCGACTTCAGCTTCTTGATCTCGGCCTCGGCCTTTTCCTTGGCCTCTTTCGACAGCTTGGTCTCGGCAATGCGCGCTTCCAGCTCGGCAATCTCGCCCTCGCCGTCCTCGCCGTCGCCCAGCTCCTTCTGAATGGCCTTCATCTGCTCATTCAGATAGTACTCGCGCTGCGTCCGCTCCATCTGCGATTTCACGCGGGTCTTGATCTTCTTCTCGACTTGCAGGACGGACATTTCCCCCTGCATCAGCCCATAGACCTTCTCCAGCCGCTCGCTGACCGAGAGGGTCTCAAGCAGTTCCTGCTTCTGGTCCACCTCGATGCCCAGATGGCCCGCGACCAGGTCGGCCAGGCGCGAGGGTTCGTGGCTTTCGGCCACCGCCGACAGCGCCTCTTCGGGGATGTTCTTCTTGACCTTGGCGTAGCGTTCGAATTCCTCGGCCACGGTGCGCAGCAGGGCTTCGGTGGTCGCCTCGTCACCGGGCTCCTCTTCCAGCAGCTCGGCGCGGGCCTCGAAGAAATCGTCGTTTTCCAGGTATTCGGCGATGCGCACGCGCACCGAGCCTTCGACCAGCACCTTGACGGTGCCGTCGGGCAGTTTCAGCAGTTGCAGCACATTGGCCAGCACGCCGGTGCGGTGGATGCCCTCATCGGTGGGGTCGTCCTCGGCCGGATCCTTCTGGCTGGCCAGCAGGATCTGCTTGTTCTCCGTCATCACCTCTTCCAGCGCCCGCACGGATTTGTCGCGACCCACGAAGAGGGGCACGATCATATGCGGGAAGACCGCAATGTCACGCAGCGGCAGGACGGCGTAGGACGGGTTAAGAGGCTCTTTCATGCTCTATCCTTGATCTTGGGCCGAAGGCGCAGGCCCCGCTTGGCGGCAACCATGGCCTTCTCCGGTTTGCAGTCTGTTAATCTGGGCTGCCTGTGCCCGATCTTCAACCGTTTGCCCCATATCCTGCCCGTGCGGCGAGGGCGCAGCAAGCGCGATATAAGGGGGGTGCGGTGAAAAACGGCCTAAGATCGACCCAATGCCGAGTTGTCCACAGGGCAATGCGCAAAGGGGCGGATCAAGGGGGGCTCTGCCCCCGTCGCGGCAGGCCGCGACTCCCCCGGAGTATTTTCAGCCATCGAATGGGGAAAAGCCGCCCTGCTTCCATTCGACGGCCATAAATACTCACGGCGCGCGGGTGGCCACGGGCAGGAGGCCGGGACGGGGCGCGCCGCCGCGCCCTCTGGTCAAGTCGCGCGGCGCAGGCTATTTGGCCTTGCCATGACCCAGCGATTTTCCTTTTCCCTGACCGCCACCGATGGCCGCGCCCGCACCGGCGTCATCTCGACCCCCCGGGGCGAGATCCGCACCCCTGCCTTCATGCCGGTCGGCACCGCCGCCACGGTAAAGGCGATGATGCCCGAAAGCGTGGCCGCCACCGGGGCCGACATCCTGCTGGGCAATACCTATCACCTGATGCTGCGGCCCACGGCGGAACGCATCGCGCGCCTGGGCGGGCTGCACCAGTTCATGAACTGGCAAAAGCCGATCCTGACGGACTCGGGCGGCTTTCAGGTGATGTCGCTGGCCGAGCTGCGCAAGCTGACCGAAGAGGGGGTGACATTCCGCAGCCATGTGGACGGCTCGAAGCACAAGCTGACCCCGGAACGCTCGATGGAGATCCAGAAACTGCTGGGCTCGGACATCGTCATGTGTTTCGACGAATGCCCCGCCCTGCCGGCCGATCATGACCGCATCGCCGAGAGTATGCGCCTGTCGATGAGATGGGCGCAACGGAGCCGCGATGCCTTCGGCGACCGGCCCGGCCATGCCCTCTTCGGCATCCAGCAGGGCGGCGACGTGGAAGAGCTGCGCGCCGAAAGCGCCGAGGCGCTGAAGGCAATCGAGTTCGACGGCTACGCCATCGGCGGCCTGGCCGTGGGCGAAGGCCAGGAGATCATGTTCCAGGTGCTGGACTATGCGCCGGGGATGCTGCCGGTGGACAAGCCGCGCTATCTGATGGGGGTGGGCAAGCCCGACGACATCGTGGGCGCGGTGAAACGCGGCGTCGACATGATGGACTGCGTGCTGCCCTCGCGATCCGGCCGCACCGGCCAGGCCTGGACCCGGCGCGGACAGGTCAACATCAAGAACGCCCGCCATGCCGACGACCCGCGCCCGCTGGACGCAGACTGCACCTGCCCCGCCTGCCGCAGCTATTCGCGCGCCTACCTGCACCATGTCTTCCGCTCGCATGAGATGATCTCGGGGATGCTGCTGACCTGGCACAACCTGCACTACTTCCAGGAGTTGATGCAGGGGATGCGCGAAGCCATCGCCGCGGGTACCTTCGACGCCTGGGAGGCCGCGTTCCACGCCACCCGCGCCCAGGGCGATATCGAGGCGCTGTAACGCCCCCTGCCCCCACTGGACCTCGCGCCGCGCAATCCTTATATGAGCGGTCAGGATTAGGACGGAGACATCATGACCGAGCCATCAGAGCCCCTTGAAGGCGCCCCGCTGATCGCGCCCTCCTCGACCGACCACCCGCTTTACGACAAGGTGGCCGAGGCCTGCCGCACGGTCTATGACCCGGAAATCCCGGTGAACATCTTCGACCTGGGGCTGATCTACACGATCGACATCAACGACGAGAACGAGGTCAAGGTCATCATGACCCTGACCGCACCGGGCTGCCCGGTGGCCGGCGACATGCCCGGCTGGGTCGCCGATGCGGTCGAGCCGCTGGACGGGGTCAAGCAGGTCGATGTGGATCTCACCTGGGAACCGCCCTGGGGCATGGACATGATGAGCGATGAGGCCCGGCTGGAACTGGGTTTCATGTAAGACCTGAATTATTTGCAGGAATGGGCCCCGGGAAACCGGGGCCTTTTCTTTGCCCGGCGCCCCCTGGCGTCTGGCCCGGGCGGTGCCAAGGGGCGCCCTGCCCGGCGGCATCTGACGCAGTTTGACGTCCCGCAGGCCCGGTTTCCCCCGAAAAATGCCCCATCTGACGCCCATCCATTGCGGCACCCTACCTGGCAAACGCCAAATGTAGCGGACGGGCCACAGATCCTGAGAGGAAGCTTTCGGGCTTCCCAGATCCTGCGAAAGGGGTTAACCTTTCCCCAAAAAATCAAACAGGCAACCAAGATAAAAAAGGGCAAGGTAGAGCAGTATGTCACAGAAAATTACCGTCCTCTCCGGCGCGATCCAGGCCGGGGCGAAGATGGACGAGTCCGCCCTGGCGGAGTGCTATGAGGGTCTGGGCCAGGCGGCCCGGATGATCCGCGGCTGGCAGGACATGCCGGTATGTTTCACCCGCATCGGCCAGACCGGCTGGCAGATGGTGCTGAGCCCGTCGCGCCCGGCGCTGCGCGAGGCGCTGGCGCTGCGCGCGGGCATCCGCCAGAAGGGCCGCCAGTTTGACACTTCCATCGCCATGGTCACCGGCCCCGGCGAGATCCCGGCCAGCCGCGACCTGAGCCAGGCCGAGGGGCTGGCCTTCCTGACCTCGCTGGGCATCCTGGACGGGCTGCGCGGCGCGCGTTTCGGCCATGGCGACGGCTCGGAACTGGCCGCCGTGGCGCGGCTGCTCGACCATGTCTCGGCCCGCTGGACCGCGGCCCAGGCCAAGGCGGTGCTGCCGATGCTGGCCCAGGACGCGCCGACCCATTCCACCGTGGCCGAAAGCCTTGGCATCACCCGCCAGGCGGTGCGTCAGGCCCTGATGGGCGCGGGCTATCCCGCCCTGTCCGAGGCCCTGGCCGAGGTCGAGGGGATCCCGCTGGCGCCGCAGCGCATCGGCGCCGTGGCCTGAACCGAGGGCCCGGGCAGAGATTCAAAGGGGCGGCGCGCAGGCGTCGCCCTTTTTGCTGCGTGGCCCTGGCTGTGGCGCAACCAGAGCCGGAACCATCGCCCCAGGGCCCGCAGGCGGTTGCGCGGACTGGCAGCCCCCAGGGCCCAGATTTCCTCTTCAGTGAAAGCGCGCCCGGGGCGGGGTGGCAGGATCGGGAGCATGGCCTTTCCTTTCCGTTTTCGTAAAAGTACCCTGACCCCACACGCACTTCTGCGCCCAAGACGGCAAAGGGCTTTTCACCTATGAAAGACCTGAACTGGGACGACTTGCATATCTTCTTTCACGTGGCCGAGGCCGGAGGCCTCAGCGCGGCCGCCCGCCGCTCTGGCCTTAGCGCGCCGACCATCGGGCGGCGGATGCTGGCGCTGGAGGAGCAGGCGGGCCAGAGCCTGTTTCGCCGCGGCCCCACGGGCTATACCCTGACCCCGGCGGGCCAGGCGCTGCTGACCCGGGTGCGCGCCATGCAGGCGGCGGCCCAGCCGGTGCAGGCGCTCTTCGCTGATCCCAGGGAACGGCCGGTGCTGCGCCTCTCGGCAGGCACCGCCACGGCGCATTTCCTGGCCGACCGCCTGGCCGAGATCTGCCCGCCCGGCGACGGCATCCGGCTGCATTTCATCACCACCGAGGCGACGCTGGACATCGGCCACCGCGAGATCGACGCAGGCATCCGCAACCGCGCGCCCGAGGCCGGCAACCTCGCCTCGCGCCCCCTGGGCCAGCTGCGCTTTGCCCCCTACCGCAGCCATTCCCTGCCCAGTGCCGAGGGGCTGGGCTGGGTCGCCATGGATCCCGACAGCGCCCGCCACCCGGCCGCCCGCTGGCTGCACGCCCAGGATCTGCCCGTCGCCGTGCTGGCCAATTCCGTGGCCACGGTGCACGAGCTGGTGCGCGCGGGCGCGGGCATCGGCGTCATGCCCTGCATGGCGGGCGACCGCGACCCGGCCCTGACCCGCGCAGGCCCCTTGATCGAGGCGCTGGACGAGACCCAGCACCTGGTCTTTCACGCCGACGACCGCCACCGCCCGCCCCTGCGGCGGCTGATCTCGCGGCTGAGCGCGCTTTATCGCGACAATGCCGACCTGCTGGCGGGCCGCCGCCCCCTGCGCGGCTGAGGCGCGGCCCGCCCCCCAAGGCGCGCCCTTGGAATTCCCCGCCCGGCCCCTTATCTTGGGCCCGACGCGCCCTGCCCCCCTCGCGGCGCACAAGGAGGCATCCATGTTCAGCATTCCCGGCAAACAGGCGGTCACGATGACACCGCGTGCGGCCCAGCAGATCGTCAAGCTGATGCAGAAAGAGGGCCACCAGGGCCTGCGCATCGGCGTCAAGAAGGGCGGCTGCGCGGGCATGGAATACACCATGGACTACGTCGACAGCGTCGATCCGATGGACGAGGTCGTGGAACAGGACGGCGCCCGGGTGATGATCGCGCCGATGGCGCAGATGTTCCTGTTTGGAACCGAGATCGACTATGAGGTCTCGTTGCTGGAATCCGGGTTCAAGTTCAACAACCCCAATGTGACCGAGGCCTGCGGCTGCGGCGAGTCGATCAAGTTCGCGGGCATGTAAGGTTAGGGCCCTGCCCCGCCTGACGCGGCGCCCCTTGCGCGCCGCGCCGGTTCGGCCCAGTCTGCCCCCATCTGCGGAGGGCAATATGGCCGTCGATCCCGATTTCCTGGACCATGTGCGCGACCTTTTAGCAGGCCTTGGGCCGTTGCGCCTGGGCCGGATGTTCTCCGGCGCGGCGCTCTACGTCGAAGAGGATGTGATGATCGCCATGATCTCGCCCTCGGGCACCCTCTACATGAAATCCGACGCCACGACCGAAGCGGCCTTTCGCGCCGCCGGGTCCGAACCATTCGTCTACACCCGCAAGGACGGCAGGCGGCAGGTGACCAGCCTGATGTCCCTGCCCGAGCCCGCCCTGGACGACCCCGAAGAGGCGCTGCACTGGGCAGAGCTGTCCCTGGGCCCGGCGCGGGCGGCAACGCGCGCGAAACGCGCGGCCAAGGCGCGCAAGGCCGCCCGTCGCGCAGGCTAAGCCCCTGCCCGGATCGGCGCCCCCGGACCGCCCGGGGTGGAATGCCCGGCTGTGAGCGCTACCGTCCCCTTGACCTTGCCCGCCCAAGGGCAAAAATGCGGGCAAGGATACCGGGGCGTCATGTCCCGGACCCGCGCGCCCGGGGCTAACCCCCGGCAGAGACGCGGAAATCGCCCGCAAGAAGGGACAGGGAATGCGCAGAAAACTCGCCGCCGGAAACTGGAAAATGAACGGGCTTCGCGCCTCGCTCAAGGAGCTGGAAAAGCTGAAGGACGCGCATCCCGACCCGGGCTGCGACATCCTGATCTGTCCGCCCGCCACCCTGCTGGCCCCGGCCGTGGATATGTGCTGGTCCAGCCCGATCTTCGTCGGCGGCCAGACCTGCCACCACAAGATGGCCGGGCCCCACACCGGCGACATCTCGGCCGAGATGCTGAAGGACGTGGGCGCCACGGCGGTGATCCTGGGCCATTCCGAACGCCGCTTCGATCACAACGAGGCCTCGGAAGACGTGCGCCTGCTGGCCCAGTCGGCGCAAGAGGTGGGGCTGACCACGATCATCTGCGTCGGCGAAAGCGCCTTTCAGCGTGAGGCGACCAACACGCTGGACATCATCGGCGCCCAGCTGTCGCTGTCGATCCCCGACAGTTCCAACGGCGAGAACCTGGTGGTCGCCTACGAGCCGGTCTGGGCCATCGGCACCGGCCAGGTACCCACGGCGGAACAGATCGGCGAGGTGCACGACTTCATGCGCGACCGGCTGGAGACGCGGTTCGGCTATGGCGTGGGGAAATCGGTGCGGCTGCTCTACGGCGGCTCGGTGAAGGCCTCGAACGCCGCTGAGATCTTCTCGATCTCGAATGTCGACGGCGCGCTGGTCGGCGGCGCCTCGCTGAAGGCCGACGATTTCGCCCCGATCATCGCCGCGCTGGAAAAGGCCTGACGCCCCACAGGGGGGCCTTGCCCCCCGCCGCGCGACACGCGCGCCTCCCCCCGGAGTATTTCCGGCTGTCGGAGGAGCATAGGTCGTGCCTGTCCGGGTGGCGGACGTTTGAAAGAGGCGCGTGGCACGTCCCCCATTGCGAATGCCGGTCACCTACCAGGCGCCATCCCGCCTCTTTCACCGGGACGAAAATACTCCCGCCGGAGGCATCGGCCGTCAGGCCGCCCCCCTTTCATGCGAAAACGGCGCCCCCGAAGGAACGCCGTCTTCACACAACAAACCACCGTTCAGAAACTCAATTCGTCACGATCTCCGGCCCCATCACCGCGTTTGGCAGCGCCGTAGACAGGAAGGGCACATAGGTCACCAGGATCAGGAAGACAAAGAGCACCGCCAGGAAGGGCGCAGCGGCCTTGACCACGCGCATCATCGGCATTCCGGCCACGCCCGAGGTGACGAAGAGGTTCAGGCCGACGGGCGGGGTGATCATGCCGATCTCCATGTTGACCACCATGATGATGCCGAGGTGGATCGGGTCCACGCCAAGCTCGATGGCGATCGGGAAGACCAGGGGCGCCACGATGACCAGCAGGCCCGAGGGTTCCATGAACTGGCCGCCGATCAGCAGGATGACGTTGACCACGATCAGGAACATGATCTTGCCGAAACCGGCCGACAGCATCGCCTCGGCCACCATCTGCGGGATCTGCTCATCCGTCAGCACATGCTTCAGGATCAGCGCGTTGGCGATCACGAACATCAGCGTGATGGTCAGCTTGCCCGCCTCGAACAGGGTCTTCTGGGTGTCGCGGTGGAACCAGGCGGTGACCAGGGCCAGGGGTTTTTGCAGCAGGGACTTGTTGCGCCCCTCACCCTCGGTCGCCAGCGGGCCCATGTCGCGGTAGATGAAGTTGGCCGCGATGAAGGCATAGACAGAGGCCACTGCGGCGGCTTCGGTCGGGGTGAAGATCGCGCCGGTGACGCCCGGGATGCCGTAGATGCCCACCATGATGATGACGATCAGCATCAGGCCCCAGAAGGCCTCGCGGAAGGACGACAGCACCTCGCCCATGCCCGCGAACTCGCCCTTGGGCATGTTCTTGATCCGCGCCATGACCCAGATCGCGATCATCAGCATCAGCCCCGCCAGGATCCCCGGGATCACGCCGCCCAGGAACATCCGGCCGACCGAGACATCGGTGGCGGTGGCATAGACCACCATGACGATGGAGGGCGGGATCAGGATGCCCAGGGTGCCCGCGTTACAGATCACACCGGCGGCGAAATCCTTGGAATAGCCCGCCTTGGTCATCGCCCCGATGACGATCGACCCGATGGCCACCACCGTGGCGGGCGAGCTGCCCGAGAGGGCGGCGAAGATCATGCAGGCGAAGACCCCCGCGATGGCCAGCCCCCCCTGAAGGTGGCCGACACAGGCGATGGAGAAGCGGATGATCCGTTTCGCCACCCCCCCCGTCGACATGAAGGACGAGGCCAGGATGAAGAAGGGGATCGCCAGCAGGGTGAAATGGCCGACGAAGGCGCCCATCAGGGTCTGGGCAATCGAGGCCAGCGAGGTGTCACTGTAAAACAGCAGGAACAGCACCGAGGACATGCCCAGCGAGACCGCGATCGGCACACCGATCAGCATGAAGCCCACGACGAGGCCGAAAAGGATGGCAACGGACATGGATCAGAACTCCCCGCGCTGTTCGCGGACTTCCGCGATGTCGTCCTCGACCTCGTGGCTGGCCACGATGCGGTCGAACTTGCCCTTCCAGATGCCGACGGCGACCTGAAGGAAGCGGAACAGAAGAAGGGCCATCGAGACCGGCAGCACCGCATAGGGAATGAAGCGCGGCAGCTTCTCGTAGGCCTCGCCCTCGTTCATCGCCCCTTCGAGGAAGCGCAGGAAATCGGGCATGGGAATGTCGTTGACCTCGTACCAGGATTTCGGGCGGAACTTCTCTTCGAAGCCCAGGGGGAACCAGCGGCCCTCGGTCTGCGGCAGGTTGGCGAAGTTGGCCCAGTAATCCCAGGCGCCCTTCAGCAGCAGGAAGGCGAAGACGATGCTGATCGTCACGGCGAGGATCGCCAGAACCCGGCGCACCGGGGCCGAGACGATGTCGACCACCGCGTCGACGCCCAGGTGGGCGTTCTTCTTCACCGCGTAGGAGGCGCCCAGCAGGACCAGCCAGCCGAACAGGAACACCGTGGCTTCCAGCGCCCAGAGGATGTTCGCATTGAACACATAGCGCGCCACCACATTGGCGAAGGTGATCAGCGTCATGGCGCCGAGGATGACCGCGATCAGCGTCTCCTCGATGCGGTCGATGACACTTTCCCCAGGATTGGGATGCATGGCCTGTCCCTCTCTGTTGTTGTTGGTCTTGACGGTGTGATTGCGACAGCGCGGGCCCAAGGCCCGCAGGACCTGCACAGGGCGCCGCGCCCCCGGGCGGGTGCAGGAAGGGCGCGACCCTCTGGCCGCGCCCTTCCCCGACGGTCCTTGCGGACGATCAGTACTGGGCGTTGATTTCCTGCGCCGCGTCGATGTTGTCCTGGCCGACGTCATTGGTGAACTGGGCCCAGACCGGCTTCATCGCTTCGACCCAGGCCGCGCGCTGCTCGGGGGTCAGTTCGCGGATGGTGCCACCGGCGTCCAGCACACCCTGGCGGGCGGCGGCGTCGACCTCGGCAATCGCCGCGTTCCGCTCGACGGTGACCTCATGCAGGATGGTCAGGAACTGCTCGCGCACGCCCTCGTCCAGGCTGTCCAGCCAGTCGACCGAGGCCACGACCATGTAGTCCAGCACGCCGTGGTTGGTCTCGGTGATGCCGTCCTGCACCTCGTAGTACTTCTGGCCCAGGGTGTTCGACCAGGTGTTTTCCTGACCGTCGACAACGCCCTGTTGCAGCGCGCCGTAGACCTCGGAGAAGGCCATCTTCTGGGGCGAGGCACCGATGGCTTCCATCTGGGCGACCAGCACGTCAGAGGGCTGCACGCGGAACTTCAGGCCCTCGGCATCGGTGGGCAGGACCAGCGGACGGTTGGCCGAGAACTGCTTCAGGCCGTTGTGCCAGAAGGCCAGGCCCGCCAGGCCGCGACGTTCCATCGAGGACATCATGTCCTGACCGTTTTCCGAGTTCTGGAAGGCGTCCACCGCATCCATGTTCTTGAACATGAAGGGCAGGTCGAAGATGCGGAAGACCTTGGTGAAGGTCTCGAATTTCGACAGCGAGGGGGCGCCCAGCTGCACGTCGCCCTGCAACATGGCTTCCAGCAGCTTGTCGTCATCGTAAAGGGTCGAGTTCGGGTAGACCTCCATGCAGGCCACGCCGTCCATCTCGGCGTTGACGCGCGATTTCAGCAGTTCGGCGGCGATCCCCTTGGGGTGCTTGTCGGTATTGGTGACATGGCTGAACTTGATCACCATCTCGCCATCGTCACAGGCGCCGGTATTGGCGGCGGCGGCGGATGCGGTGACGGCCAGGCCCAGGGCCACGGCGGTGCTGGTCAGGAATTTCATCTGGGTCTCCTCCCCGGAGTGAAAGGTCTGTCAGTGGGGCGCTGCGCCCCGGTGCAGAGAAAATCGACAAGCGGACGGGGGCGCTCAAGGAAAACTCGCTGCGTGTGCCTACCTTCGGATTTTCGGATGCACGTCAGAGGGTTAGGAGAAACCCATGCGCCAGGCGCATGGCCGCCATGCGGGAGATGTGCGAAATCCCGCACAGGGAATCCGGGGATTTGTGCGGAAACCCGCACAGACGGCGCCCGGCGGAATCACGCCCCTGTGAGGTCCCCTGCCGAGGCGCACGGGGTTCGGGCGATCAGCCGTATGGCCCAGCTCAACCGCGCGGCACAGGCGGCCTCGTCGCCACTGTCGCTGCGCAGGCAGAGGGTGGCAAAGGGGCGGCGCCCATAGCCCTGGGCGGCCATCTCAGCGCTGCGGGTACGCTCGGCGACGCTCAGCACCCGGGCGCGGGCGGCGATATGGGCGGGCGCGGCGCTTAGCCCCAGGCAATGGACCGCGTGGCCCGCGTCGCCCAGGCGGCGGCGATACCAGATCCAGTTGGTGCAGCGCAGCGGGTAGGCGATGACCACGCCGGGCGCCTCGCGCAGCGCCGCCTCGGCGGCCCCGGCGATGGCTTGGGCGGTGACCCGGCCCGCGCGCAGCCAGCCCTGCCCCGGGGGGCGGTGGTCATCACCGTCGATGAAGGCAAGGCCCAGCTCGGCCGCGGCGCGGCGGCCCAGGGTGGTCTTGCCCACTCCGATGGGTCCGTCGATCAGGATCACAAGGCCCATGGCACCCTCCGCGCGCGCCCCGAGGCGCCCACGCGCCCGTCGCGCGGCCCTGCCCGGGTCCGGCCCGACTTAGCCGCGCCGGGTGACAGGGGCGTGACGCGCCCCCGGCACCCGCAGCACCGGGGCCAGCGCCGCCGAGACCAGCAGGCCCAGGCCGACCAGCACGAAGGCCAGGCGCAGCGAGGCCAGGTCGGCCACCGCCCCCAGCAGGGGCGGGCCAAGCAGCATCGCGCCGTAGCCCAGCGTGGCGACCGAGGCGATGCCCTGCCCGGGCGAGATCTCGGGGTCGGTGGCGGCGCGGCTGAAGACCAGCGGGATGATCGGCGCCAGCCCCAGCCCGATGGCGGCAAAGCCCGCCAGGGCGATCCCCGGCAGCGGCGCCCAGACCACCAGCGCCATTCCCGCAGCCCCCAAAAGGGCCCCCGCCCGCGCCACCGCCACATTGCCGAAGGCGCGGATCACCTGCCCCGCCATGAGCCGCCCGGCAACCATGGTGACCGAGAAGGCGGCATAGCCCAGGGTGGCGCGCCCCTCGCTCAGCCCGGCGCGGTCGATCAGGTAGAGCGCGCTCCAATCCGTCACGGCGCCCTCGCCCAGCCCGGCGGTCAGCGCCACCAGCCCGACCAGCAGCATGACCCCGCGCGGCACGGCAAAGACCGGCGCATCGGCGGCGCGCTCGCGCAGGTCCGACTGCCAGGGGATCAGGGTCAGCGGCAACAGCAGAGCCGCGCCCAGCACCGGCACCACGGTAAAATGCAGCCCCGGCCCGATCCCCGACTCGGCGGCGGCATAGCCCGACAGGGCGCCCGCCCCCGCGCCCAGGCTCCACATGCCGTGAAAGGCGGTCATGGCGGGGCGCTCGATCTGGCGCTCGACCTCCGAGGCCCAGGCGTTCATCGTCACATCGGTGGTGCCATGCAGCGCCCCCATGCAGAAAACCGCGATGCAGAGCAGCGCCAGAGAGGGCGCAAGGCCTGCCGCCGCGACCGAGACCAGCAGCCCCAGCATCGAGATCCGCATCACCGGCAGGGCGCCCCGCCGGTCGGTCAGCCGCCCGGCGGCGGGAAAGGCCAGGATCGCCCCCACCCCCAGGACCAGCAGCAACAGCCCCACCCCCGCCTCGTCCAGATCGAAGCGCGCGGCGATGGCGGGGATGCGCCCCGCCCAGGTGCCCATGACCATCCCGTTCAGAAGAAAGATCGCCGCCGCGCCCCGCCATGGAGTCCGGATCGTCACCCTGCCTGCCATCTGCCGCCCTCACCTGTCCGCGACACGACCTGCCGCCCGGGCCCGCTGTCGGTCAGCGGGCGGCGGATCGCAAGGGGCACGGGCCGCAATTCCGGGATCTCAGCGGAAATCCTCGGGCTTCAGCCCATGTTTTGCCAGCTTGTCGTAGAAGGTCTTGCGCGGCAGCTTCAGCCCTTCGGCGGCGGCGCTGGCGCGGCCCTCGTGGCGGCGCAGGGCGGCCACCAGCAGGCTTTTCTCGATCTGCGCCATCTGTTCGGCCAACCCCAGATCGTTCTGTTCTTCCGCCTCGCCCTCGCCGCCCGACAGGACAAAGCGCATGGCGGCGCTCATCAGGGCCCGGGCATTGCCCGGCCAGTCCCGCGCCATCAGCCAGGCCACATGGTCGGGCGTCACCTCGGGGGCGGCCAGACCGGCCTGTTCGGCGGCCTGGGCGACATATTGGCGGAACATCACCGGGATATCCTCGGGGCGTTCGGACAGGGCCGGGATATGCACCCGCATCACGTCGAGCCGGTAGAAGAGGTCGGGGCTGAACCGCCCCGCCTCCACCGCCTCTTCGGGCAGGGCCGCGCTGCCCGCGATCAGCCGCGCGCCGGGCTGCCGCTCCAGCATCTCGGACAGGGCGAACTGGGTGTCGCCCGGCAGCTGGGTGATCTCGTCGAGGTAAAGAGAGCCGCCAAGCGCCTCCTGAAAGGCGCCTTCCAGCGCGGCCACCGCCAGCCCCGCCGAGGCGCGTTTGACGAAGGGCCGCTGTGCCTGGCGCGAGCTGAGGTGGATCACCTCGGCCACCTTGGAAATGCCCGCCCCCGGCGCCCCGGTCACCAGCACCTCGGCCCCGGTGCCCGCCACCTGGCGCACCCGGCGGCGCAGGGCCTGGCTTTGCTCGGAGCGGCCAAAGATCATCCGCGCCGCCGGGTCGCCGCTTTCCAGCTGCGCCTTCAGGCGGCGGTTTTCCAGCACCAGCGCGCGGGTCTTCAGCGCCCGTTCCAGGACCGGCAGCAGATCGGCGCTGGCACAGGGTTTTTCCAGAAAGCCGAAGGCGCCACGCTTCATCGCATCCACCGCCATGGGGATGTCGCCCTCGCCGGTCAGCAGGATTACCGGCAGCTCGGGATCGGTCTTCAGCGTGTGATCCAGCAGGAAGAAGCCGTCACGCCCGGGCATCCGGATATCCGACAGGACCACGCCCTCTAACCCGGCGCCGATATGATCCTTGGCCTCGATGAAACTGCCCGCCACCAGCGGCTCCAGATCCGCCAGCTCCAGCGTCTGCGCCAGCGCCTCGCGCACGGCGGCGTCGTCATCGACCAGAAGAACCCGGCTTACCATGCCCGTCTCACCCATCATCACCCCGATCCTCCCCGCGAAAACCTAGCGCCCAGGCGTGGCAAAGACCATGCCCCGCAGGCCCCGGTCCCTCCGCCCCCAAAAGGCGCCCCGCCCCACCCATTCTGTGGCTGAAAATACTCCAGGGGGAGGCGCGCCCGCGCGCCGGGGGACAGCGTCCCCCTTCCCGGCCTCACCCCGCCTCCCCGATGCCCTCCAGCTCGACGGTGAACTCGGCGCCCCCCTCGGCACGGTTGCGCCCCCGGATCGCGCCGCCGAAGCTTTGCACCAGCCCGTAAGAGATCGACAGGCCCAGCCCCATCCCCTCCGAGGCGCCCACCTCCTTGGTGGAATAGAAGGGGTCGAAAATCTTCTCGGGGCTGGCAATGCCGGGGCCGGTATCGGCCACCCGGATGCGCGGGCTGCGGCCCCCTTCAAGGGTGACGGTCAACTCGCGCCGCTCGCTGGCGGCCATGGCATCCACCGCATTGGTGATCAGATTGACCAGCACCTGGGCCAGCCGTACCTCGCCGCCGCGCGCGGGCACCGGGCCGGGCGGGCGGCTGACCTGAAGGGTCACCCCCTCCTTGGCGATGCGCGCCTCGGTCATCTCCAGGGCGGTGTCCAGCACCGCGCCCAGTTCGATCCGGCGGGCGGGCTCGGCCTCTTGCCGGGCAAAGGCGCGCAGGTTGCGGATGATGCGGCCCATGCGCCCGGCCAGATCGGCGATCCGCACCAGGTTCTGCGCCGCCCGTTCGGGCTTGCCCTTTTCCAGGAACAGCGCGCCGTTCTCGGCGAATTGCCGGATCGCCATCAGCGGCTGGTTCAGCTCATGGCTCAACCCCGCCGACATCTGCCCCAGGGCCGACAGCTTGCCCGCCTGCACCAGCTCGTCCTGGGCCCGCTTCAGCTCGGCGGTGCGCGCCTCGACCCGGTGTTCCAGCAGCTGGTTGGCCTGGGCCAGCGCCCGGCGCCGGGCGGTCAGGATGGCCAGGGTGCCCCCGGCAACCAGTAGCAGCAGCCCCGCCACCGCCGCCTGCAACAGCGCCAGGCGGCGGACCGGCGCGGCATCCACCAGCGCCTCGGCGCGCAGCCCCACCTGGGGCAGGTCGCGCACCAGATGCAGGGCGCGGCGCGGCAGGTAGGGCCCCCAGTCGATGCGCCAAAGATCCAGCCCCGCCACCTCGCGCCGGGTCATGGCGGGCGCCCCGCCGACCGGGATCAGCCCGCCCCCCGCCCGCCGCTGCCAACCCAGAAGCTCCGACCGGTTCGAGATGAAGACCGCCCCGCCCGCATCGGTGAAATAGACGGCAGGCCGGTCACCCCGCCATTCCCGTTCCAGCAGTTCCACATCGACCAGCACCAGCAGGATCCCCGCCACCGCGCCCCCCGGGGCAAAGCGCGGCGCGGCAAAGACATAGACGCGGATCCCATCCGCCGTGGTGCCGTGCCCGGTGCCCAGGGCACCATCGGCGGCCCGGGCCAGCGCCCGGGTGACATAGTCGGGAAAGGGCCCCTCGGGCAGCGGGCGGGCGGCGGCCTGCACCCGCCCCCCGGGCGTCAGCACCGCCATGTTCAACACGCCGGTCCGGTCGACAGCCCACAAAAGCAGCTCTTCCGCCTCGGCCCGTCCACTGGCGCCAAAGCGCACGGCAGCGACCGAGGGGTGGGCGTTCATCAGCACCGCCAGATCCTGATAGCGCTGCAACTGGCCGCTCAGCCGGTCGGCGGCCAGGCTCAGATCCGCCTCGCCGCGCTCTTCCAGGGCGCGCAGGGACTGGCGATAGGCCACCTCGAAAACCGCCAGCGACAGCACCGCCGCCACCAGCAGCAGCCAGACCAGAACCAACAGACGCCGCGACATGGCCATTCCTCCTCACGCCCCCTCTTGTCTTGGAAAGCGCATCCCGCCACAAGAGCGCATGGTCACGCTCACCCAATCGCCCACCGATCCCGCCTTCGTCCAGAACCCCTACCCCTTCTACGCCCGCGCGCGCGCCGAAGGGCCGCTGATCGACTGGGCCGACTACGGCCTGCCCTGCGCGGTCAGCTATGATCTGGTCAACACGCTGCTGCGCGACCGCCGCTTTGGCCGCCAGTGCCCGCCGGAACTGGCGCCCGAGATCCCGGCCCACCAACGCCCCTTCTACGACATCGAAGACCATTCGATGCTGGAGCTCGACGGCGACGTGCACCGGCGCCTGCGCGGCCTGGTGCTGCGCGCCTTTACCTCGCGCCGGATCAAGGCCCTGGCCCCCGAGATCGAGGAGATCGCCCATAGCCTGGTCGATGCCTTCCCGACCGAGGGACCCTTCGACCTGCTGCCTGCCTTCGCCACCCAGCTGCCGGTGATCGTCATCTGCCGCCTGCTGGGCGTGCCCGAGGACATGGCGCCGCAGCTGCTGGACTGGTCCAACCGCATGGTGGCCATGTACCAGGCGCGCCGCGACCGCGCGATCGAAGACGCCGCCGCAGCCGCCGCGACCGAATTCGCCGACTACATCCGCAGCTACGCCGAGGAACGCCGCAAGACGCCGTCTGACGACCTGATCTCGGAACTGCTGGCCGCCGAAGAGGCGGGCGAGAAACTCTCGACCGACGAGCTGATCACCACCTGCATCCTGCTCTTGAACGCGGGCCATGAGGCGACGGTGCACACCCTGGGCATCGGCACCATGCACCTGCTGCGCCACGGTGACGCCGCGCACTGGCTGGCGCCGGATCGCGTCGAGGGCACGGTGGAAGAGATCTTCCGCCACGACCCGGCGCTGCATATGTTCACCCGCTACGCCCATGAACCCTGCGAGGTGGCGGGTCGCCACTTCGCGCGCGGCGACCGGGTGGCGCTCCTGCTCGGCGCCGCCAACCGCGACCCGGCGGTCTGGCCCGACCCCGACCGCTTCGACCCGAGCCGCCCGCCCCGCACCCATGCGGCCTTCGGCGCGGGGGCGCATTTCTGCATCGGCGCGCCGCTCGCGCGGCTGGAATTGCAGGTGGCCCTGCCCGTCCTTTTCGCCCGCTGCCCCGACCTGGCGCTGGCGGATCAGCCGCAGTTCGCCGACCTCTACCATTTCCACGGGCTGGAACGGCTGATGGTCACGCGCTGAAGGCGGAAAAAGGGGGGGGCTCTGCCCCCCGCGCTGCGCGCTCCCCCCGGAGTGTATCCGGCCCAGTGAAAGAGCGGGACGGCGCCCAGAAAGGTGGCCCACTTTCGCAAGAGGCGCGTGGCAGGTCCGCCAAAATGCGGACGCTGGCCTGATCCGGCCCTGCCTCTGCTCTTTCACCGGGACAAAAATACTCCCGCCGGAGGCGTCCGACCTTTGCCCTAAAGCGGTAGCGCCGTGGTCGACTTGATCTCTTCCATGCTCAGAAGCGCGGTGACGTTGTGCACCTTCACCTCGGAGATCAGCGCCTGGTAGAAGGCGTCATAGGCGCGGGCGTTCTGCACCCGGACCTTGAGGATATAGTCGATGTCGCCCGCCAGCCGGTGCGCCTCCTGCACCTCGGGGCGATCACGCAGGGCTTTCAGGAACTTGGCCTGCCAGTCGGCCTCATGCTCGGAGGTGCGGATCAGCACGAAGAAACAGGCGTCGAAGCCCAGGGCCTCGGCATCCAGCAGGGCGACCTGGGGGCCGATGATTCCGGCCTCCTTCATCTTGCGGATCCGGTTCCATACCGGGGTCTTGGACGAGCCCACCTGACGGGCGATATCGTCCAGCGATTGTGCCGCGTCCTGCTGGAGCTGCAAAAGGATTTTCCGATCCGTCTGATCGAGGCGGACAGCCATTCGCCCTTTCCCCCTGTCTGTGGAACACGGACCACCGGCGCCCGGCGGGATGGAACCGTTTTCCTTATTTCCGCGCCCCCATGGCGCGCCCATAGGACTATTTCCTAAATTAGGGGCAAGTCAACGACAGCCGAAAGCCCCCCGATGCGCCACTTTCCGATCTTCCTCGACATGGACCGCGCCCGCGTGGTGCTTTCGGGTGGGGACGAGGCCGCCATCGCCAAGCTGCGGCTGCTGCTGAAGACCCGGGCCCGGATCACCGTCCACGCCCGGGACGCCGCGCCCGAGATCCGCGCCTGGGCCACCGAGGGCCGCATGACCCTGACCGAGGCCCCCCTGACCCCCGCCGCCCTGGCCGGTGCCGCGCTGGTCTATGCCGCCGATGAGGACGCGCTGACCGACGCCGAAACCGTCGAGATCGCCAAGGCCGCCGGTGTGCTGTGGAACGTGGTGGACGATCTGGCCGCCTCGGCCTTCATCACCCCGGCCATGGTGGACCGTGCGCCGCTGACCGTGGCCATCGGCACCGAGGGCGCGGCCCCCATGCTGGCCCGGGCGGTGAAACGCCACCTGGAAGAGCATCTGCCCGCAGGCACCGCCGATCTGGCCGCCGCCGCCCGGGATTTCCGCGCCGAGGCCGAGGCCCTGGCCCATGGCGCGCCGCGCCGCGCCTTCTGGGCCGAATGGTTCGCCACCGCGGGCCCTGCCGCGCAGGCCGCGGGCCGCGACCTGCAAGAGGCGCTGGCCGCCCTGCGGATCCGCCACCTGGGCCGCGCCGCCCCCGCGGGGCGGCTGACCCTGACCTTTACCGGCTCGGACGACCCGGACCTGCTGACCATGAAGGCGCGCCGCGCCCTGGACCGGGCCGATGTGGTCGTCCATGACGCCGCCATCGCCCCCGCCGTGCTGGAGCTGGCGCGGCGCGAGGCGCGTCTGGTCGCCCTGCCGAAACCGCTCGACGTGCCGCCCCTAGATCAGATCCTGCTGATCGAGGCCGACGGCGGCGCCGATGTCGTCTACCTGGCCGCCGCCCCCCTGCCGCGCAAGCTGATCGACAGCTGTCGCCGCGCCGGCCTTTCCATCGACCTTATTCCCGGCATCGCCGCGCAGGACGCGGCGCAACTGAAGGATACCGCCTGACATGCCCCGTCCCTTCACCCCCAAAGTCGTCACCGCCAATGCCCTGCTGGAGGGCGACGTGGTCTATCTGACCGCCGATGACCGCTGGACCCGCGACCTGGCCGAGGCCGAGCTTCTGACCGACGAGGCCCATGCCGAGCTGCGCCTGATCGAGGCGGGTGCCCGCCAGTCCGAAGTCGTCGGCCCCTATCTGACCGACATGAAAGCGGGCGAGAACGGCCCCGAACCCACCCATTTCCGCGAGGAGTTCCGCCGCACCGGACCCTCCAACTACTTCCACGGCAAGCAAGCGGAGGCCTGAGATGTATCGCTATAACGATTTCGACGACGCCTTCCTGGCCAACCGCAACGACCAGTTCCGCCAGCAGGTGGCGCGCCGCATCGACGGCTCGCTGACCGAGGACGAGTTCAAGCCGCTGCGCCTGATGAACGGCCTGTATCTGCAACTGCACGCCTACATGCTGCGGGTGGCCATCCCCTATGGCACCATGGGCAGCGCCCAGATGCGCCAGCTGGCCGTCATCGCCGACCGCTGGGACAAGGGCTATGGCCATTTCACCACCCGGCAGAACATCCAGTACAACTGGCCGAAGCTGCCCGACATCCCGGACATCCTGGATGCCCTGGCCGAGGTGCAGCTGCACGCGATCCAGACCTCGGGCAACACCATCCGCAACGTGACCGCCGACCATTTCGCCGGCGCCGCCGCCGACGAGGTGGGCGATCCGCGTCCCGTGGCCGAACTGCTGCGCCAGTGGTCCACCGACCACCCGGAATTCCAGTTCCTGCCGCGCAAGTTCAAGTTCGCCGTCACCGGGTCCGAGCATGACCGCGCGGTCATCCGCGCCCATGACATCGGCATCCAGCTGCGCGAAGTGGACGGCCAGCGCGGCTACCGCGTGTTGGTGGGCGGCGGCCTGGGCCGCACGCCCGTCATCGGCAAGGTGATCCGCGACTTCCTGCCCGAGGAAGACCTGCTGCCCTATTCCGAGGCCATCGTGTCGACCTACAACGTGCTGGGCCGCCGCGACAACAAGTACAAGGCCCGGATCAAGATCACCGTCAACGAGAACGGCCTGGACACCTTCCGCGAGCTGACCGAGGCGCGTTTCGCCGAGTTGAAGCCGCTGTTCGACGGTGTCGACCAGGAAATGCTGGCCGCGATCCGCACTCATTTCGCCGCGCCCGCCTTCCGCGCGGCGCCGACCCAGGCCTATGACCAGGCCTATGAGGCCGATCCGGTCTTCCGCTCCTGGGCGGATACCAACCTCAGCGCACACAAGGCGCCGGGCTATGCCATCGTGTCGATCTCGCTGAAGAAACACGGGCAGACCCCGGGCGATGCCACCTCGGCCCAGATGCGCCTGATCGCCGATCTGGCCGAGAAATACGGCCATGATGACATCCGCATCAGCCACGAGCAGAACGTGATCCTGCCCCATGTGCACAAGTCGGACCTGCCGGCCCTGCACGCGGCGCTGAAGACCGAGGGCCTGGCCACCGCCAACATCGGCCTGGTGTCGGACATCATCGCCTGCCCCGGCATGGACTACTGCGCCCTGGCCACGGCCCGGTCGATCCCGGTCGCCCAGGAAATCGCGACCCGCTTCGAAGAGCTGAAGCTCGAACACGAGATCGGCCCGCTGAAGATCAAGATCTCGGGCTGCATCAATGCCTGCGGCCACCACCATGTGGGCCATATCGGCATCCTGGGCCTGGATCGCGCGGGGGTCGAGAACTATCAGATCACCCTGGGCGGCGACGGCACCGAAGACGCCACCATCGGCCAGCGCGTCGGCCCCGGTTTCGCCTATGACGAGATCACCGGCGCCATCGAGACCATCCTGACCACCTATCTTGCGCTGCGCGAAAGCGACGAAGAGACCTTCCTCGACGCCTACCGCCGCACCGGGCCGGGGCCCTTCAAGGCCGCGCTCTACCCGGAGAAAGAAAAAGCCGATGCCGCCTGAAGCCGCAATGGATTTCGGCGCCGCGGACACCTCGCCTTTGCAAGCGGCGAGGATCGCGCGCCTCAATGACCGCTACCGCCATCACGGCGCGACCTCGGTGCTGGAAGCGGCCCTGAAGGATCACGACGTGGGGGACCTGGCCATGGTCTCGTCCTTCGGGGCGGAAAGCGTGGCCCTGCTGCACCTTGTGTCGGTGATCGACAATACGGTGCCGGTGCTGTTCATCGACACCCAGATGCTGTTCGCCGAAACCCTGGAATACCAGCAGGAAGTGGCCGAGCGTCTGCACCTGAAGGACGTGCGCATCATCCGCGCCACCGAGATGGACCTGGCACGCCAGGATCCCGACGACACGTTGCACCAGTTCGACACCGACGCCTGCTGCGCCCTGCGCAAGACGGTGCCGCTGGAACGGGCGCTGTCGGGCTTTGACGGCTGGATCACCGGGCGGAAACGCTTCCAGTCCTCGACCCGCGCGGCGCTGGAATTCTTCGAACCCGACGGGCCGAACCGGATCAAGGTCAACCCGCTGGCCCATTGGCACCCCGAAGACGTGCGCGCCTATATGGAAGAGAACCGCCTGCCGAAACACCCGATGGTGGCCAAGGGCTACCCGTCCATCGGCTGCGCCCCCTGCACCACGCCGGTGGCGCCGGGCGAAGACCCGCGCGCGGGCCGCTGGCGCGGCCAGGACAAGATTGAATGCGGCATCCACGTGGTGGATGGCAAGATCGTAAGAGGACCCCAGGCATGACCGTGATCGTCACCGACCAAGGCTTCGCGGCCACCGACCCCGCCGCTGCCACCCCCGAGGCCCAGGTGCTGACCCTGCCCTCGGACACCAACCCGCGCGAAGTGGACTTCGCCGGGGCCTCGCTGGTGCGGGTGGAGTTCCCCTCCTTTGCCGACGGGCGCGGCTTCACCATCGGCCGCGAGCTGCGCCAGCGCGGCTTCACCGGACACCTGCGCGCCACCGGCCATGTCATCTCCGACCAATATGCCATGGCCCGCCGCTGTGGCTTCGACGATGTCGAGATCAGCGACGAGCTGGCCGCCCGCCAGCCGCAGGAACAGTGGAAATTCCGGGCAGATTGGCAGTCCCACTGCTATCAAAGCCGCCTCCGGCACGCCTGAGTCTTTCCAACTGGTCAAAAATTAGCTAGGGGAAGGATTGTAAAAGATCCTTTGTACACAAATGAACGAGATCGCCGTGACCGATGTAGTAGCCGCACCCAAGGCGCCGACGCTGCCTGACGCCCAGACCGTGACTTTCGTCAAGCACTGGACGGACCGCCTGTTCTCCTTCCGGGTGACGCGCCCGGCCTCGCTGCGCTTCCGCTCGGGCGAATTCGTGATGATCGGCCTGATGGGCGACCCGGACGAGAAGACCGGCCGCCAGAAACCGATCCTGCGCGCCTATTCCATCGCCTCCCCCTCCTGGGACGAGGAACTGGAATTCTACTCGATCAAGGTGCCTGACGGCCCCCTGACCTCGAAGTTGCAGAACATCAAGGTCGGCGACGAGATCATCCTGCGGCCCAAGCCCGTGGGCACCCTGGTCCATGACGCCCTGCTGCCCGGCAAGCGGCTGTGGTTCTTCGCCACCGGCACCGGCTTTGCCCCCTTCGCCTCGCTGCTGCGCGAACCGCAGACCTACGAGGATTACGACGAGGTGGTGATCACCCACACCTGCCGCACCGTGGGCGAACTGACCTATGGCGCCGAGCTGATCGAAAGCCTGAAGACCGACGAACTGCTGAACGAGCTGATCGGCGAAGGCTTCTGGAAGAAGATCCGCTACTACCCCACCACCACCCGCGAAGAGAGCCCCAAGATGGGCCGCATCACCGACCTGATGCGCTCGGGCGAGGTGTTCAAGGACCTGGGCATCGACCCGATCAACCCGGAAACCGATCGTGGCATGGTCTGCGGCAACCTGGCCTTCAACATCGACATCAAGGAACTGCTCGAAGGCTACGGCCTGGAAGAGGGCGCCAATTCCGATCCCAAGCAATATGTGGTCGAAAAGGCCTTTGTGGACTGATCAAGGGCCCCGGGGCGGGCTTTCCGGCCCAAACCCCTGAAAAATTTGCTGCGGGCGGCCGGAACATGGGCCGCCCGTCTTGCGTTTCCCCACAGAGCCGGATCAATTGCCGCTTGAAAGAATCCGGTCCGGCGCTTATTTTGCCGCCTCAATCCGATCAACGATCAAAGGACGAAAACCATAGCTCGCAGACCCCATAACGCGCCGCCGACCCGTGACACCGGCCCCCGCGTGAACGACCGCATCCGCGCCCCCGAAATCCGCCTGATCGGCGCAGAGGGCGAAAACGTTGGCGTTGTCCCGCCCGCCCGGGCGCTCGCCATGGCCGAAGAGGCTGGCCTCGACCTGGTTGAGATCTCTCCCAACGCCACGCCCCCGGTCTGCAAGATCATGGACTTCGGCAAGTTCAAGTACGAACAGCAGAAGCGCGAATCCGAAGCCCGCAAGAAGCAGAAGATCATCGAGGTGAAGGAGGTGAAGTTCCGCCCCGGCACCGATGTTCACGACTACGAAGTCAAGATGAAGAACGTGGTCAAGTTCCTTGAGAAGGGCGACAAGGTGAAGGTCACCCTGCGCTTCCGCGGTCGCGAGATGGCGCACCAGAACCTCGGCCGCGAGCTTCTGGAACGCGTCGCCGAGGACGTGAAAGAGCTTGGCAAGGTCGAGAACATGCCGAAGATGGAAGGCCGCCAGATGGTCATGATGATCGGCCCGCTGGCGCGCTGATCCCGGCCCGATGAGACATCGCAACGCCCCCCGGCCCGGCCGGAGGGCGTTTTTCTTTGCCCGATCGTCCCTGCCCCGCCCTTTGGGCCATACGTAGAGGGGGCGGGGGCTCTGCCCCCCTTGCGCCTGCGGCGCAATTCCCCCCGGGATATTTCTGGCAATGAGAAGACAAGGGGCGTGGCGCAGAAAAGCCCAGGCGGCGCCCCGGCGGAAAAGTTCGCCAACAGGTGCGCCGCGCCTGATTGACCTAAATCGCAGCCGGAGGGCGGTCGGGGCTTTCAAGCGCCACCCACCTTGCTTTTCTCATTGCCCAAAATATCCCCGCCGGAGGCATCGCCCGTCAGGGCGATTTCCACGCGGGGCCTTGGCAACAAGCGCGGGCGCGGATCAGAGCTGATCCGTGGCCGCCAGCGCCGCCTTGACGATATTGTGGTAGCCGGTGCAGCGGCAGATATTGCCCTCGAGATGGTCGCGGATCTGCGCCTCGCTGGGCTTCGGCGTCGTCTCGATCAGCTTGGCCAGCGACATCACCATGCCCGGGGTGCAAAAGCCGCATTGCAGCCCGTGGTGATCCTGGAAGGCCTGTTGCAGCTTGCTGAGCGTGCCATCGGCGGCGGCCATGCCCTCGATCGTGGTCACCTCGGCGCCCTCGGCCTCGAGCGCGAACATGGTACAGCTTTTCACCTGCACCCCGTTCACATGCACCGTGCAGGCGCCGCATTGCGAGGTGTCGCAGCCCACATGGGTGCCGGTCAGCCCCAGCCCCTCGCGCAGAAGATCCACCAGAAGGGTGCGACCCTCGACCTCTGCGGTGCGGGTTTTACCGTTCACTTTCAAGCTGATGCTGGGCATATTGCGTCCTTGCTGCCTGGGGTCTCGCGCCGTGCGGGCTCAGCAAAGCATGGCGCCGCACGGGGTGCAAGGGGCGCCCTGGGGCAGCCCCCTCATTTCGGGTCGCGCGGTTGCGGACGGGTGGGGATTTCCTTCAAAAGCCCGCCCACCCCCATGGCCGCCACATCGGCATCGGTCACCGGCACGTCGCACAGGATCCTCTCTAGCACCCAGTCGGCACCGTTCAGCGCCGGACTGCGCGCGCAGCCCGGCAGGCCGATCACCGGCAGCCCGTCCAGATCGCCGAAGAACAGCAGGTTGCCGGGGTCGACCGGCATCCCAAAGCGTTCCACATGGCCGCCCGCATGGCGCAGGGCGGCGGGGGCGACGTCGTCGGGGTCCGAGGTGGCCGAGCCGGTGAGGATCAGGATCACATCGCTGCGCGCCGCATCCCGGGCCGCGGCCAGGGCCAGCGACAGGTCTTCCTCAGCATGGGGCACATTGGCCTCGGCCACCAGACCTGCGCCCATGCGGCCCAGCCGCCGGGCCACCGCCTCGGGGCCCTTGCCCTGCACCTCTTCGCCGACGAAGGTCTGGATCAGCGTCGCCCGCCGCCGGGTGACGGGCCGCAGCCGCAGCGCCCCCTGCCCGGCCGCGCAGGCCGCCTCCAGCGCCGCGCCGGGCACCGCGTAAGAGATCATCTTGACCGTGGCCACCATGCCCCGTTCCGCCATCCGCTGCCAGGGAGGCACGGTGGCCAGGGTGATCATCGGGTGCAGGGCGTTGACCGCATGGACCTTGGCCGCGTCGATCTCGGCCACGCCGGGGCAATCGGCGAAGACATTGACCCGCCCCGTGCCCGGCACCCCCAGGCGCAGCCCGTCCAGCTCCGGCACCAGGGCGCGGGCCAGGGCCTCGGCGGCGGCATCCTCGTGCACGTCGCCCGCCTCCAGCCGGGCGGCCACCACCTCGTCGATGCCGTACCACTTCAGCCGGTCCATCTCGGGCCGGCCCAGGCGCAGCCCCTTGCGCAGGCGCGTGCCGTCCGGCAGGTCCAGCGAATGGGCCAGGATGGCGCCTTCGGCGGCGCTGACCGCGAGGGGCCCGAACTTCATGCGCCCTGCCTCAGCACCTGCACCATCTGGGCCAGGATCGACACGGCGATCTCGGCGGGATTGGCCGCCCCGATGTCGAGGCCCACGGGGCCATGGATCCGGGCCAGGGCGGCGGCGTCGAAGCCCTTCGCGCCCATCCTCTCCAGCCGTTTGGCATGGGTCCGGGTCGAGCCGAGGGCACCGATATAGAAACACTCTGCCGCCAGCGCGGCCTCCAGCGCCGGATCGTCCAGCTTGGGGTCATGGGTCAGCAGCACCAGCGCGGTGCGCGCGTCCAGGCCGATCTGGGCCACCGCCTCGTCCGGCCAGTCGGACAGAAGGCGGGTCTCGGGAAAGCGCGCCGGGCTGGCGAAACTGTCGCGCGGGTCGATCACCACCGGGTCAAAGCCGGTGGCCCGGGCCATGGGCACCAGGGTCTGGGCGATATGCACCGCCCCCACGACCACCAGGCGCAGCGGCGGGTTGTGGATGGCAACGAAACGCCCGTCCTCTTCCACCCCCGAGCGGTCCAGGCGAAAGCGCGTCTCGAAGCCCGCGCGCGCCAGCTTCGTCACCTGCCCCTTGGCGTCCGAGACCACGGCCACCGGCGCGCGGGCTGCGCGGGCCGCGACCAGGTCGCGCAGCAGGTCCTCGGGAAATGCGGTGCCCACGGGCTGCACCAGCACCCGGATCCGGCCACCGCAGGCCAGGCCCACGGCGAAGGCATCGCCATCGCTGACGCCGAACTCCAGCATCCGGGGCGCGCCATCGCCCGCCTCCAGGGCCTCCAGCGCCTCGACCACCACCGCCCCTTCGACGCAGCCGCCCGAGACCGAGCCCGCCATCTCACCCGTGCCCGACACCGCCAGCTGGCTGCCCACCCGGCGCGGCGCGCTGCCCCAGGTTTCCACCACCGTGGCCAGGGCGGCGCCCTGCCCGGCCTGATGCCAGGCCAGCGCCTGTTCGGGGATGCTGTCGAAGCTGTCCATCGGGGGCCTCCGTTGCTGCCGCCTCCAGTTAGGGGCAAGCGGCGGCGGGATACAAGCAAAGCCCGGGCGGGGTTGAGGAAATGTGACGGCCCGCGCCCGCGACGCAAAGACGACGCAAAGACGAGGCCCCTCGTCCGAGAGGCCCCGCCCGCTGTCTTGCCTTGCCCGGCCCCGCGAAGGGCCGCGCCCGGCGCCCTTACTGCCCTTGCAGCAGCGGCGTGATGCGGCGCACGGCGGCGCGGCGGTTGTCGCGTTCGGCATATTGCGTCGCCACCTTCAGGTCGCTTTCGCCATAGCCCTGCACGATCATGTTTTCCGGCGGCACGCCGAAATACTCGGTCAGCGCCAGGGCCAGGCTTTCCGCCCGACGGTCCGACAGGGCCAGGTTATAGCTGGCCTGGCCAACCGCGTCGGTGTGCCCTTCGACCAGGAAGACCTCGCCGGGGTTCTCTTCGATCATGTCGGCCATCAGCTGGCCCAGCTCAGCCAGGTCACGCGCCTCTTCGGGGCGGATGACCGCGCTGCCGGTCTCGAAGTTGACGTTCTCGACCGCGATCTCGGGCACCAGGTTGCGCACCGCGCGGATGTCGCGGATCTGACCCAGCGAGAAGCTGCGGTCGACCTCGGGCCGGTAGGACGCCAGGGCGCGTTCCAGCTCATCCGCGTTGCGATCCTCGACCGAGAACTCGCGGCGCGGCGCCTGCGGCAGCTCTTCGACATCGACCCGGTCAAACTGGCGGGTGTCGTCGAACAGCTGCACTTCCTGACCATTGGGCAGGATCCGGGTGCGGCGCAGCACGGTGCCGTCGGCGGCGCGGATGGTCACCACCTGGCTGCCATCGGCGCGGTCCACGGTGGTGCGGGTCGAGCCGTCGTTGAAGGTTTCGGTGCGCACGTCATTGCCCGGCTGGCGCAGCAGGGTGTCATCGTTCTTCAGCACCACGTAGCGGCCATCGCGTTCCACCACGACCCGGTCGCCCGAGTTGGTGACCACCTTGTCGCCGTTGTTCATGATCGTGCCGACCGCATAGGCGCCCAGACCGACCAGGGCGGCCTTGCCAAGCGCATCCAGCAGGTCGTTGCCATCGTCGCTGTCGCGATCAGCGCGGTCGTTGACGCGGTTGCGGAACTCTTCCGAGGACGAGCGGCTGTTGCCCTCGGTCACGCGCTGCGTGTCGACGTCGCGAGCCTGGGCGCCCTGCTGGGCGGCGGCGGATTGCTGGCGCTCGCGCTCACGCTCGGCCTGTTGGCGGGCCTGCTGGCGTTCCTGCTCGGCCCGGCGCTGCTCTTCGGCGCGGCGGTCCTCTTCGGCGCGGCGTTCGTCTTCGGCCCGGCGGTCCTCTTCGGCACGGCGCTGCTCCTCGGCGCGGCGCTGCTCCTCGGCGCGGCGATCCTCTTCAGCCCGGCGGTCCTCTTCGGCCTGGCGCTGCTCCTCCGCGCGGCGCTCCTCGGCCCGGCGCTCTTCCGCGCGACGCTCTTCGGCTTCGGCGCGCTGCTGCTCTTCCAGGCGGCGCTGGATCTCGGCGGCGCGGTCCTCTTCCTGTTGCTGGCGCTGCTGGTCGGCGCGCTGCTGCTCTTCGGCACGGCGCTCTTGCTCGGCCTTGCGCTGCTCTTCGGCACGACGCTGTTCTTCCGCGCGGCGCTCCTGCTCGGCCTGGCGCTGCTCTTCGGCATTCTGGCGCCACTCCTCCGCCTGGCGCTGCAACAGCAACTCGCCGTTCCGCTCGGCGGTGCCCTGACCGCGATCCACGCCGTTCTCGCGCGCCCCTTGCAGCCCGCGCTGCAATTCGTTGCGCAGGCATTCCTGCATCGCGTTGCCTTCAAGCTGGCGGCAGGCCTCGATCCCCTCGCGCGAGGGTTGGGCCACAAGCCCCGCAGGCAAAGCCAGGCTGAGGCTCAGCGCCAGGGCGGTTCCGTTGCGAAAAACGCGCATCGTCATCGGGTCATCCTTCTGTCGTCCTGGGGTCGCGACTCGCGGCCCTCTCTCGCAAACACAACACGCAGAGGCGGGTTGCGGTTCAATGTCAGGGCGACGCTATTCGATAACAATCAGCGCAAGAGCCTGATCAGACGGTCTTTTTCCCCGGTATCCTCGGGGCGCGAAAGGGCCTCGGCCAGGTCGGAAAGCGAGGCGACGGAGTGGCCCGCGCGCAGGCTGTCCACATGGGGCAGCATGGCGGCGATGCCCTGGGCGCGCGGCGCGAACCCCTGCCAGCGCAGCAGCGGGTTCAGCCAGATCAGCTGCCGCGACATCAGGCGCAGACGCTGGGTTTCGCGTCCCAGATCGGCGCCGGTGCCCGCCGCCCCCGCGCCCCGGTCCAGCCCGTCGGTGATCAGCAGCACCACCGCACCCCGCGCCAGCACCCGGCGCGCCCAGTCGCGGTTGAAGGCGTGCAGGCAATCGGCGATCCGCGTGCCCCCTTCCCAGTCCCGCGCCTGGGCGGCGGCGGCGCCCAGGGCCGCGTCGACATCGCGCTGGCGCAGCTGGCGGGTGATATTGGTCAATCGGGTGCCAAAGGTGAAGGCATGGACCTGCGCCCAGCCCTGCCCCTGGCGATTGGCCACCGCGTGCAGGAAATGCAGCACCATCCGGCTGTAGCCGCTCATCGAGCCCGAGATGTCGCAGAGCACCACCAGATCGGGCCAGCGGGTCCGCGGCGCGGCCCGCGGCAGCCGGGGCAGCTCTCCGCCCCGCCGCCCGACCTCGCGCAGAAGCCGCGCCCGGTCGATGCGCGCGCCCGTGGGCTCTGCGCCCAGGCGCCGGGTACGGATCGGTGCCACCGGCAGCGACAGCGCCGCCAGCATCCGCCGGGCGCGGGCCATTTCCTCGGCGCTCATCTGTTCGAAATCCAGCTGCCGCAGGCGTTCCTCGTCCGAGGCGGTGGTGCGCGCGTCGATCTGCACCTCGGCCTCGTCCTCCGCCTGGGGCGGGGGCGGCAGATCGCGGTTGGCATCCCCCAGAAGCGCCTCGGAGGCGCGGCGTTCGGCGGCCTGGGGCGCGCGCTCTTCGGCGACGCCGCGCAGGCTGGGCAGCATCATCGCCATCATGTGTTCCATGTAGCGCGGATCGCGCCAGAACAGGCGGAAGACCTGGGCGAAGGTGCGGCTTTGCTCGGGCCGGGTGACGAAAGAGGCGTGCAGCGCCCAGTAGAAATCCGACCGCTCGCCAAAGCCCGTGGCAGCGATGGCGCGCACCGCCTCGATCAGCTGGCCCGGCCCCACGGGCAGACCCGCGCGGCGCAGGGCGCGGGCGAAATGAGCCAGGTTCTCGACCAGGCGCGGATGCTCGGGCAGATCCAGGGGGGCGGCCTCGCTCATCGCGCCCCCTGTGGCCGCGCCCGGCCTCCTGTCGCTTTCTGCCGCATGGCCTCCTCCGCCGCCGACACGCTGTTGCGGGCAGCTTAGGTGGCGCCGGGGCAGAGGTCAAAGCGGCGCACGGCGTGCCCGGAAAAGCCGCAGGCAGGCAAAAGCACTTGTCCGCCCCCTGCGAAAGGTCGCCTGCGGGGGGAAACCAGCGCAATTGACGGTCGCCGGGGCCGGGCCTTTCTGGCAAAATTCGTGCAGAAACGGGGCGTTGCGTCAGGTCGCGCGCCCCTTCGGCTGATGAGCTTGGTGAATGTCGTGAACGGGACAGGCAGGCAGACAGGACAGCGGACCCGCCGCAGGCCCGGGCGGGGACTGGCTCCGGCCATGCTGCTGGCCGCGCTGGCCCTGCCCGGCAACGGGCAGGAGGCGCCGCAGGGTCAGCCCGCGCCAATGCCTGCCCCCGATCCCGAGACGGCCCGCCCCGGCCCGGCCTTTGTCGATACCGCCGACCCGGCGGTGCCCGGCGCGCAAGAGCTGGTGCTGGACCTGCCCAATGCCCTGCACTGGTCGCGCCAGCAACGCGGCCAGCTGGGGCCCTGGCGTTATGTCCTTTTCCCCGATGGCAGCGCCACGATCCGGCGCGCCGAAGCCGCGCAAACGGTGGCGGCGGCGTGGCTGACCTGTCAGGCCGGGGTGGGCTGCCGGGTCGATCTGGCGGCGGGGGGCGGCTTTGACGTGCCCGTGGGCCGGGGCCTGCGCCCCGCGCTGCCCGCGCAGAGGGATCTGGCCAGTGTGGCGCGTTACCTGGCCGCCTGGATGCTGACCGGCACCGCGCCGCCTGCCCCGCCTGCACCCGCGCCCCAGGCCCCCGGTCCCGCCTCTAGCGACAGCGCCCCCGAGGTCCCCCGGGCCGAGGCCCAGACCACCGGACCGCGCAGCGCGCCGCAAGGGCCGCAGGACAGCGGCGCCGGGCAGGCCCGCGCGTCCGCCGATCCCCTCTGCGCTGCCGCCGATCCCTTCCAGCCCGACCGCTGCGCCGTCACCGCCCGCCCGGCGTCGGTCGCCGTGGCGCAGCCCGCCCCCCTGCCCGCCGCGCCGCAGCCGTCCACAGCCGAACCCGAGGCCCCCCAGGGCTTTATCGAGCGCTATCGGATCGCCTGTTCGATCACCGCCAGCGCCGGGCTGGCCGGGCTGGGCGGCGGCGCGGGGGGCGACAGCCGGGGCAATGCCAAGCCGCGCGCCAGCCTGGGCTGCTCGGCCCGGCTGAACGAGCAGCTGTCCCTGCGCCTGACCCTGATCGGCTATGCCCAGCCCGACAAGGTGCAGGACTGGGATCCCGACTATACCTATGCCCTGACCTATCGCGTCAACGACACCATCAGCCTGACCTACAGCAACTACTCCGCCCGCTTCGGCGATGAAGACGGGGTGCTGGCCGGGCTGCTGGAAGGGTCCCTGCGCCTGAGCTACCGCCTGCCCGCGATCCCGCTTGGCGCCGAGGCCAGCCTGCCCTGCACCGCCGGCATCGGCCTGCCCCGCCCCGACCGGGCCAGCCTGTCGCTGTCCTGCGGCTATGCCCTGAGCGAGAAGCTGCGGCTGAGCGCCGCGACCTATCTTTACGCCCCCGGCGCCCAGGACACCTATCAACCCGACTACAGCTATACCGCCAGCTACCGGATCAACGAGGACTGGCTGGTCAGCTATCAGAACTACAGCAACAACCGCTTTCCCTGGAACCGGGGCGAGGCGCCGGGGCCGGGTTTCACCGGCGGCAGCGTTTCGGTGACCTATCAGATGGCCTTCTGACGGGCCCGGTGGCGCGGCGGGGGATTTTGCATCTCCCGCACCCCCGGCAGAGTATTTTCAGCCGTCGATTGGAACAGCCGCGCAGATCAGGCCCCGGCGGGCGGCAGGGCGGCGCGGACCTCTTCCAGCAGGCGCTTGGCCTCCGAGCCTTCGAGGCGCGCGATGTCGTCCTGGTATTTCAGGATCGCGCCGATGGTATCGGCGATGACCTCGGGCGTCAGGCTGATCACATCCAGCGCCAGCAGGCACTTGGCCCAGTCGATGGTCTCGGCCACCCCGGGTTTCTTGAACAGATCCTCGGTGCGCAGCCGCTGCACGAAGCCCACGATCTCGCGCGACAGCTGCGCCGAGGCCTCGGGCACCCGGGCGGCCAGGATCGCCAGTTCGCGCTCCAGCGCCGGGTAGTCGACCCAGTGATACAGGCAGCGGCGCTTCAGCGCATCATGCACCTCGCGCGTGCGGTTCGAAGTCAGGATGACAATGGGCGGCTCCGGGGCGCGGATCGTGCCCAGTTCGGGGATCGTGACCTGATAGTCCGACAGGATCTCCAGCAGGAAGGCCTCGAAGGGGGCATCGGTGCGGTCCAGCTCGTCGATCAGCAGCACCGGCGGGCCTTCGGGCGTCGGGCGCAGGGCCTGCAACAGCGGCCGTTCCAGCAGGAAATCGGGGCCGAAGAGCTCATCTTGCAGCGCGGTCCGATCCAGGGTGCCGCCCGCCTCGCCCGCCGCCTCGGCGGTGCGGATGGCGATCATCTGGGCGGGAAAGTTCCAGTCGCACAGCGCCTGGGTCGCATCCAGCCCCTCGTAGCATTGCAGGCGGATCAGGCGGCGACCCAGCCCGCTGGCCAGGGCGCGGGCGATCTCGGTCTTGCCGGTGCCCGGCTCGCCCTCCAGCAGCAGCGGGCGGCCCAGGCGCAGGGCCAGGAAGGCCACCGTGGCCAGCGGGCGGCCCGCCACGTAGTCCTGCCCCGCCAGAAGCGCGGCCAGCGCGTCGATATCGGCGGGCAGCGCGATACGGTCTTCGGCCATGCGGGCCTCCTCCCTCTCTCCTCTGCCCCAGCCTGCATTCGCCGCGCCCCGCGTCAAGCCCGGCCTGCGCGCCACCCCGCCGCATGACGCCGGGCCGCAATTGACGCAAAGGCCGGAAATTGCGATCTTTCCGCCCAAGAAGAACCACATTCGACCGGCAGGTCGGGGGCCGCAGCCGGATCCCCGGCGCAGGCAGCGGTGAAGGGCAGAATGCAGATGATCGGACAGCCTTGCGACCCCATGGGCCCGGCCAGCGCGGGGGCCCGCCCATGCGCGTGACCGCCGTGACCTGTGTGAAGAACGAAGGCCCCTTCCTGCTGGAATGGATCGCCTACAACCGGGTCATCGGGGTGACCGATTTCCTGTTCTATTCCAACGACTGCACCGATGCGACCGACCGGCTGCTGGACTGTCTGCAAGGGCATGACCTGCTGTGGCACCTGCCCAACCCCGCCCAGGGGCGCAACTATCAGATGGAGGCGCTGAAGGACGCGGCGAAACAGACCCTGGTCACCGGCGCCGACTGGGTCTGGATCGCCGATGTGGACGAGTTCCTGAACATCCATGTGGGTGATCACACGATCCCCGCGCTGGTCGACGCCTGCGGCGATCCGCAGGCGATTTCCGTGACCTTCCAGTTCTTCGGTAATGACGGGATCGAGGGGTTCGAGGACCGCCCTGTCATCGAGCAGTTCACCCGCTCCCACAACCCCGACATCTGGTGCGGCGAAACGGCGATCGAGGTGAAAACCCTTGTGCGCCAGGACTTTCCCCTGCGCTATTACGGCGCGCACCGGCCCTTCTTCGGCAAGCATCTGGCGCCTGCGAAGCGGCCCCGCTGGACCGATGGCGCGGGGCGTGCGGTGCCGGAAAAGTTCCTGCTGGCCGACAACCCCCGCCGCATCCGCAAGTTTCCCGCGCGTGGCGCGCGCGCCTTCGCCACGCTGAACCACTACGCCCTGCGCTCGCTCGACAGCTATCTGGTGAAGAACGACCGGGGCGACGTGAACCGCGAACACCGCGCCTTTGATGACAGCTATTGGCGCGAGCGGGCGGATGTGGCCTGGCAAGACCTGTCCATCGCCCGCTACCTGCCCGCCCTCAACGCCGAGATGGACCGGCTGAAAGCGCTGCCCGGAGTGGCCGATCTGCACGACGAGGCCTGCGCCCTGCACCGCGCCCGCCGCGACGAACTGCTGGCCCAGCCCGACTATCGCGCCATGCGCGACCAGTTGCGCGCCACGCCGACCCTGCCGCCGATGGAAGAGGCCCTGCTGGCCGAGCTGGGGAGGCTGTGATGGCCCAGCACCGGATGCGCGTCATCAACCTTGGACTGCCGAAATCGGGCACCACCAGCTTTGCCGAGGCGATGACCGCCGCCGGGCTGAACGTTGCCGATCACCGCATCCGGCGCGGTCAGGCCAGCGACCCGGGGCTGACGCGGAATTTCGTCGGTCAGGTGCTCTATCGCGGCTTCTACGGTTCGGGCGACCCGCTGGCCGAGCTGGCCGAGTTCGACGCCGTGGCCGAGGCCTCTTTCCTGCATGGCGGGCGGCAGGCCTGGCCGCAGATGGATCATGCCCTGCTGATGGCGATCCGCGACCGGCACCCCCATGTGAAATTCACCGCCACCCGCCGCGATGCCGCCAAGCTGGCCAATTCGATGATGCGCTGGACAAACATGGCCGCCCGGCTGGAGGGCAACGCCCTGCCCGGCCTGCCCGTGGGTTTTGGCGGCGACGAGGGACAGCTGGCGCGCTGGATCGACGGCCATTACGCCCATCTAGAGGCAATCTTTGCCGGCGACCCGGGGTTCCTGCAATTCGACGTGGCCGACCCAGAGGCGCAGACCAGGTTGCAGGATTTCCTGGGCTTCGACCTGCCCTGGTGGGGCCGCGCCAATGAAAACACCGACCGCCCGGCCGAGGAAGACACGGAATGAAGATCGTCCTGCATATCGGCACCGAGGCCACCGGCGCCCTGGCCCTGCAAAGCGCGCTGCACGACAAGCGCGAACAGCTGGCGGCCAAGGGCATTCTTTATGCCCGCTCGGTCGGCAAGAAGAACCATGCGCGCCTCTTCATGGCCGTCACCGACCCCGACCAGGTGGACCCGCTGCGCTTCAACCGCGGCTTCATCCTGGAGGACAAGCAACGCGCCCTGCGCGAGGAAGTGGCCAGCGATCTGGCGCGCGAGGCCCAGGCGGCGGGGGCCGAAACGCTGGTCCTGTCGATGACCCAGGCCGCCAGCGCCCTGACCCGGGTGTCCGAGCTGGAAACCCTGCGCGACCTGCTGCGCCCGATCTCGGATGACATCTCGTTGCTGATGCATGTGGGCGATCAGGCCTCGACCATGGCGCGGGCCTATGCGGCGCAGGTGATGGAGGGGCGGGCCACCTCGCTGGCCGTGGAACAGGGGATCGGGGCCGAGGCGGACTGGTGGCAGACCTGCATGGACCAGACGCCCGAGGCCGACCCGCTGCGTGGCTCTTTCCCCGCCATCCAGCGCCCGCTCTTCTGGCTCGACTATGCCGCCCTTCAGACCCATTGGGAGAGCGTCTTTGGCGCAGGCGCCCTGACCCTGCGGCCTTACGTGCCGGAGGTCTTCCATTCCGAGGCGATCACGGACGAGATCCGCGCCGCTTTCGGCATCGAGGATCAGATCGGGCGCGGCCCGGTGACCCCGGCCCCGGGGCAAGAGCCCGCCGCGACCCTGACCCGCGCACGGCAGATGAACGACCTGCTGCTGGCCTATCTGGGCAAGCATGATGCCATCCTGCCCCGGCAGCTGTGGATGCGGTTTCTGCGCGAGATCGCGGTGGACGGCCCCGTCACCGATCCCGCCACCCTGTCCGGCCTCTGCACCCGCTTCGCGGCGGGCAATGCCGCGCTGGTCGCGGCCCATCCGGCGCTGGAGGCAAAGCACCTGGCCCTGCCCGCCCCCGCGGGCGACTGGACCGAGGCCGATCCCCTCTTCGGCTACCGCGCCTCGCAATACCTGCTGTCCTTCCGCTGGCGGATCGCCAAAGCCACGAAGGAGGAGCGCGACGGCAAGATCGCCGAGGCCAAGGCGGTAACCGGCGAGGCCCCCGCGCCCAAGACCGACGCCGCGCCCACAGGCACCGGGCTGTCGCCCGCCGCCCGCGCCATCCTGCCGCCCGAGGCCGTGGCCCGTTTCGACGCGCTGAAAGGCGGGGCCTTTGCACCGCACAACCGGCTGGGACAGGTGGACGAAGAGGCGGAACTGCCGCCCTATGATCCCATCACCCCCCGCGACCTGCCCCCGGGCAACTCGGGCCGCGTGGTGCTGGGCTGCATGAAGAACGAGGCGCCCTATATCCTGGAATGGGTCGCCTATCACCGCGCCGTGGGGTTCGACAATTTCCTGATCTACACCAACGACTGTTCCGACGGCACCTCCGAGATCCTGGACCGCTTGCAGGAGTTGGGCGTGGTCCAGCACCGCAACAACGACAACTGGAAGGGCAACTCGCCCCAGCAATGGGCGCTGGACAGCGCGCTGGAAGAGCCGGTGATCCAGAATTCCGAATGGATCGCCCATTTCGACGTGGATGAGTTCGTCAACATCCGCTGCGGCAATGGCACGCTGGATGATTTCTTTGCCCGGGTGCCGGATGCCACCAACGTTGCCATGACCTGGCGCCTCTTCGGCCACAACGGGGTGACCACCCTGAAGGACGATCTGGTCATCGCCCAGTTCGACCACGCGGCGCCGAAATACTGCCCGAAACCGCATACGGTCTGGGGCTTCAAGACCATGTTCCGCAACATGGGCGCCTATCAGAAAATTTCCTGCCACCGCCCCAACAAGCTGAGCGAGGGGGCCGAGGGGCAGGTGCATTGGGTCAATGGCTCGGGCCGCCCGATGACCAAGGACGTGCTGAAGAACGGCTGGCGCTCGTCGAAGAAAAACGTGGGCTATGACCTGCTGCAACTGAACCACTACGCGCTGCGCTCGGCCGAAAGTTACCTGGTAAAGCGGCAGCGGGGCCGGGCCCTGCATGTGGATCGCTCGATCGGGCTGAACTACTGGGTGCGCATGGACTGGTCCGACAACCGCGACGTGACGATCCAGCGCAATATCCCCCGCGTGCGCGAGGAACTGGCGCGGCTACTGGCTGACGACCGGCTACGCGCCCTGCACGAAAGCGGCTTCGCCTGGCACCGCGCTAAGGCCGCCGAACTGCACGGCATGGCCGAGTTCGAAGAGCTTTACACCCAGGCCCTGCAACTGAAACTGACCGAAACGGAGCGCGTGGCCTACGCGCTGGCGCTCGATGTGGAGAGCTGACGCCCTCTGCCCAGAGGGGCGCGGCTGATGCGCTTTCTCGCCATCCTCTGCCTGCGCAACGAGGCGGCCTTTCTGCTGGAATGGCTGGCCCATCACCGCGCCGTGGGGTTCACCGACTTCCTGGTCTTCTCGAACGACTGCCAGGACGGCACCGATGCGATGCTGGACCGGCTGGCGGAACAGGGCGAGCTGACCCATATCCGCAACGATGGCCCCTATGATGCGCGCGGCATCCAGTTCACGGCGCTGAAACGCTGCGAAAAGCTGGACATCGTGCGGCAGGCGGACTGGATCCTGCCCTTCGACATCGACGAGTTTGTCAATATCCATGTGGGCGACGGCACCCTGCCCGCCCTGCTGGCGGCCCTGCCCGAGGCCACGGCGATCACCCTGACCTGGCGGCTGTTCGGCAATGGCGGCGTAGTGCATTACGAGGACCGGCCGGTCACCCAGACCTTCACCCGCGCCGCCCCCGAGGTGCTGCACTGGCCCTGGCGGGCGGCGATGTTCAAGACGCTTTACCGCAACGACGGCACCTATCGGAAGGTCGGCGTGCATCGCCCCCGCTCACCCGTGGCCGAGCGGCTGGAGGGCGCGCGCTGGTACGACAGCCACGGCCGCGCCCTGCCCGAGCAGTTCCGCACCGAACGCATCTTCTCGCCCTTCGGACGCCCCAACTACGGTCTGGCGCAGCTGAACCACTACGCCCTGGGCGCGATGGAAAGCTATGTGCTGAAGGCTGACCGGGGGCGCGCGGTTCATGCCGATCACATGCTGGATCTCGACTATTGGGTCGAACGCAATTTCGCCAGCGACGAGGACCGGACGATCCTGCGCCTGGCCCCGGCGATGGAGGCCGAGCGCGCCCGGCTGATGCAGGACGCGGCGCTGGCCGAGCTGCACGCCGGCGCCGTCGCCTGGCGCAAGGCGCGGCTGCACCAGTTGATGCTGGAAGAGCCCTTCCGCGCCCTGATGGGGCGGCTTCTGCTGACGCCGCCGACCCGCCCCCTGCCCCTGGCCGCGGCGCGCTATCTCAGCCGCTTCGCCACCCAGGCGCGGCGCCTGCAAGGGCAGGCCACGCCCCCCGGCGGCGGCGACCGGCCCGAGGACGGCTGAGCCCCGGCGCCCCCCTTCCCCTCGGGGCCAAAATATCTCAATTTCGCCCGAATCCCCGCCTAGAATCGGATCCCAGACGCGGCCCCGTTCGCCGCCGAGTGTCAGAGGTTTCATGTCCGCCCAGATCACCGCCGTAAAGACCGAAGGTCTCTCGGTCTCCCTTCAGGGGCTGGGCAAGGCCGACTGGCTGAGCCGGCTGGCCGGCATCGCCACCTCGCGCGGCGGCTTTCGCCAGCTTGGCAAGCGCCACTTTGCCGCCTTCATCTCGGCCGGGCCGACCCTGCTGGTCACCTTCGAGACCCAGGCGGGCATCCAGGGTTTGACCGAAGAGGCTCAGCCCCTGGGCTGGCGACTGGTGCGCGAGGCGGGCTGGTCGAACCTGTGCCTGGCCTCGGACGGCGACACCTGGTTCCGCGACGCAGACGTCTATGCCTATTTCGACGACCTGGTCGACCGGGGCTTTTTCGAAGAGTTCGACCGGGTGATTTTCTACGGCGCCGGGCCCTGCGCCTATGCCGCCTGCGCCTTTTCGGTGGCTGCACCGGGCGCGCGGGTGCTGGCGGTGCAGCCCCAGGCGACGCTGGACCCGGCGATGACGGAATGGGACGAGCGGTTCCGCGAGATGCGGCGGCTGGATTTCACCTCGCGCTATGGCTATGCGCCCGACATGCTGGACGCCGCCGACCGCGCCTTTGTCCTTTACGACCCGATGGACCGGCTGGACGGGATGCACGCCGCCCTCTTCGCCCGGCCCAATGTCACCCTGCTGCGGCTGCGCAACATGGGCGGCGCGCTGCAAGGGGCGCTGCTGCGCATGGGAATGCTGCACACGCTGCTGCGCCTGGTGGGCACCGACCGGCTGGACCGACAAAGCTTTGCCACGCTCTATCGTCGCCGCCGCCGCTATCCGCCCTATCTGCGCAATCTGCTGAACCTGCTCGAGATCGAAGAGCGCGAGCCGCTGATCCAGGCGCTGTGCCGCAACGTGACCGAGCGGATGAACCTGCCGCGCTTCCGCCGCCGGTTGCGGCGCGTGCCCGGGCAAACGGGCGAGAGGCCCGAGCAGGCCAGCTGGGCCGACGACTAACATCTGGCGCCAGCGCCCGGCATGTCGTAAAGCCGGGGCCATGACCCAGAGCCTTACGATCCGCCGCCCCGACGACTGGCACCTGCATCTGCGCGACGGCGAGATGCTGAAGGCCGTCCTGCCAGAGACCGCGCGCCACTTCGGCCGCGCCATCATCATGCCGAACCTGGTGCCCCCGGTGGTCACCGGCGCCAAGGCCGCCGCCTATCGCGACCGGATCCTGGCCGCCCTGCCCGAGGGCATGAGTTTCGAGCCGCTGATGACCCTCTACCTGACCGAGGATACCGACCCCGAGGACGTGGCCGCCGCGGCCTCCTCTGGCCTGGTGAAGGCGGTGAAACTGTATCCGGCGGGGGCCACGACCAACTCGGCCTCGGGCGTGACCGATTTCCGCAAGGTGGTGCCGGTGCTGGAACGCATGGCCGAGATCGGCCTGCCCCTTTGCACCCATGGCGAGGTGACCACCCCCGAGGTCGACATCTTCGACCGCGAGGCGGTGTTCATCGAGACCATGCTGGACCCGCTGCGGAAAGAGATCCCGGAACTGCGCGTGGTGATGGAACATATCACCACCTCCGAGGCCGCCGATTACGTGCGCTCTGCCGAGGCGGGCCTGGGCGCCACGATCACCACGCATCACCTGGTGATCAACCGCAACCACATCCTGGTGGGCGGCATCAAGCCGCATTACTACTGCCTGCCGGTGGCCAAACGCGCCACCCATCAGCAGGCGCTGCGCGTCGCCGCCACCTCCGGTGATCCGCGCTTTTTCCTGGGCACCGACAGCGCGCCCCATGTGGATCCGGCCAAGGAATGCGGCTGCGGCTGCGCGGGCTGTTTCACCGCCACCAACACCATGGCGATCCTGGCCCATGTCTTCGAGGAGGAAGACGCGCTGGACAAGCTGGAGGGCTTCACCTCGCTGAACGGTCCGGCCTTCTACCGCCTGGCGCCGAACCCCGGCACCCTGACGCTGGAGCGTTCGCCCATTGACTATCCCGCCAAGATCGAGACCAAGGCCGGCGGCCCGGTCACCGTCTTCGATCCCGGTTTCACCCCCGCTTGGCACGTCAGCGCGGTCAGCGCCGAGTAGCGGGCAAAGGCCCTGATCCTTTTCGGGACGCCCTGCGGGCGCGTCCCGAGCCTCCGGCGGGAGTATTTTTGGCTGCCGGATGAACATGAGCGCAACGAGAGGACCCCGACGATGATCCCCAGTTCCTACCCGTCGAAAGAAGAGATCGCGCGCCTGACGGCCGGAATGCTTCTGGATATCAAGGCGGTGGATTTCAACACCGAGACGCCCTTCACCCTGGCATCGGGCCTACCCTCGCCCTCCTACGTGGATTGCCGCAAGCTGATTTCTTTCCCGCGCATCCGCTCGGCCCTGATGGATTTCATGGCCTGCACGGTGATGCGCAACGCGGGTCTTGAGGCCTTCGACAATATCGCGGGCGGTGAAACGGCGGGCATCCCCTTCTCGGCCCTGGTGGCCGAACGCCTGGCCCTGCCGATGACCTATGTGCGCAAGAAGCCCAAGGGCTATGGCCGGAACGCCCGCATCGAGGGGGTGATGACCGAGGGTCAGCGGGTGCTGCTGGTCGAGGATCTGACCACCGACGGCGGATCGAAGCTGTCCTTCGTGGATGCGATCCGCGAGACCGGCGCCAGCTGTGCCCATACGGCGGTGATCTTCTACTACGACATCTTCGAGGGCACGACCGAACGTCTGGCCGAGCATGGCGTGACCCTGCATCACCTGTGCACCTGGTGGGACGTGCTGGCCGAGGCCCGCGCGCGCGGGGCCTTTGACGCCGCCACCCTGGACGAGGTCGAAGAGTTCCTGAAGGCGCCGCGCGCCTGGCAGGAGGCCCGCAAGGGCTGAGCCGCGACTCGGCCCGGTGCGGCGCGAAAGCCATCAGCGGCCCCTGCGGGGGCCGTTGCCGTTTTTGCGGGCGGTTTCCCGCCACCCGCCCGGGGGCTGCGCGCGCTACGCACAAGGCCTTTCGCGAAATGAGGTGGGGATGGATGCAAGCAACCACCGCATGTGGTAGGCTTGGATCATGCACAGCTTATCCACAGGATATCCCGATTGTCTCGGACCGGCCGATGCGGCTAAGACCCCTGTCCACGGGGGACGATCCGGCGGCACAGTCCGGACGGCCGAGGCAGGTCCGTCCCGCGGCTGGCGCCGGGGCGATCCCGAGGGTGGCCGCGGGATCGCGCAGATCCCGAACACTGGGCAGATCCGGGGACAGGCATGAACGAGATCACCACTTTCAACGCGACCGGCGAGGATGCCGAACTGTCCAAGGCCCTGCCCCATTCGGTGGAGGCCGAACAGCAGCTTCTGGGCGCGATCCTGACCAACAACGATGTCTACGACCGCGTGGCGCAGATCATCAACGCCACCCATTTCTACGACCCGGTCCATGCCCGCATCTACGAGATCGCGGCAGCGCGGATCGCCAAGAACCAGCTGGCCTCGCCGGTGACGCTGAAGGCCTTTCTGGGCGATGACGAGGGGCTCAAGGAACTGGGCGGCCCGGCCTATCTGGCCAAACTCGCAGGCGCGGCCGTCTCGTCCTACGCGGTGCGCGACTATGCGCAGATGATCTATGACCTGGCGATCCGGCGCGAGCTGATCCGCCTGGGCCGCGACATTTCCGACGGCGCCGCCAAGGTCGATGTGGACAACGATCCGAAGGAACAGATCGTTCAGGCGGAACAGAAGCTTTACAAGCTGTCGGAACAGGGCACCTCGGAATCGGGCTTTGTCTCCTTCCTGAAGGCGGTGACCGATGCGGTGAACGTGGCCAATGCCGCCTATCAGCGCGAGGGCGGTCTGGCCGGTGTCTCGACCGGGCTGATCGACATGGACCGCAAGCTGGGCGGCCTGCACCCCTCTGACCTGCTGATCCTGGCCGGGCGCCCCTCGATGGGGAAAACCTCGCTGGCGACCAACATCGCCTTCAACGTCGCCAAGGCCTACAAGCGCGGCCAGCGCCACGATGGCACCATCGGCGCGGTCGAAGGCGGTGTGGTCGGCTTCTACTCTCTGGAGATGTCGGCGGAACAGCTGGCGGCGCGGATCCTGTCGGAAGCCGCCGAAGTGCCCTCGGAACAGATCCGCAAGGGCGACATGACCGAGGAAGAGTTCCGCCGTTTCGTCGAGGCCGCCAAGTCGCTGGAGGCCTGCCCGCTTTATATCGACGACACCCCCGCCCTGCCGATCGCCCAGCTGGCGGCGCGGGCGCGGCGCCTGAAGCGGACCCATGGCCTGGACCTCTTGATCATCGACTACCTGCAACTGTGTCGCGGCACCGCCGACAACCGGGTGCAGGAGATCGCCGAGATCTCGATGGGCATGAAGGCCATCGCGAAAGAGCTGAACATCCCCGTCATCGCCCTGTCGCAGCTGAGCCGGACGGTGGAAAGCCGCGACGACAAGCGGCCGCAGCTGTCGGACCTGCGGGAATCGGGCTCGATCGAACAGGACGCCGACGTGGTGATGTTCGTGTTCCGCGAGGAATATTACGTCGAACGCGAGAAGCCTTCGGATGACCGGCTGGACGAAATGGCCGCCTGGCAAGAGCGGATGGAGCGCCTGCACGGCAAGGCCGAGGTGATCATCGGCAAGCAGCGTCACGGGCCGATCGGCACGGTCGAGCTGTCCTTCGAGGGCCGCTTCACCCGCTTCGGCAACCTGGTGAAACCCTGGCAGAACGACCAGGGCGGCTACTGATCACTGATCCGGGCCGCGCCACCGCGCGCCCAAAGGTTTGATCTTCGGGACAAAGACCGGCTTTCGGGCGGCGCCTTCGGGCGCGCGCCCAGGCCGGGCCCAGCCCCTCGCGCGGCACCACGCCCGCGGGGCGATTTCGCACGCGCAGCATTCAGATATAACTTGATTGTTCAAGGAATGTGATTTGAGTCGCGCCCGAAAATATGGACAATTGTCGAAAGACCGCAGGGCACAAGCTATCGTTAAGGCCCATTAGCTAGTTTCTTGCGCATCTCACGCGGCAGTTACCGTTCACACATGCTGCAACGCAGCACTGACGCTGGACAGGACGGCCAAAGCCACCGGACAGTTTGTCATGCGCCTGTTACATCTCCTCTCCCTCCTTCTTCTTCCCGCCCCGGCGCTGGCCGACGGCGCCGATCTTTTCGCCTATGACCCCACCCTGGTAGAGGTCGACGTGGAACTGGCGCTGATGGTCGACGTGTCGCGCTCGATGACCGCGAACGAGCTGGACATCCAGCGGCGCGGCTATGCGGCGGCGCTGACCTCGGAGGCGGTGCTGGGGGTGATCGGCGACGGGTTCCTGGGGCGGATCGCGGTGACCTATGTGGAATGGGCCGGGCCCGGCTCGCACCGGGTGGTGGTCGACTGGACCACGATCGGTGATGCCGAGGAGGCCGCCTGGGTGGCCGGTCTGCTGATGCAGGCGCGCCCCGTGGGGATGCAGCGCACCTCGATCTCCTCGGCGCTGGATTACGCCGCCGACACGCTGCACACCAATGGCTTTCAGGGGCTGCGCCGGGTGGTCGACATCTCGGGCGACGGGCCGAACAATTCGGGCGATCCGGTGGTGCCCGCCCGCGACCGGCTGCTGGCGCGGGGGGTGACGATCAACGGCCTGCCGCTGATGACCGCCGAAGGGGTCGGCTCGCGCTGGTCGATGGACGATCTGGACGCCTATTACCGCGACTGCGTGATCGGCGGCCAGGGCGCCTTCATGATCCCGGTGCGCAGCTGGGACGAGTTCGCCGATGCGGTGCGCCGCAAGATCGTGCTGGAGATCGCCGCCGCCCGGCCCCGGGTGATCCCCGCCAGCACCGTCTTGACCCGCCCCGCCGCCGGGCGCAGCCCCGCCGCCGATTGCCTGGCGGGCGAAAAGACCTGGGAACGCTTCCGCAATCAGTGGGAGCCGTGATCCCAGCCCCCCTTCCTCTTCTCCCAACCTGGCCGCCCTTCGGGGCGGCCTTTTCTGTGCCCGGGTCGGATACGACGAAGGGCCGGACATGACGTCCGGCCCTTTTCGTCTTTTGCGGCGCGGCCCCAGGCTGGGGCCAGGGCCGATCCCTTAGCAGTCCTTGCAGGTCTTCAGGCCGACAAGGCTGTAAAGCGGGCAGTTGCCGACCAGGGCGGTCACCACCATGACGACGGCCACGATCAGCGCCAGCCAGTGCAGCAGGCCAGCGGCGGCCACGGCGCTGCCGAAGGCCAGGTAGACCAGCACCGCGGCGATCACCAGACGCAGGATGCGGTCGAGTTTTCCCATGTTCACGGACATATCGAACTCCTTTCCGGAATGTCTAAGGCGCCAGAGTGCCACAAATGCCGCCCCGCGCACGGTGACAAGGTCACCAAACACAGGGCAAAGGCGGCCCCTAGCGCTCGCCGCCGCGCGCCAGCCGGTCCAGGGCCTCGCGGTCCAGCAGACAGACCGCGCCGCGCGCCTGTTTCACCAGGCCGCGTTTCTGGAAATCCGACAACAGGCGGCTGATCACCTCGCGCGCGGTGCCCAGTTCGGTGCCCAGCACCTGGTGGGTGGCATGGACCACCCCGTCGGCATCGGCCAGTTCGATCAGCCGCCCCGCCAGGCGCACATCCAGCCGCTGAAAGACGATGTCGTCGATCAGGGTGAACAGGTCGGTGATGCGGCGCGCATAGGCGCGAAAGACAAACTCGCGGAAGACCTTGCTTTCGGCCACCAGCGTGTCGAAGGTGCCGCGCGGGATCTCGGCGGCCAGAACCGGCGTCTCGGCCACGCCGGTGGTGGCGTAATCCTCGAAGGCCAGCATACAGGCGGTGGTCAGCACGCAGCTTTCGCCCGCGTTGACCCGGTAAAGGAAGACCTCGCGCCCCTGGTCCGAGCTTTGCTGCACCCGCACCGTGCCCGACAGCAGCAAAAGCAGGCGGTCGGCCTCCTGCCCCGGTTCGAACAGCACCGCGCCCTCGGGAAAGCGGCGGACGCGGCTGCCGCGCGACAGGCGGGTGCGGGTCTCTTCGGGCAGGGATTTCAGCCCGTTGAACCGGTCGATCCAATTGGTCAGGCTGGCCTCGTCGGCCTCGGCGTCGGGATTGGCTATCTGGCTCATCTCCGTCTTACTCCGGTACACAGATCTGATGGGCGGCGGCGGCCCGCGCGGTGCGCAGGATCAGCGCCAGGATCGTCACCACCAGCGCTGCCAGCAGGACATAGCCCAGCCCCTGATGGAAGCCCGAGCCGGTCAGCGCGGCAAAGCGGAAACTGGCCGTGGTGATCGCCGCCAGCGGGAAGGACAGCGCCCAGAAGCTGAGCGCGAAGGGCAGTTTCAGCAGCGCGGGGATCTGGATCGCCACCAGGGCGGCGAAGAAATAGCCCGCGTTCAGCAGGATCCGCGCCATGGCGTCCAACTGGCCGCCGTGCAGTTGCACCCAGGCCAGAAAGCCCACGGCGGGCGGAGCCACCAGGATCACCAGCGTCGGGCGCAGCTTGCCCGGCAGCGGGTCGTGAAAGATCAGCCGGTTGAAGACCAGCGTCAGCAGCACGACCCAAAAGAGGATCCCCACGGCGAAGAAATACCAGCTGAGTTCCACATAGCCGAGCGGCACCCCCGCCAGCGGCGCGATGACATTGCCCACGGCCGGAATGAACCAGGCGGGCGACAGCTGGCCGGGGCCAAAGGCCCGGGCCGAGATCCAGGCCGAGATGACCACCAGCGTCAGCACCGCCTGCACCGCCACGCCGACCAGCCAGACGCCCTCTGCCGCGCCGGGCGAGACCTCGCGCAGGAAGGTGGCCAGCAGGATCAGCGAGATCGAGGTGGCCGGAAAGAAGGCCAGCCGCACCGGGTGGTGCCATTCGGCCTTCAGCGCGTCCCAGTGCAGCAGGGCCTTGGCCGCCAGGGCCAGGGCCAGCGCGGCAAAGACCACCAGCGCCCCCAGGCCCACCCAATGGGCGGGGGCGGCAAAGCCGCCTGCGTGCAGGGCCAGGGCCAGACCGAACAGGCCCATGGACATACCGAAGAAGGAGATCGGGAAATGCTCCAGCCGCGAGTGTTGCGGCGCGGGGCTGCTGGTGGTCTCGCTCATTCCTCGTCCCTCCGTCCGGTCAGCAGGGATTGCGCGGTATAGACCAGGATCGCCATGCCGATGGCGCCCAGAACGGCCACACCCAGCAGGACGATCAGGTCGATCGGCCCGCCGATATCCTCGAACCCGGAATGGGTCATCGCCTGGACGAAGATCACCGCCGCCACGGCGCCCACGGGCATGGACAGCTGCGCCAGCAGGAACTTGCGCCAGCTGACCGCGCGGTCGCGGATCAGCACGTAGAGATAGGCCAGCGTCACCACGGCGGCGACGGCGACCATGACCCAGAAAAGCCCGCGTCCGAAGATCTCTTCGAAGACGGCGATCAGGGTGCTGAACGTCATATCCTTCATGTCGTGTCCTCCTCAGGCGCGGCCGCGCAGCATGGCGTTATAGGTGGCCTTCAACGCGACTTCCTTCATCAGCCAGCTGATCCACAGCTCTTCCAGGGGTGCGATGACACCGGGGAAGCTGGGGGTCAGGTTGTTGTGATAGTCGAACTCGACCAGCATGGCCCGACCGACGCGGGTGATCATCGGGCAAGAGGTGTAGCCGTCGTAGTAACCGGTGCCCTCCTTGCCTTCGATGGCGGCGACCAGGTGATCCTCGACCACCGGCACCTGCCATTTGACGCTCGCCGCCGTCTTGCCCTTGGGCACGCCCGCCACATCGCCCAGGGCGAAGATATCGGGGTAACGCAGGTGGCGCAGGTTATGCATGTCGACCTCGGCCCAGCCCTGATCAACCCATTTGTCAGCCCAGGCGAGGCCCGATTGCACCACGAAATCCGGCGCGCGTTGCGGCGGGATGACGTGCAGATAGTCGTAATCGCGTTCCTCCAGCCCGGTTTCGGTGCGGAAGGTGGCGCGTTTGGCGCCCGGCTCGACCGAGACCAGCGTCGATTGCATCATCGTGTCGATGCCGCGATCCTCGAAGAGCATCCGCACCTTCTCGGCCACGATCGGCACGCCAAAGAGGCTGCCCTGGGGCGCGGCATAGACCACCTCGCGGCCGGTGCCGTTGCGCTTGGCGATGTCGTCGATCAGGAAGGTGTGCTTCAGCGGCGCACCGGCGCATTTCATCTCGGTCGCGGGGCGGGTGAAGATCCCCACGCCGCCTTCCTCGGTGAACCGGCCCGCGGCCTGCCAGGTCTTGGCGGCGTATTCGGGCCCGGCGTAGAGGGCGCCGATGCCGTCGCGGCCCACCAGATCCAGCGAGAAGCCCTCGATCGCGTCATGGTCCAGCACCAGGCCCGGCGCCACGACCAGCCAGTCGTACTCCAGAACCTCGCCGCGTTCGGTGGCCACGGTCTTGGCCTCGGGATCGACGGCGGCGACCCGGTCGGGCACCAGCTCGACCCCGTCGGGCAGCCAGTCGGTGGTCTTCGACACCACGTAGTCGGCCGGTTTCAGACCCGTCGCCACCAGCGACAGGCCGGGCTGGTACAGGTGGTCGCGGCGCGGGTCGATCAGGGTGATCTTCGCGCCTTCCAGCCGTCGCACCAGGCGGTTGGCCAGGGCGGTGCCGGCGGCCCCTGCCCCGATGATGACGATCCGGGCATTGGTCGACACCGGATCGGGCTGCGGCGCGGCGCTTGCGGCCTGGGCCCCCAGCCCGGCGGTCGCCCCAAGCGCCGCCAGTTTCAGGAAATCTCTGCGGTCTACCATACCGACCCCTCCTCCTTCCAAAAGGGACAGGGCCGTCTGCGCGGCCCCCGTCCAGTCAATGAGATGTGCCCCGGCCGACCCCGTCCCCACGGGGGATGCCGGCCGGGGCGGTTCGCGTCAGCGGCCCGCGGCCTCGTCATGTTCGTCGGCCAGACGGCGGTCGCGCTGCATTTCCAGCCACATGGCGTTCATCACGGCGAAGATGGCGGCCAGCGGAAGGCCCAGAAGCCAGGCAAAATACCACATTTGATCTGTTCCTTTCGTGTCAGTAGCTGTGCGACGGGCCGGTCACGTCATCTTCGGTCACCTTGCCCCAGAGGACTTTGTAGACCCAGGCGGTATAGGCCAGGATCAGCGGCATGAAGATCAGCGCGCAGACCAGCATGATGAACAGCGTGCGGTGCGAGGACGAGGCGTCCCAGACGGTCAGCGACGAGTTCGGATCCACCGTGGACGGCAGGATGAAGGGGAACATCGTCAGCCCGACCGAGCTGATGACACCCAGGATCCCCAGCTTCGAGAAGAGCAGGGTCGAGACCTCGCGCTGCGACCGCAGGCCCAGCACCGCCAGCACCATGCCAAGGAAGCCAAGCGCGGGCGCGATGGCGATCCAGGGCCGCTCGGCATAGGCCGAAAGCCAGGAACCGCCGCGCGCGACCTCGCTGTAAAGCGGGTTCGACGGGCCATTGGCCGCCACCTCGGAGGTGATGGTAAACCCGTCCACCCCGAAGGCCAGCCAGACACCGGCCAGGGCATAGGCCACGATGGCGACGATCCCCGCGACAGACCCCATGCGACGGGCCCGGGCGTTGATCTCGCCTTCGGTCTTCAGGGCCAGCCAGGCGGCGCCATGCATCATCAGCATGGCGAAGCTGACCACGCCCGACAGGATCGCGAAGGGCCGCAGCAGACCCAGGAACTTGCCGTAGAAGGTGCCGTCATACATCGGCATCAGCAGGTCGTTCAGGTGGAAGGGCACGCCCAGCATGGCATTGCCCACGGCCACCCCGAAGAGCAGCGCCGGACCGGCCCCGCCGACGAACAGCGCCCAGTCCCAGCCCGAGCGCCAGCGCGCGCTTTCGCGTTTCGAGCGGTACTTGAACCCCACGGGCCGCAGGATGAAACAGGCCAGCACGGCGAACATCGCCAGGTAGAAGCCCGAGAAGCTGACCGCGTAAAGCGGCGGCCAGGCGGCGAAGATGGCGCCGCCGCCCAGGATGAACCACACCTGGTTGCCTTCCCAGACCGGGCCGACGGTGTTGATCACCACCCGGCGTTCCACATCGGTCTTGGCCACGAAGGGCAGCAGCGCGCCGACCCCCATGTCGAAACCGTCGGTCAGGGCAAAGCCGATCAGAAGGACGCCCAGAAGCACCCACCAGATCACCCGCAGCACGTCATAGCTGATAAGTTCGAAAAGGATCATGGTTCTTACTCCGCGGCAGCGATGGCGGGGTCGGCCTGAAGCCGGGCCGCGTGCCGCTCTTCCCAGATTTCGGTTTCCTCGACATCCTCGGTCGGGCCCTTGCGGATGTATTTGATCATCAGACCCATCTCGATGATGAAGAGGACGCTGTAGAAGGTGACGAAGCCGGCAAGCGTCAGCAGCAGGTCACCGACCGACAGGTGGCTGACCGACAGCGCGGTCGGCAGAACCCCGTCCACGGTCCAGGGCTGACGCCCGAACTCGGCCACGAACCAGCCCAGCTCGGCGGCGATCCAGGGCGCCGGGATCAGCCAGACGGCCGCGTGCAGCGCCCAGCGGGGGTAGCTTTGCCCGTAGAAGCTCGACCGGATGAAGAAGTAGGCCATCATGCCGATGAAGCCGAAGCCGAGCGCCACCATGATGCGGAAGGCCCAGAACAGCGGGAAGACGCCGGGGATGGTGTCATTGGCCGCCTGGGTGATCATCTCGGGCGTGGCGGTGCGCGGATCGTCGGTGTAGCGCATCAGGAGCATGGCAAAGCCGAGGTCCTCGGAATGCTGCTCGAAGGTGGCGCGGACATCGGCGGGGGTGGCGTCACGCTGCTCGCGGATGGTCATCAGCGCGTCATAGGCGATGATGCCGTTCTCGATGCGATCATGCGCCTCGTCGACCAGCTGGTCGATGCCGGGGATTTCCTGGGTCAGGCTGCGGGTGCCGATCAGGCCCATCACCCAGGGGATTTCCACCGCGTAATGGGTTTCACGCGCTTCCTTGTCGGGGATGCCGACCAAGGTGAAATGCGCAGGCGCTTCCTGGGTTTCCCACATGGCCTCAATGGCGGCCAGTTTCATCTTCTGGGTGTGGCTGGCGGAATAACCCGACTCGTCACCCAGCACCACGACCGACAGCGCGGCGGCCAGGCCGAAGCTGGCGGCGACGGTGATCGAGCGTTTGGCCAGGCGCGTGTGGCGCCCGCGCAGCATGTAGAAGGCCGAGACCCCCAGCACGAAGACCGAGGCGGTGACGTAACCGGCCGAGACGGTGTGCACGAACTTGGCCTGGGCCACCTCGTTGAACAGCACGTCGAAGAAGCTGGTCATCTCCATGCGCATGGTGTCGGGGTTGAACTCTGCCCCCACCGGGTTCTGCATCCAGCCGTTGGCGATCAGGATCCACAGCGCCGAGAAGTTCGAGCCCAGGGCCACCAGCCAGGCCACCACCAGGTGGGCCACCTTGCTCAGCTTGTCCCAGCCGAAGAAGAACAGACCCACGAAGGTGGCTTCCAGGAAGAAGGCCATCAGCCCTTCGATCGCCAGGGGCGCGCCGAAGATGTCACCGACGTAGTGGCTGTAATAGCTCCAGTTCATGCCGAACTGGAATTCCATGGTGATGCCGGTGGCAACACCGAGGACGAAGTTGATGCCGAACAACGTCCCCCAGAACTTGGTCATCTGGCGCCATATCGGGCGTCCGGTCATGACATAAACCGTCTCCATGATCGCGACGAGGATCGACAGACCCAGCGTCAGCGGCACGAAGAGGAAGTGGTACATGGCTGTCATCGCGAATTGCAGACGTGACAGCTCAACGATGTCGAGCTCCATTTCTGGCCTCCTTGCCTGGGAGAGCGCCGCAGGGGAGAAAATACGACTCGGCCACTCTCCAATTGCCCCGGGGATAAACCCGTCGGCGTAAACTTCTGTGTGACATCATCACCAAGGGCGGTGACTTCGTCACAATACCTACTGAAATCTCGGGTTCAGTTGTTTGACCTGAGGCAAGGAACAGGGCCTCAGGGGCGAGAAATGGTGAGTCGCCGGGTAAAGATTACGTGATCTCCGCCACGGTGCAACGTTGCCAATACGGCAGCGTCGGGAACGGCGGCGCGCAGGTTGTCCAGAACGCGGGTCGCGGTCTCCGGGTCCAGGCCCTCGGTCGGTTCGTCCAAGAGCAGCAGATCGGGCGCGCGCAGCACGCAGCGCGCCAGGGCCAGGCGGCGCGATTGCCCCCCCGACAGGCCCGCGCCCCCCTCGCCCAGCCGGGCATCCAGGCCGCCGCGCTCGCGGATCACCTGGTCCAGCGCCACCACCTCCAGCGCCTGCCACAGCGCGGCGTCGCTGGCCTCGGGGGCGGCCAGGGCCAGGTTGTCGCGGATCGTCCCGGCGATCAGGGCGCTACGCTGCGGCAGCATGGCGACCCGGGCGCGCAGGGCGTCTTCGGTCCAGTCGGCGGGGGCATGGCCCGCGATGGCGATCCCCTCGCCCGCCATCAGCCCCGCGATGCGCAGCAGCAGGGTGGTCTTGCCGACGCCCGAGGGCCCCTCCAGCGCCAGCGCCTCGCCGCGCCCCAGGGTGAACCGCGCCTCGGGCCGGTCGACGGACAAGAGCGGCGCCCCCGCCCGGCCCTCCTCGTGCCTTTCGGTTGCCGCCTCGGGCGCCTCGGCGCCGGGATCGACGCGCGAAGCGGCGTCGACCATCCGGCCCAGCTCGGCAAAGCCCCGGCGCAGGGGCAGCAGGGTTTCGGCCAGGGCCAGGGCCACGAAGATGCCGATGGCCGCGCGGGCCGGATCCAGCCCGCCCGCCTGGGCCAGCCAGCCGCCCGCCACCAGTGCCCCCGCCACCGCCAGCGCCACCAGCGCCGACAGATGGGCCCCGGCGCGCCGCTCGGCCCGGTCCAGCGTGCCCGAGGCCGCACGGGCGCGCGCGTCGCCCGCCCGCAGGCGGTCTTCGCGCGCCGCCAGCTGGCCGCCCAGGATCAGCGCCTCGCGGTCGCGGATCATGTCGATCATGCCGCGCCGCAGGGCCTGGGCCTCGCGTTCGCCGTCGCGGGACGGGGCCATGCCTGCTCGGGCCAGCCGCACCAGCACCAGCGCCGCCAGCGGCAGGTAGATCGCGGCCACGGTCAGCGCCACGGGCCAGCCCGCCAGCCAGCCCAGCATGAGGAAGACCACCGCATGGGTCACAAGCCCGGCAAAGACCGGCAGCGCCAGGCGCAGCACCAGACCGTCCAGCGCATCCACATCCGCCAGGATCCGGGTCAGCGTGGCCTCGCTGCGCAGCCGCGCCAGCGCCCGCCCCCCGGCCCGCGCCTGACGGCGCAGCAGGTCCACCCGCAGCGCCGCCAGGGCCCGCAGCGTGGCGTCATGGGTCAGCAGCCGTTCGCCATAACGCGCCGCCGTGCGGCCAAGCGCCAGAAGGCGCACCCCGGCCGAGGGTTGAAAGACGTTGAAGGCGATGCCGATCCCCGCCAGCCCGGCCATACCGGTGGCGGTGATGAACCAGCCCGAGAGGCCCAGCAGGGCCACGCCCATCAGCAGCACCGTCACCGCCAGCGCGGCACCCCGCGCCATGGCCCGGGGGCTGGCGCCCAGCAGCAGTTTCAGAACCCGCCAGATCGGTGTCATGCCGCGCCCTCCGTCAGGATCACCTGGGTCTGCATCGCCTCGGCCAGGGCCGGGTCATGGGTCGCCACGATCAGCGCCGCCCCCTGCCCCTGCAACCGTCGCAGCGCCCGGGTCACCCGGTCGGCGGTCAGCGCGTCCAGATCCGCCGTCGGCTCGTCCGCCAGCACCAGATCGGCGCCCTGTACCACCGCGCGGGCGATCATCAGCCGCCGCGCCTCGCCGCCCGAGACGCCGCCGCCGCTTTCCCCCAGCCGGGTTTGCAGACCCTCGGGCAGGCGCTCGACCACGGCGCGGGCCTCGGCCAGCTCCAGCGCGTCCCACAGCGCGACCTCATCCCGGGGTTGGCCGGCCGACAGCCAGTCGCCCAGGGCGGCATCGGGGAAATGCACCCGCTGCGGCACCAGCACCAGCCGGGCGCGCCAGGCATCGGCGCTGGCGGCGTTCAGCTCTTGCCCGCAGACCGTGATCCGGCCCTCGACCAGCGGCACCAGACCCGCCAGGGCGGCCAGGGCGGTGGATTTGCCCACCCCCGACGGCCCGACCAGCGCCAGGCTTTGCCCCGCCGCCAGATCCAGATCCGGCAGCGCCAGCGCGCGGCCCGGCAGCCCCGCCACGGCACCGCGCATCGTCACCGACAGCGGCCCCGGCAGCGGGCTTGCGGCCAGGCCCTCGCCCAGCAGGGCGAGGCGCGGGGCGGCATCCATCGCCTCCAGCTCTTCCACCACCGAGGCGCCCGAAGCCCGGTCGTGCCAGGCGGCGGCCAGGTCGCGCAGCGGCTGGAAGAACTCGGGCGCGATCAGCAGCAGAAAGATCCCCTCGTAAAGGGTCAGCCCATTGCCCCAACTGCCCCAACCGACCTCGCCCAGCAGGGTGAAGCCCACGAAAACCGCCACCATGGCCACGCCGATGGCGGCAAAGAGCTCCAGCACGGTGGAGCTGAGGAAGGCGATGCGCAGAACCGCCATGGTCTTTTCGCGCAACCGGTCGGCGCGGGTCTCGAAATCCTCAGCCGCGCGGCTGCGGGCGCCCAGCAGACGAATGTCCAGCAGGGCCGACAGCCGGTCCATCAGCATGGAGTTCATGCTGCCGATCTCATCCATCTGGCGGCGGCTGGCATCCTCGGCGGCCATGCCGACCAAGGCCATGAAGACCGGGATCAGCGGCCCGGCGACCAGCAGGACCACGCCAATGGCCCAGGAGAACCAGAAGGCCACCGCCAGATAGACCAGCGGGATGATCGAGGTGCGCAGCATGGCGACGTGGTAGCGGGTGATCCAGGGGTGCAGCAGCGGCAGCTTCTGCACCGCCAGCGCCGCGACGGCGGCAGAGCCTGCCCCACCGGGGCGGCGCGCCTCGCGTCCGATCAGCAGATCGCGTTCGCGGGCGATGGTCTGGTCCGCGGCGCGGTACAGCATCCCCCCCGCCACACGGTCAAGGCCCGCGCGGATCAGCCCGCAGGCCAGATAGATGGCGGCGGCCCAGAGGCTGCGTTCCAGCGCCAGGGCGCCGGTGGCCCAGCCCGAGACGGCCCAGGCGATGGCGGCGGCCTGCACCGGCCAGATCAGCCCCGAGGCAATGCTGAGCATCCCCGCCCGGCGCAGCAGCGGTTTCACCGGGGCGATGATCCGGGCCTGCATGGCCGCCCGGGCGGCGCGCCGGTCGGGGCGGACCTCGGGGGCGGTGTCAGCGCTGGTTTCGGCACCAGCCCCGGGCGCCCCGGCCCGCGCGGTCAGACCCTCGGCGGCGGTGTCGCGGCCCTCGATCGCTGCGCTGTCCTGCATCCGGCCTTGCCTCTTCTGCCTTGCCGGGGCACGGGGCCCCGGTCCTGCTGCTGTTGGCGCTGGCCTCCCGCTGGCGCGTCACGTCGTGCGGGCGGGCGCCTCGGCGCCGGCCCAGGCGGCCTCTCCTCGGGCCACCCGGCTCAGGGCGGCAGCGCCGGTTACCCGGATGCGCCCACGCCCCTGTTCGATCCAGCCCCGCGCCGCGAAATCCCGCAGCCGCCGCGAGATCACCTCGCGCGCGGTCACCAGATCGGCGGCCATGGCCTGATGTGTGGTCTCTACCGCATCTTTTCGCATATGTGCCAGCAGCCATTCGGCCACACGTTGATCCATGCTGCGGGTGACCGGCCCCGCGACGCGCTGGAAGAAATAGGGCAAACGCCGTGCATGTTGGGCGAAAAGGGCCTGGCGAAAGGTGGCATCCTCGGCCACGAGGCGACGGAACGCCGCAGGATCCAGCTCCAGCCAGCGGGTCCGTTCAAGGCAATGGGCGGTGACCGACAGCCCGGTGTCCGACAGGATGGCGGCGGTGACCGGCATACAGTCCTGCCCTGCGCTGGCCCGGCATTCGGCCATCGGCACCAGGCGGTTGCGGGTGCGGAAACGCACCGAGATCCGCCCCGAGATCAGCAGCACGAAGGCCCGCGGCGCCCCGTGCCAGCGGAAGGCCTGCGCCCCCGCCCCGGCGCTGCGCTGGCGCCCGCCCGCCCGGCGCACGGCGCGCACCAGCCGCTCGGCCACGGCACGGGCGGCTTCGGGGCAGTCCGGCCGGGGTGCGGGCGGGCCGGTCAACACCGGCACGGGCATATCGGACCTGGGATGGGGGGCTCCGGGCAGGTCGGGACCAAACGGCATCGGATCAACTCCTCTGGGCGGGATCGCAACGGGAAAGCCCCGCCCGGGGCGCAAGGCCCGGACGGGGTCGTCTTTTCAGGCAGGGCGCGGGCCGCCCCTCATTCCGCGGGCACCTGCGCCGGGGTCTGCCGGATCAGAAAGTGGCGGCGGTTCAGCACCACCAGCAGCACGATCATCGACAGCTGCAAGGCCAGGGCCACGGCGCTCAGCGCCCAGTAGGCAGTGCCGAACTTGGCAATCATCCCGGCGGCGACCAGCCCCTTGTTGATCCAGAAGTGCATCAGCACCGACAGGGCCACACCGGGGCAGATCAGCGCGTAGGAGCCGACCGAGGTCTCGGACCCGGTGATGAAGCGGCGGATATAGCCGGTGGCCGACAGGATCGTCAGGCCGAAGAGGGTGAAGCCCACCTGCACCGACAGCGCCCGGGTCAGGAAGACCAGCATGTCCGCCGGGGTCGAATGGCCGCCGAAATGGACGTGCAGGGCATGATCCAGACGCACCAGCAGGATCGACAGGACGGTCACCATGGGCACCACGATCAGCAGCGTCGGCGCCTGTTCCACGGCCACCCCATGTTCCAGCATCGAGCGCACACCCAGCACCAGCTTCACCGCCGCGTAGATCACCGCAATCACCAGGAAGAAGCTGGCCAGCACCAGCGCGATCCCGGCGGTGGCCTTGGACGTGCTCATCGCGGCCGGGGCGGCCAGACCGACGCCCACCATCGACAGGGCAAAGGCCGGCAGCAGTTGCGACAGCGAGTTGTTGGCCTTCCAGTCAAAGCCGCCATGGCCGATCACCCGCACCACGTAACGCCCAACCTGGCGCAGCGCCAGCACGCCCACGGCGGCAAAGGCGATCAGGGCCAGCGGGAAGAGATACTCGACCACGCCCCAGAGGCCGGGCACGAAAACCAGACCCAGGATGAACAGACCGTTGATCGACATGGCCAGCGCCAGCGGCAGCGCGGTCATCTGGGTCTGCCCCTGCCCGGCGGCCAGCGCCGCGCCCCCCTCGGAGCGCAGGAAGGGGCCGGTGCGCCGCAGGTTCCAGACCAGCAGGTAAAGGTTCATCGCGGCAAAGACGGCGATCCCGGCCAGCGCCAGGTAGATCGTCGCCGAGAACAGCGGGCTTGCGGTGGCCAGAGCCGCCTGGATGTCCTCAAAGACGGGCACCGGTTGGCCCGGGTGTTTCACCCAGAACATCAGATACATGAAAAAGGTCACGGCCAGACCACCGGCCCCGACCGAAGCCAGGAAATACAGCGGCGACCAGCGATCTGCGGGACGGGTCACTTGCGGTTTCATCGGATCCTCCATTGGATATCTGATCCAACGATACGCCCCTTTCGCGCGCCCCTCAGTGACATGGTCACCAAGGCGGGATTATCCCGCAACCCCCTGAAATATTGAATACTTCAGATCGAAACCCCGCCCGCGCATCCGGGCGCCCCACCCCTTGCTCCATTCGATGGCCAAAAATACTCCGGGGGGAGTCGCCCCTGGCGACGGGGGGCAGCGCCCTCCCCTTGCCGCCCTCTGCCGCCTTGACACTCCGGCGCCGCCGCCCAACCCTTCGCGCGAACCGAAGGAGTCCCCCATGTCGCCCAAATTCGCCCCCGATCTGGAAACCCGCCTGACCCGCTACTGCGCCGTCGACAGCCAGTCCGACGCCAGCTCGCCCTCCTCGCCCAGCACCGAGATCCAGTGGGACATGATCCGCCTGCTGGAGGCCGAGCTGCGCGAGATCGGCGCCGAGGATGTCGAGGTGACCGATTACGGCGCCGTTCTGGCCACCGTGCCCGGCACCGTGCCCGGACCGACCGTGGGCTTCTGCGCCCATTTCGACACCGCGCCGCAGTACAATGCGACGAACGTCAAACCCCGCGTCATCCGGGGCTACAACGGCGGCGACATCACCTACCCCGATGCGCCCGAGCTGGTGCTGTCGCCCAGGGATTTCCCCTATCTCGGCGAAAAGCAGGGCCATGACATCGTCACCGCCTCGGGCCTGACGCTTCTGGGGGGCGACGACAAGGCGGGCATCGCCATCATCATGACGGCGGCCAAGCACCTGATCGACCATCCCGAGATCGCCCGCCCCAGGCTGCGCATCGCCTTCACCCCGGACGAAGAGATCGGCCGCGGCGTGGACCAACGCCTGCCCAAGGATTTCGCCTGCGACTTCGCCTATACCTATGACGGCGCCGAGGTCGGCGAGGTGATCTACGAGACCTTCTCGGCCGACATCGCCCATGTCACGGTCACCGGCGTGTCGATCCACCCCGGCCATGCCACCGGCAAGCTGGTCTCGGCGATCCAGCTGGCGTCGAAGATCATCTCGGCCCTGCCCGCCCATACGATGACCCCCGACACCACCTCGGGGCGCGAGGGGTTCATCCACTGCACCGACATGGTGGGCGACGCCGCCGAGATGAAACTGACCTTCATCCTGCGCGATTTCGAACGCGACGGGCTGGCGCAGAAGGGCGAGATCCTGAGCCAGATCTGCGCGGCCATCGGCGCCTCGGAACCCCGCGCCCGGATCACCTGCGAGATCACCGAGCAGTACCGCAACATGCGCTACTGGCTGGAAAACGACATGACCCCGGTCGAGCTGGCCCGCGATGCGGCAAGCGACCTGGGGGTCGAGGTGATCTCGACCCCGATCCGCGGCGGCACCGACGGCTCGCGGCTGACCGAAATGGGGGTGCCGACGCCGAACCTCTTTACCGGGATGCAATGCATCCACGGGCCGCTGGAATGGATCTCGGTCCAGGACATGGAGGTGGCGACCCAGCTGATGCTGCAAATCGCCGCAAAGGCCGCGTCGAAATAAGCGCCGCGCGCAGGTCCGAAGCCATTCGGCCCAGGGAAAACGGAAAGCCGGGCGGGACAGGTTCCGCCCGGCTTTCGCGTCAGTTTACCCGCCTCAATCAGCCCGCCTCAATCTGCCGGTGTCAGGCGCAGCAGCGCGCCGTTGGCGGCATCGGTCAGGATCATCACCGCGCCATCGGCGGCCACATCCACGTCGCGCACCCGTCCCTGGCCCATCAGATAGCGGGCCTCGCCGATGACCCGGGTGCCCTCCAGTTCCAGCCGCACCAGGGCCTGCCCCGCCAGGGCGCCCACCAGCAGGCTGTCCTGCCAGTCGGCAAACATGTCGCCCTCGTAGAAGGCCATGCCCGAGGGCGAAATCACCGGATCCCAATAGTACAGCGGCTGCTGCATCTCGGGCGAGGCCGTCTCGCCGTTGCCGATGGGACGGCCGCTGTAGTCGAGGCCATAGGTGATCACCGGCCAGCCATAGTTGCCGCCCGGCTCGGGCCGGTTCAGCTCGTCACCGCCGCGCGGCCCGTGTTCGATCGTCCAAAGCGCCCCGTTGGGCCCCATGGCGGCGGCCTGGATGTTGCGGTGGCCCAGCGACCAGACCTCGGGCGCCCCGCCCTTGATCCGCGGATTGCCGGGCATGGCGCCACCCATGGGGTCGATCCGCAGCACCTTGCCCAGATGGGTCGCGGGGTCCTGCGCCAACTGGCGCGGCTCTGGCAGGGACCGTTCGCCGGTGGTGACGAAAAGCGCGCCCGAGCCGTCAAAGACCAGGCGAGAGCCATAGTGCAGGGTCGAGGCCCAGCCGGGCATCTGGCGGAAGATCACCTCGACCTCCTCCATCGTGCCGTCATCGCCCGACAGCACCCCGGTGGCGACGGCGGTCCCGGTCTCGCCCCCCTCGCGCGGCTCGGCATAGCTCCACCAGACGCGGCGGGTTTCGGCGAAATCGTCCCGCACCTGGACGTCCAGCAGCCCCCCCTGACGGCGGGCATCGACCGCAGGCAGCCCCGCAACAGGCGGCGAAACCGCGCCCTCGGGGGTGACGATGCGCAGCCGCCCCGGGCGTTCGGTCACCAGCCAGCGGCCATCGGGCAGCTGATCCATGCCCCAGGGATGTTCCAGCCCGTCGAGGATGACTTCCCGATCCAGGGTCAGATCCTCTTCCAGCACCGGCGCGCGGGTCTGGCCCTCGAAGGCAGGTTGCTGGTCGGGGGCATTGGGGGGCGCCGCGTTGAAATCCTGCGCGGCGGCAGGGGTCGCCAGGGCCAGGCTCAGCAGGGCGGCGACGGAGGGGCGGGACAGGCTCATGGCGGGCTCCTCAAAGGGTCTGACGGGGCGGGCTCGGGTGTGGCGCGCCTATCGCTTTCCCCCAGAGACCTAACCCCCACCGCCCCCTTGTCGAGGCGCAGGGCCCGGGCGCACGCCCTCGTGTCCGGCCGTGATCCGGCCGCACGGCGACGCGCAACTCTTCGACACGGCCCGGCGCGGAAAAGGAGCCGACGGATCTCCAACGGCCCCGACAGGCAATGTTTTCAGGATCTCCGGCGCCTCAATACCCGCCGGCGGCCTTCGCATCCTGCTCTTCGTAGAAGCCGCGCGCCGCATCCAGAGTGCGCAAAAGCTCTTCGCTCGACCGGGTGATATAGAGGGGATATTCGAACAACATGCTGACCCGCAGCTTGGGGTCGATGATGATCGTCTTGCGGATGGCCGAGTTTTCGATCTCCAGCGGGTGGATCATGCCGAAGGTCGAGGTCAGCACGCCCTCGGGGTCGGACATGATCGGCACGCCCACCTTGTAGCCCATGCGCAGCGAGGTTTCATGGCGCCAGCGGTTCAACTCTTCCACCGTGTTGCGCGCCAGGCCCAGGATCCGCACCCCCTCGCGGCGCAGATCGTCCTGCATGGCCGCCAGCCCGCCCAACTCGCGGGTGCAGGTTTCCGAGAAGGCATCGGCGATACTGAAGAAGATCGTCCAGTGGCCGCTGGTATAGGGGTGAAAGGTGATCCGCCCTTCGGTCGACAGGCCCGAGAAATTGGGGAAATACTCGCCGATCCGGGGGGTCCATTTCGCCGCCGCCGTATAGGCCCTCGGCACCTCGACCCAGGTGTCGGATTTCTGCGGCATTTGCTGTGGCACGATTCGTCTGGGCCGTACCTCGGCCACGGGCTTTCTGAAATTCTTTAACATTCTGTCTCTTTACGATTCTGACGACCGTTTCCCGGCCACACGTTCCCTAATTGATACGCTTACTGATCATGGGAGGCTGAATTTGGGGTAAATTGTGGTGACTTGTGGGCCAGTCCCCTGTCCGCACCGTCAGGGCGGCCCCGGGCGCGCGCCCGGTCCGGATCGGGCCGCGCCTGGCACGGGCCGCACCTGGCCTGCGCCGCTTTTCCCCCTTGCCTCCGCCCGCGCGGAGGCCCAAGAAAAGGGCATGACCACCTCTCGCCTTCATATTGATCTCGACGCGCTCCGGGCCAACTGGCGCGCGCTGGACGCCCTGTCGGGGCCGGATGTCGAATCCGGCGCCGTGGTAAAAGCCAACGGATACGGCCTTGGCGCCGCGCCCGTTTCCCGTGCCCTGGCCGAGGCCGGCGCCCGGACCTTCTTTGTCGCCGCCGCCGAGGAAGGCCTGGCCGTGCGCGAGGCCCTGGGCCCCGGCCCGGCGATCCACGTCTTTTCCGGCCATATGGAGGGCGACACCGATCTGCTGGCCCAGGCCGGGCTGACGCCGATGCTGAACTCGGTCGAGCAATACCGCCGCCACCGCCAGGCCCTGCCCGAGGCGCCCTTCGGGATCCAGCTGGACAGCGGCATGAACCGGCTGGGGCTGGAGCCCGCCGACTGGGCCGCCCTGCGCGACGAGGTGCTGCCCCTGGGGCCTGCGCTGGTCATGTCGCACCTGGCCTGCGCCGATGAGCCCGACCACCCGATGAACCGCCAACAGCTGAGCGCCTTCCGCGAGATGACGGCGGGCGTCGAGGCGCCCAAGTCCCTGTCGGCCACCGGCGGGATCCTGCTGGGCCCCGACTATCACTTCCAGGTCACCCGCCCCGGCTGCGGCATGTATGGCGGCCTGCCCTATGCCGAGGCCCAGCCGGTGGTGCATCTGGACCTGCCGGTGATCCAGACCCGGCAGATCGAAACCGGCGAGTCGGTGGGCTATGGCAATGCCTGGGTCGCCGCGCGCCCCTCTACCATCGCCACCGTGGCCGCCGGTTACGCCGACGGGCTGCACCGTCTGATGGCCCCGGGCACCCAGCTTTACGCCGGAGAGACCGCCTGCCCGCTGGTCGGTCGCATCTCGATGGACCTGATCACCGTCGACGTCACCGACCTGGCCGAGGTGCCCGACTATCTGGCGCTGCTGAACGCGGTGCAGGGGGTCGACGCGCTGGCCGCCAACGAGGGCACCATCGGCTACGAGATCCTGACCTCGCTCGGCGGGCGCTATGCGCGCAGCTTCACCGGGGCCACGGCCTGAGATGAGCGCCCGCGCCTCCCTTCCCGCGCGCCTTCTGGGCGGCATCGGCGGCGCCGTGCTGGGCCTTCTGGCGATGCTCGGGCGGCTGACGCTGTTTGCGCTGTCCTTTTTCCGCCACCTGGCCACCCCGCCCTTCTACGGGCGCGAGTTCCTGGTGGCCCTTGGCAATATCGGCTGGCTGTCGCTGCCGGTGGTGGGCATGACCGCCTTCTTCACCGGCGGCGCGCTAGCACTTCAGATCTACGCCGGCGGCTCGCGTTTCGACGCCCAGGCGGTGGTGCCGCAGATCGTGGCGCTCGGCATGGTGCGCGAATTGGGCCCGGTGCTTGTGGGCCTGATGATCGCGGCGCGGGTCACCTCCTCGATCGCCGCCGAGATCGCCACCATGAAGGTGACCGAGCAGATCGACGCCCTGGTCACCCTCTCGACCCACCCGATGAAATACCTGACCGTGCCGCGGGTGCTGGCCGGGCTGATCGTGGTGCCGCTTCTGGTGGGGCTGGGGGATGTGATCGGCATCCTGGGCGGCTTTACCGTGGGGGTCAAATCCCTGGGCTTCAACCCGGCGGTCTATATCCGCAACACCTGGGATTTCCTGGAACCGCTCGACGTGATCTCCTCGCTGGTCAAGGGCGTGGCCTTCGGCTTCATCGCCACCCTGATGGGCTGCTACGCGGGGATGCGGTCGGGGCGCGGCGCCCAGGGCGTGGGCCAGGCCACCAAATCCTCGGTCGAAAGCGCCTCGGTGCTGATCCTGACGGCCAACTTCATCCTGACGGGGGTCTTCTTCTCGGTATGATCCAGCTGGAAAACCTTCAGAAAAGCTTTGGCCCCCACCAGGTTCTGGCCGGTGTCGACCTGGCCGTGCCGCGCGGGCGCTCGATGGTGATCATCGGCGGATCGGGCAGCGGCAAGTCGGTGCTGCTGAAATGCATCCTGGGGCTGGAGACGCCCGACGGCGGCCGGATCCTGGTGGATGGGCAGGACGCCACGAAGGGCGACCGCGACGCCTTCCTGGCGCGCTTCGGGATGCTGTTTCAGGGCGCGGCCCTCTTCGACAGCCTGCCGGTCTGGCAGAACGTGGCCTTCCGCCTGCTGCGCGGCGCGCTGAAACGCCCCCGGGCCGAGGCGCGCGAGATCGCCATCGAGAAACTGCGCCGCGTCGGCCTGTCGCCCGATGTCGCCGACAAGTTCCCGGCCGAACTGTCCGGCGGGATGCAGAAACGCGTCGGCCTGGCCCGTGCCATCGCCGCCGAGCCGCAGATCATCTTCTTCGACGAGCCGACCACCGGGCTGGACCCGATCATGGCGGGCGTCATCGACGACCTGATCCGCCAGATCACCGCCGAGATGGGCGCCACGGCACTGACCATCACCCATGACATGGGCTCGGTCCGCGCCATCGCCGACGAGGTGGCGATGCTGCACGGGGGCAAGATCCGCTGGACCGGGCCGGTGGCGGATCTGGATGCCTCGGGCGATCCTTACGTCGAGCAATTCATCACCGGCTCGGCCACCGGCCCGATCGCCGCACTACGCTAGGCGCGCAGGCGGGTCTGCGTCTTTGGCGGCTTTCCCCCGCCCCGGCCCGGCGCTACCTATGGCGCCATCGGCAAGAATAGGAGCGTGATCCGATGCATCTTCCCGGTCTCACCGAAGGCGCCATCCACGGCTGGGCCTGGGCCGCGGCCCTGCTGATCTGGACGATCCCGATCCTGGCCTCGATCTCTCTCTGGCAGCGGCTGCACGCCCATGAGGCGGGCGAGGGCTTTCGCCTCGGGCTGATCGCCGGGGTCCTGTGGGTGATCTGGGCGCTGATCTGGACCCTGGGTCTGCGCCCTGCGGTGCTGCACCCGCCGCTTGGCACGCTGATCACGCTGGGGCTGGCGGTCTCGGTGCTGTGGGACTGGGCGCGCAACCTGCCCCATGCGCGCTGGCGCGCGGCGGACGGGATGACCATCGTGCTGCTAGTGGCGCTGCTGGCGGTGCTGCTCTGGGGCTGGGCCTTCGGCCCCACGCCCAGGCCCGCCGCATGACACCTCCGCCCACGCCCCGGACGCTAATCGCGGCCAACCTGGCGCTGCTGATCCTCTTTCCCCTGTCCTGGGCCGCACCACTGCTGCGTGCGGGCCTGCTGCCCCTCTTCGGCCTGTCGGAAATCTCGGTCCTGTCGGGGCTGGCCTCGCTCTGGCGCGACACGCCCCTGCTGGCGCTGGTGGTGGCGCTGTTTGCGCTGATCTTTCCGCTGGCCAAGACCCTGGGACTGGCGGCGATCCAGCTGGGCTGGCTGGCGCCGCGACACCTGGGGCTGATCACGGGGCTGGGCAAGCTGGCCATGGCCGATGTCTTTCTGATCGCGCTTTACGTGACCCTGGCCAAGGGGATCGGCGTCGGTCGGGTGGAAACCGCCTGGGGGCTCTGGCTTTTCACCGCCTGCGTGTTGGCCTCGCTGGGGCTGTCGCATCTGACCGCGCGGCGGCTGAAAGCGCAGGCGGGGGGCGCTGCCCCCCTTTGAGCCCTCGCGGGCTCAATTCCCCCCCGGGATATTTCTGGCAATGAGAAGCACAAGGGCCGGGGCTTTCAGGTGTCCCCCCTACCTTTCTCATTGCCAAAAATATCCCCACCGGAGGCATCGGTCGTCAGGCCGATACCCCCTCACCGCAAACGCGACGATCCCCTTTTGTTCACATCGCCCCTTGCCCGGGCGCGCCGCCTCGGGCAGAACTTGCCCATGGCAAAACCGATGACCACCTTCTCCTGCTCCGAATGCGGCGCCACCTCGTCCAAATGGTCGGGGCGCTGCGAAGCCTGCGGCGCCTGGAACTCGATCACCGAGGATGTCCCCCTGTCCACCGGTCCCAAGGGCAAGGGGCTGGGAGCGATGCGCGGCAAGAAGGTCGCGCTGAGCGATCTGTCGGCGCGCGAGACACCGCCACCGCGCACCTCGTCGGGGCTGGATGAGCTGGACCGGGTGCTGGGTGGCGGCCTGGTGCCCGCCTCGGCCGTTCTGGTGGGGGGCGATCCGGGCATCGGCAAATCCACCCTGCTGTTGCAGGCCGCCGCCGCCTTCGCGGGCCAGGGACTGAAGACCTTCTATATCTCGGGCGAAGAGGCCTCGGCCCAGGTGCGGATGCGCGCCGCCCGGCTGGGGCTGGAAAACGCGCCGGTGAAACTGGGCGCCGATACGTCGCTGCGCGACATCCTGACCACCCTGGACGACGAACGCCCCGACCTGGTGATCATCGACTCGATCCAGACCATGTGGTCCGACACCGTCGACAGCGCCCCCGGTTCCGTCAGCCAGGTCCGCGCCGCCGCCCATGAGCTGACCACCTTCGCCAAGCGCCGCGGCGCCGCCGTGATCCTGGTGGGCCATGTCACCAAGGAGGGCCAGATCGCCGGCCCCCGCGTGGTCGAGCATATGGTCGACACGGTGCTTTATTTCGAGGGCGAGCGCGGCCACCAGTTCCGCATCCTGCGGGCGGTGAAGAACCGTTTCGGCCCCGCCGATGAGATCGGCGTCTTCGAGATGACCGGCGGCGGCCTGTCGGAAGTGTCGAACCCCTCGGCCCTGTTCATGGGCGAGCGCGGCCAGCCCAGCCCCGGATCGGTGGTTTTTGCGGGCATCGAGGGCACCCGCCCCGTGCTGGTCGAGATCCAGGCCCTGGTCGCCCCCTCGCCGCACAGCCAGGCGCGGCGCGCCACCGTGGGCTGGGACGGCGGGCGCCTGGCCACCATCCTTGCCGTGCTCGAGGCGCGCTGCGGCATCCCCTTTGCCGGGCTCGACGTCTATCTGAACGTCGCGGGCGGCATGAAGGTCAGCGAACCCGCCGCCGATCTGGCCGTCGCCGCCGCCCTGCTGTCGGCCCGCGAAGACAGCGCCCTGCCCGCCGATTGCGTCGTCTTCGGAGAGATTTCGCTGTCGGGTGCCCTGCGACCCGTGGGCCAGACCGAAAACAGGTTGAAAGAGGCGGCGAAACTTGGTTTCTCGTCCGCGATCGCCCCCTCGGGGGGTAAACCCGGTGGCGATCAGGGGCTGCGTCTGATGCAAATGGGCGATCTGACCAGCTTCGTCGGAGAGGTTTTCGGCGCCGGTTGAGGCGCTAACACCCTGGGATCGTTCGCCAAAGGCGGTCCTGCGCAGAAATAGCAAGGCGGGGACGCAGGCGTATGGAAGGTTTCACTCTGATCGACGGAATCGTCGCGGCGGTCATCCTGCTGTCGGCCATCCTGGCCTATGCGCGCGGGTTCGTGCGCGAGGGCCTGGCCATTCTGGGCTGGATCGTCGCCGCCGTCGTGGCCTTCGTCTTTGCGCCGCAGCTGCAGCCGCTGATGAAGGAAATCCCGGTGATCGGGGAATACCTGGGCGACAGCTGCGAGTTGACCATCATCGCGGCCTTCGGGGTGATCTTCGCCCTGGCGCTGGCGGTGGCCTCGCTCTTCACCCCGGCCTTCGCCTCTGTGGTGCAACGCAGCTTCCTCGGCGGCATCGACCAGGCGGCCGGGTTCCTGTTCGGCGTCGCGCGCGGCGTGCTGCTGGTGGCTCTGGCCTTCTTCGTCTATCAGACCATGCTGACCAGCCAGGCGGTGCCGATGGTCGACGACTCGCGCTCGGCCGTTGTCTTCGACAAGCTGACCAACAAGATCGAAAGCGAAGACCCCGAGCGCGCCCTGGGCTGGATCACCGCGAAATACGAAGAACTGGCCTCGACCTGCACCGCCGCAGAGTGAGGCGCCGGGCGCGGCCTGGCCGCGCCATTTCCCCCTCGGGGCCGGCCCGCCATGGACTGACACAAGATTCCATGTGATCCTTTCGTGACACTTCGCGCCGCCCGGCGTAAGAGGGGCGCGACGGAATGACCGGATTCGGAGCATCTCCCTTGCAGCCCAAGCCCTCAGCCCAGGACGTCGCTTATCAGATGACCAAGGCCCGCAACGCCCCCCCCGCCTCGCTTGCCGCCCAGAAACGGTTCCTTGCCCACCCCTTCGACGACGACAAGCTGAAGGAGGAATGCGGCATCTTCGGCGTCACCGGCGTGACCGATGCGGCCAACTTCGTCGCCCTCGGCCTGCACGCCCTGCAACACCGGGGCCAGGAGGCGGGCGGCATCGTCTGCCACCATCCCGAACACGGGTTCAACTCTGCCCGCCGCTTCGGCTATGTGCGCGACAACTTCACCAGCCAGGACGTGATGCAGACCCTGCCGGGGCCGCTGGCCATCGGCCATGTGCGCTATTCCACCGCTGGCAAGAAGGCCGCGGTGATCCGCGACGTGCAGCCGTTTTTCGGCGAGTTTTCAAGGGGTGGCGCGGCGATTGCCCATAACGGCAACATCACCAATGCCGACGCCCTGCGCCGCGAGCTGATCGAGCGCGGCTCGATCTTCCAAAGCTCCAGCGACAGCGAATGCATCATCCACCTGATGGCGCGCTCGCTGCAAAAGGACATCCCGTCGCGCATGGAAGATGCCCTGCGCCGGGTCGAAGGGGCCTTCTCGGTCATCGCCATGACCCGGACCAAGCTGATCGGGGTGCGCGACCCGCTGGGGGTGCGTCCGCTGGTGCTGGGCAAGGTGGCCGACGGCTATTGCCTCAGTTCGGAAACCTGTGCGCTCGACATCATCGGCGCCGAACTGGTGCGCGAGGTGAAGCCGGGCGAGATGGTGATCATCACCGAAGATGGCCAGCTGGAAAGCCGGATGCCCTTCCGCCCGCAACCGTCGAAGTTCTGCATCTTCGAACATGTCTATTTCTCGCGCCCCGATTCGATCATCGGCGGGCGCTCGGTCTATGAAACCCGCCGCCAGATCGGCGTGGAACTGGCCAAGGAAAGCCCGGTCGAGGCCGATATCGTCTGCCCGGTGCCCGACAGCGGCACCCCGGCGGCCATCGGCTTCAGCCAGGAAAGCGGCATCCCCTATGCCATGGGGATCATCCGCAACCAGTACATGGGCCGGACCTTCATCGAACCGACCGAGCAGATCCGCAACATGGGCGTGCGGCTGAAGCTGAACGTGAACCGCGCGCTGATCAAGGGCAAGCGGGTGATCCTGGTGGACGACAGCGTGGTGCGCGGCACCACCTCGCGCAAGATCAAGGAGATGATCCTGGATGCGGGCGCCGCCGAGGTGCACTTCCGTATCGCCTCTCCGCCCACGGCCTGGCCCTGCTTCTACGGGGTCGACACGCCCGAGCGCGAGAAGCTGCTGGCGGCCACCATGTCCGAGGATGAGATGCGCGAGCATCTGGCGGTGGACAGCCTGAAGTTCATCTCGCTGGACGGTCTTTACCGCGCGGCGGGCGAAGCGGCGGGCCGCGACAACAGCTGCCCGCAGTATTGCGACGCCTGTTTCTCGGGCGAATACCCGGTGGCGCCCTCGGACCAGATCGAGAAGGGCTTCCAGCTGAAGGCGGCCGAGTAACACCGGCCCGGCCTTGGATCTCAAGAGGCAGCCCCCGGGCTGCCTTTTTTCATGCCCGCGCCTTGCCCGGACCAAGCCGCCGACATCGCCCCGTAAGGCGGGGTTCACCCCCACGCGCCCAGGGTCAAACCGCACCAAACCTTCGCCATTCCCCCTTAGGGCGGGGATCCCCCCGCCAAACGTCCCACCCCCACAAAGACAGCTGCGCGCGCAGCTGTCTTCCCGCACCACCGTCCCCGCTACCCCGCCCGGGGCGCAAAGCGGCCCGGGCCGCGCCCGTCCGCCCCCTCGGGCGGGCGCGATGCGCCCTCCCGCGGACGGGCCCGCCCCTCAGCGCAGCGCGCCACGTCACCTGCCTGTTGCCGAAACCCGGCCCAGGGCATCTGCGTTTTGCCCAGCTCCCGCGGGGCTCCGCCCGTTCGCCCCTGAAACGCTCTCCCAGAGCGTTTCCATGCCGGGGCTCTCCCCCTGAAACGCTCTCCCAGAGCGTTTCCATGCCGGGGCTCACCCCCTGAAACGCTCCCCCGGACCGTTTCCAAACCGGGGCTCTCCCCCTCCCCGCCCCGACCTGCTACACCTGCGGCAACAGAAAGGACCCGCTCATGTCTCTGCTCGCCCTTGATGCCCGCTGGCGCCGCCTCCAGGACAAGTTCGGCGGGGTCTTCGACATCGGCTTCGACATGCCCGACGCCTGGCCCCATGCGGAACCGGACGACGAGACCCCCGAGGTGGTGGCAGGCCCCGACCGCCTGGCGCCCGAGCTGTGCCGCCTGGGCGACAGCCGCTTCCTGCATGTGATCCTGCCCCTGCCCATCCGGGGCGCGGAAGAGACGCTGTTCCTCGCCCCCTGGGCCGAGGTGGCGGCGGCCACCTTCTATGGCTACCTCGACCATATCGCCGATGGCGCCCCCTTCGTGGCCGCCGAGGGCAAGCTGGCCAATGACCTGCCGCTCTTCCCGGGCAGCCTCTCCGCGCCTGTGTCCCTGCAACCGGGCGGCGACGGGGCGCGGCCGCTGCTGCTGGCCAGCGACGGCCCCCTGGCCGAGGCCCAGGACGCGGGGATTTCCTTCGATCAGCTTCTGGATCTCTACACCGCCACCGGCCACGACATCCGCCCGCAGCTTTCCGCCGACTAGGCGGCCCGGCGCCTGCCCCTCGGCGGCGCCCCGCACGGGCCCAGACCGCCGCCCGGCACCGGGCCGCCGATGGCGCGCCGGGTCGCTGCCCCCTCTTTGCCGGACCCCGCCCGCCGTGGCAAAGGCGCGCCCGTCCCGCAAGGAGAGGATCCATGACCGACGCCCCCCAAAGCCCGGCCGCTGCCGCCACCCAGCCCGACCGCCTGCCGCTGCGCGAACTGACCCTGATCGGCACCAGGACCGGTGGCCCCACGCCCGAGGCCCTGCTGCGCCTGCCCGGCGGCAAGATCACCCGCGCGCGGCCCGGCGACGAGGTCGCGGGCCTGCGCATCGCCGCCATCGCCCCGGGCGAGGTGCATGTGCTGCAACGCGGAGAAAGCTACCGCCTGCTGCTGCCCGGCAGCTGACCCCGCCGCGCCCGCCCGCGCGATCCGCCGCAGCCCAGGCCCACCCGTGCCCCCTTGACCGGCGCCCGCAAAAGCCCCACACCCCCGCCCATGGAACAGACCGAAAAGACCTCCGTCGCGCTGGTGACCGGCGCCTCCCGTGGCCTTGGCGCGGCGCTCGCGCTGGAACTGGCGCGCGACCACCATGTGGTCGCTGTGGCCCGCACCGTGGGCGGGCTGGAAGAGCTCGACGACCGGATCAAGGCCATCGGCGGCTCGGCCACCCTGGCGCCCATGGACATCTGCCTGCCCGAGGCGATGGCCCAGCTCTGCCGCTCGATCTACGACCGCTGGGGATCCGTGGCGGTCTGGGCCCATGCGGCGATCCATGCCGCGCCCCTGACGCCCGCCTCGCATGTGGACGCCAAGGACTGGTCCAAGTCGGTGGCCACCAATGTCAGCGCCATGGGCCACCTGGTGCCCTATATCGCGCCGCTTCTGGGCCAGACCGGCCGGGCGCTGTTCTTCGATGACCCGCAGGCGCCCGCGGCCAAGTTCTTTGCCTCCTACGGCGCCACCAAGGCCGCGCAGATCGCCATGGCGCGCTCCTGGGCGGCGGAGACGGTCAACACCGGCCCCCAGGTCCATGTGCTGACACCGAACCCCATGCCCACGGCCACCCGGGCACGCTTCTTCCCCGGCGAAGACCGCGCGCCCCTGGCCGACCCCGGCGCCGAGGCCCGCCGCCTGCTGGCCGAAATCGCCTGAGCGGATATCGCCCTGCCGGGCGATGCCTCCGGCGGGGATTTTTTTGGCAATGAGAAAGGCAAGGGGCCGGCACCTGAAAGCCCCAACGTTCCCCGGCTGCCAACGTCGGCCAACCGGGCGCCGCGCTCTTGCTGGCGGACTTTTCAACCGGGGTGCCGCCTGGACTTTTCTGCACTCGCCCCTCTCTTCTCATTGCCAGAAATATCCCGGGGGGAATTGAGCCACAGGCGAAAGGGGGGCAGAGCCCCCTCCCTTTCTATTTGTCGCCATAGCGCGAGCGGAGGGAAACAGAGCCCCCGCCCCGCTCTCCCTGTCGCCCCCGGGCGACGGCCCGGCGCTGCCGCCTCGCGACGGCTTGCCCCTCTGTCCCCCCTCCCCTATGCAGGGCGCAATCCAGGCGGCCAGGGGGCGGACGAACGACATGCGCATTCTCATCACCAATGACGACGGTATCAACGCACCGGGGCTGAAGGTCCTGGAGGGCATCGCCGCCGAACTGGCAGGCCCCGAAGGCGAGGTCTGGGTCGTGGCGCCTGCCTTCGAGCAGTCGGGCGTGGCTCATTGCATCTCTTACGCCCATCCCACGATGATCTCGGAGATGGGCCCGCGCCGCTTCGCCGCCGAGGGCTCGCCCGCCGACTGCGTGCTGGCCGGCGTCCATGACGTGCTGGCGGGCCAGACCATCGACCTGGTGCTTTCGGGGGTGAACCGGGGCAACAACTCGGGCGAGAACGCGGTCTATTCCGGCACCCTGGGCGGCGCCATGGAAGGCGCCTTGCAGGGGCTGACCGCCATGGCCCTGTCGCAGTACTACGGCCCCGCCAACTATCAGCTCGACAACCCCTTCGAGGCCGCCGCCCAGCATGGCGCCGAGGTGGTGCGCAAGGTGCTGACCCGGCACCAGCCCGTCTCGGGCAGCTACAACACCTTCTACAACATCAACTTCCCCGCCCAGCCCGCCTCGGGCGTGAAGGGTGTGCGGGTCGTGCCCCAGGGCTACCGCCCCGAGACGCGCTTTTCCGTCACTCCGCAGACCTCGCCCTCGGGGCGGCGCTTCCTCTGGGCCAAGGGCGGCGATCAGCACAGCCCCGCCACCCCCGGCGGTGACGTGGATGCCAACATGGCAGGCTATATCTCGGTGACGCCGATGCGGGCGGATCTGACGGCCCATGACCTGCTGGAGGGCCTTCGCGCCATCGAATAGGCGCTGCCCCCTTCCCCTACGGCCCGGTTTGGGCAATCCTCTGCCGACCCCGTGCCCCACGCCGACCAGAGGAGAGCGCCGGACGGACCGGCCGACCCGCATGAGCGATAACGACATTTCCATCGCGGAAAGAAAGATGCAGTTCCTCTTCGCGCTCCGCTCCCGCGGGGTGACCGACAAACGCGTGCTGGAAGCCATGGAGAAGGTCGATCGCGGCGCCTTCATCCGGGGCATCTTCGCCGATCGCGCCTATGAAGACATGCCGCTGCCCATTGCCTGCGGTCAGACCATCTCGCAGCCGTCTGTGGTGGCTCTGATGACCCAGGCGCTGAACGTGCAGCCGCGCGACAAGGTGCTGGAGGTCGGCACCGGATCCGGCTACCAGGCGGCGGTGCTGTCGCATCTGGCGCGCCGGGTCTACACGGTCGACCGCCACCCGCGCCTGGTGCGCGAGGCCAAGCAGGTGATCGACGCCCTGGGCCTGGTCAATGTGACCACTTTCGCCGCCGACGGCTCTTTCGGGCTGCCCGATCAGGCGCCCTTTGATCGCATTCTCGTGACCGCCGCCGCCGAAGACCCGCCGGGGCCGCTCTTGGCTCAGCTGAAACCGGGGGGTATCATGGTGCTGCCCGTGGGCCAGTCGGACCACGTGCAAAGCCTGATCCGGGTGCGCAAGACCGAGACGGGCCTGGACTACGACGAACTGCGCCCCGTCCGCTTCGTGCCGCTGGTCGAGGGGATGGGCAAGGACTGAACCGACTGAAGACCCGGGGACCGCGCCAGGCGCGCCCCCCCGACACCGCCGCCGGAGCCAGCCGGCGCCATGGGCCCCCAAGGGTCCGCGCGATACTCCGGCCGCAGACCGGAGGGGACAGGCCCCGCCAGGGGCGCACGGATGAGGATCGAACAGATGACCGGACAGAAACGCAGCCCGGCCCGCCTTCTCGCGGCCACCTGCCTGCTGGCCGTTGCGGCCGGATGCACCTTTGACAGCGACCTGCGCAGCGGGTTCGACACCTTCTCGACCCGCGATGCGGCGCTGAACGCCTCGGCGCCCCGGCCCGCGCCGGACAATCGCGGCATCATCTCCTACCCCAACTACCAGGTCGCCGTGGCGCGCCGCGACGATCGGGTGGGCGACGTGGCCCTGCGCATCGGCACCGACCCGGCAGAACTGGCCCGCTACAACGGGCTGGAGGTGGACAGCCGCCTGCGCGAGGGCGAGATCCTGGCCCTGCCCACCCGGGTGGCCGAACCCTCGCCCGCCACCGGTGCGGCAGGCACCGGCCCGATCCTGCCTCCGGGCGCCGTGGACATCACCGCCATGGCGGGCTCTGCCATCGACCGCGCCTCGGGCAACGAGATCGCGGTGGCCACCCTTCCCCCCAGCACCCCTGGCGAGCCCGCCCGCCAGGTCGGCAACGAGCCGGTCCGCCACCGCGTCCAGCGCGGCGAGACGGCCTATACCATCGCCCGCCTCTACGGCGTCTCGGTGCGCGCCCTGTCGGACTGGAACGGGCTGGACAGCCAGTTCACCATCCGCGAGGGCCAGTATCTGCTGATCCCGCTGGTGGCCGCCGACGGCAGCCTGTCGAACCGCAGCGCCGTGGTCGAGGAACCGGGCGCCGGATCGGCCACGCCCGTGCCGCCCTCGGCCTCGCAGCCCCTGCCCGAGGAACGCCCCGTATCGCAGGAAGAGGCGCGCCAGCAGGCCGCCCAGGCCCGCGAGGATCTGGCGCCCGACCTCTCGTCCGAGCAGGCCGCCGCCACGACCACCTTCGACTATCCCCTGCGCGGGCGCATCATCCGCGATTACGAGAAGGGCCGCAGCGACGGCATCGACCTGGCCGCCGATCCCGGCAGCGCGGTCAAGGCGGCGGGCTCTGGCTCTGTCGCGGCGATCATCGAGGATACCGACAAGCGCTCGGTCATCGTGATCAAGCATGACGACAACCTGCTGACCCTCTATTCCAACGTCGCGGGCATTGCCGTGGCCAAGGGCGACAGCGTCAGCCGGGGCCAGCGCATCGCCAGCCTGCCCAGCGGATCGGATGCCTATCTGCACTTCGAGGTGCGGCGCGGGCTCGAGACGGTGGACCCGAAAGACTACCTGCCCTGATCCAGGCCCCTCCGGCCCATCGGAGGGATCAGCGGGCCCGGGTCCTGCCCGGGCCCGGCGGCAGGCCCCATCATGCAAGCGATCCAGGAAGGCGGCAGGCGATGAAGTGGACGGAGCTTCTGTCGGAAGAACGGCTGGGCGACAGCGCCTATCGCGCGCCCCCGGGGCGCCCGGCGGCGGTGCAGGATTACGACCGGATCGTCTTTTCCGAACCCTTCCGGCGGCTGGCCAACAAGACCCAGGTGCACCCGCTATACCATCACGACCATATCCATCACCGGCTGATCCATTCCATCGAGGTGGCCAGCGTCGGCCGGTCGCTGTCGATGGGTATCGGCGCCCGGCTGGTGGCGCGGGGCGAACTGCCGCCCGGGGGCGAATACGCCCTGTCCAACGTGGTGCAGGCGGCCTGCGTCGCCCATGACATCGGCAACCCGCCCTTCGGCCATTCCGGCGAGGAAAGCATCGGCAACTGGTTCGGCGAACGCTTTGCCCAAGGGCGCGGCCTTTTCGGCGATCTGGACCCGGCGCTGCAACAGCAGTTCATCGACTTCGAGGGCAATGCCCAGGGCTTTCGCATCCTGACCCGGCTGGAAATGTATCGCGGGCGCGGCGGGATGCGGCTGTCAAAGGCGGTTCTGGGGGCCTTCAGCAAGTACCCCGTCACCGCCGCCACCCGCGCCGCCCTGCCCGAGGCCACCCGCAAAAGCTATGCCGGGTTGAAGAAATTCGGGGTCTTCGCCGCCGAGGCCGCCTATTTCGCCGAGGCCGCCGAGGCCCTGGGCCTGCCCCGCGAAGGGCTGCCTCATGCCCCCTGGTGGCGCCGCCACCCGCTGGTGCTGGTGGTCGAGGCCGCCGATGACATCTGCTACAACATCGTCGATCTGGAAGACGGCTTTACCACCGGCGATCTGCGCTATGACGAGGTGCGCGTGCCGCTGGAGGCGCTGATCGGCGGCGACCCGAAGCCGCGCCGCGAGGGGCAAAGCGAGGCCGAACATGTGGCCACCCTGCGCGCCGTGGCCATCGGTCAGGCACTGGAGGCCTGCACCCAGGCCTTCGACAGCCACTATGACGCGATCATGGCGGGCAGCTTCTCTGACGCGCTGATCGACGCCTCGGACCGGGCGGCAGAGTTTGCCGCGATCAAGGATCTGGCGCGCAGTCGCCTGTTCACCTCGCCCCGCAAGACGGAACTGGAGGTGTCGGGCCGACGCATCGTGCAGAACGTCATGTCGGGCGTCTGGCCGGTCTACGAGGCGTTGGCGGCGGCGGGCTGGCAGGCCGAGGGGCTGCCGGGGCCGATGCAGCAGCTGTGCCGGGCGCTGGACCTGGACCTGCGCGAGGTGACCGACGCCGAGAGCGCCCTGCACGGGCTGGCCGATTTCACCTCTGGCATGACCGACCGCTACGCGCTGCGCATCGCGCAGATGCTGTCGGGCACGGGCAGCTAGGGCCTCAGCAGCGGATCCAGCGCGCCACCTTCCAGCTGACCCAGCCGGTGCCATATTGCGTGCGCACCTGATGCCAGTCGCCCTGCACCGGGCCCAGCATCTCCATCGCCGTGCCAGAGGGCATATTGGCAATCGTCTGCCCCCGGGTCGGCGCCGTGCGCAGCGACAGCCAGGCATCCGGCGGGCGCACGTCATCCACGTAGCAGACGCGATAGCGCGGGGTCAGCGCCTCGATCCGCTGCTGTGCGGCGGCGCGGAAACTGCCCTGGGGATAGGCCCCCAGGTAATCGCGATAGGCCTCGGCCGTGCCGATCCGCTGCGCCGCGTCCCAGGCGCTGGCATCGGCGGCCCGCGACAGCTCGGCCTCGCGCAGGGTGATGAACTGCGCCGCCAGCCGCGCCTCGGCGGTGCCCGGATAGCGGGCGGCGAAATCGCGGTAGGCGTCGATACTGTCGATCTGCTGGACCACCTGCCAGTCCCCCAGCATGGCGGCGCTGGCCGCCTCGGCCTCCAGCTGGGCGATCAGCGTCCGCGCCTCGGCGGCATGGGCGCCCTGGGGATAGCTTTGCAGGTACTGGCGGTAGTGGAAGGGGGTGTGACGGGCGCGCATCTCGGCCCAGAAGGCCCCTTCGACATCGGGGATCACCACCGGGGCCGGGGCAGCGGCGGGCGCCGAGGCCACGGGCTGCGCCTCTGGCCCGGTGCAGACCGCCTCGCCGCCGCGCAGGACCGAGGCCAGACAGAATTCACGCCGGGGGGCGCGGGAATAGTCCAGCTCCTGCTCCATCGAGGGATCCTGGCTGCGGCTGCCATTGGTGCCCTCGCGCGCCAGGGCCGCCACGCGACCGTTCAACAGGGGATGCAGGTCGCGCAGGCGGATGGCGGGATTGGCCGACAGCTCGCTGACCAGGACGCGGGTGTAAAGCGACAGGTTCACCTCGTCCCCGTCCGAGGCCAGCCGCGCGATGCTTTCCTGCCCGCGCTTGGCGGAATAGAAGATCGCCGTGCCATCGACCCGGGCGGGCACGAAACTGTCGGCGCCGCCCACGCTTTTGCGCGCGTCGGGATCGACGGCGAAGGGGGCATTGCGGCAGGCGTCGTAGAAGACCACGATCCCCGCCGGATCGACCGATTTCAGGATGTCCAGCACCGCGCTTTCCAGCGGCAGCGCGCGGCGCTTGAATATCTGCTGGCGCAGGGCCACGGCGGTGGTGCCGACGTTGGGATCCATGTCCACCGGCACCAGGTAGTTCTGCGGGTCGCCCTCGAAGGTCAGCCCGTGACCCGAGTAATAGACCACCACCGTGGCGTCCGGGCGCAGCCGGCCCGCGAAGAGCAGCACCTCTTCCTCCAGCCGGTCGCGGTCGAGGTTCTCCAGCAGCGCCACATTGCCCTGCGGATAACCCATACCCAGGAACAGCCGCTGCATGGCGCGGGCGTCGTTGGCGGTGACCGCCAGATCGCTGATCGCCTCGGCGTCATAGGCGGAATTGGCGATGATCAGGGCATAGGAATTGGCGCTGGCCTCGGGCGCCACCTCGCCGCGCACGGCGACCTCGGCGAAGTTCTTCATCAGCGGTTGCGCCAGGGCGGGCGCGGCCAGCAGGCCAAGGCAAAGGGCGGTAAGCAGGCGCAGCATGAGGATCCCCCGGATCGGCCCCATAGAGGGCTGTCGGGGCAAGCCTGCCGTGCGGCCCGGGCTGCGTCAACCGGGGCGCGCGGGTCAGCCCAGGGAAAGCCCGTGCCGACCGGCCAGATCCAGGAAGAACTGCCAGGCCACCCGGCCCGAGCGTGCCCCGCGTGTCGCCTGCCATTCGATGGCCTCGGCGCGCAGCGTCTCCGGGTCGACGGACAGGCCATGAGCGGCGCAATAGCCGTCGATCATCGCCAGATACTCGTCCTGGTCGCAGGGGTGGAAGCCCAGCCAGAGGCCGAAGCGATCCGACAGCGACACTTTCTCTTCGACCGCCTCGCCCGGGTTGATGGCCGAGCTACGCTCGTTCTCGATCATGTCGCGGGGCATCAGGTGGCGGCGGTTCGAGGTAGCGTAGAACAGCACGTTCTCGGGGCGCCCGGCGATGCCGCCGTCCAGCACGGCCTTCAGCGACTTGTAATGCTGGTCGTCATGGGAAAACGACAGGTCGTCGCAGAACAGCAGGAAGCGATGGCCGCTACCCGCCAACAGAGACAGCAGGCGGCTGACCGAGGGCAGATCCTCGCGTTGCAGCTCGATGATCTTCAGGGGCAGGCCCTGGCGCAGCACCTCGGCATGAACCGCCTTCACCAGCGAGGATTTCCCCATCCCGCGAGAGCCCCAGAGAAGCGCGTTGTTGGCGCCGAAGCCGCGGGCGAATTGCAGGGTGTTGGCCAGCAGGGTGTCGCGCGACCGGTCAATGCCGACCAGCAGCGACAGATCCACCCGAGAGACGCGGGCAATGGGTTCCAGCCGTTCCGGGGCGGTGTGCCAGACAAAGGCATCGGCACTGTCCAGATCCGGGGCCTCCAGCGGCGCGGGCGCCATGCGTTCCAGCGCCGCGGCGATGCGCGGCAGGTCTTCGGTCATGCTCTCCCCCCCAGGGTCGTCTTACTTCTGCTCTTCGGCCTCGGCCTCGTCCTCGGCGCCCTTGCCGTGGAGATCCTCATCCCACAGGCCCTCGGCCTTCAGATAGGCCTCGCGCTTTTTCTCGACCCGCTGCACCAGCCAGATGGAAATCTCATAAAGGCCGTAAACCACCACGAATAGCACCACCTGGGTGACCACATCGGGCGGGGTGACCAGGGCGGCCAGGACCAAGATGCCGACGATGGCGTATTTGCGCACGTCCTTCAGCCCCTCGGCGCTGACCAGACCGGCCTTGCCCATCAGGGTCAGCAGCACCGGCAGCTGGAAGCACAGGCCGAAGGCCACGATCATCTTCAGGGTGATGTCCAGGCTTTCGTTGACCTTGCCGTTGAAGACGATGTCGATGCCCGAGCTTTGCACCGCATCGCCGACGCTGTCGGCCCCGGTGGCCAGCGCGGCCACCAGCGAGGGCACATCGGCGAAGCCCAGGAAGAAGGTCATCGCCATCGGCACCACGACATATTGCGCGAAGGCCGCGCCCATCAGGAACAGCACCGGCGAGGCGATGAGGAAGGGCAGGAAGGCGGATTTCTCGTTCTTGTAAAGGCCCGGGGCGACGAAGCGCCACATCTGGTGGCCGATCACCGGGAAGGACAGGACCAGCCCGCCCACCATCGAGATCCGCACCAGGGTAAAGAAGTATTCCTGCGGCGCGGTGTACTGCATCACCGGGTTCGGGTTGCCAAGCGCGCGCATGGTCTTTTCGATCGGCACCAGCAGGAAATCCAGGACCTGCCCGCCGATGGAGAAGCAGATCATCATGGCCACGACAAAGGCCAGGACGCAGCGGATCAACCGCGTGCGCAACTCGGCCAGGTGTTCGATCAGCGGCGCAGAGCTGTCTTCAAGCTCGTCCTGCTCGATCTGGTCAGCCATGGATGCGGTTCCTCGTCAATGAGATGCGCGCGCCCTGCCCCGGCCTTATCCCTTGCGGGTCGGACGGCGGCGGGCGGCGGCGGTGGCGGCCTTGGGGTTGCGGCGCTGCGGGCCCGGCGCGGGCTTGCGCGCGGCGCCTGCGGCGCGCTGGCCGGCGGTCTGGCGCAGGCCCTCGGGCTGCGGCGCCGCCGGGGCGGGCTCGGGCTCGATGCGCAGCGCCTTGGGCGCGGGCACCGGGGCCTTGGGCAGTTCCGGCACCGCCAGGCCCTGGCCGGTGGTCACCTTGGCGGTCTCGCCCGCCGCGGCGGCCTCGGCGTCCAGCCGCGTCTGGGCGGCCTTGGCGGTGGCGGAATGGATCTTCTTGGCGGCCTCGGCGCGCTCTGCCGCCAGCTTGGCGGTTTCGCTGCCCTCTTCCCACTTCAGCGGGTTGGCCGCATCCTTCAGCGGGTTGGCCGCGTCGCGGACCTTGTCGAGCCCGTACTTCGTCGGGTTCGACAGGCCTTTCATCGCGTTGGTGGCGCTTTTCAGGCCGCTGGTGGCCTCTTTGACGCCACTTTCAGCCGCCGCATCCTCCATGGCGCGGGAAAACTCGCGCGCCATGCCACGGGCCTTGCCGACGAATTGCCCGACGGAGCGGAAAAGCCCCGGCAATTCCTTCGGCCCGACCACGATCAGGGCCACGATCCCGACCAGCAGGATCTCGGTGCCACCCATTCCGAACATGGCGCGATCAGGCCTTGTCCTTGGACTCTTCCGGCGTCACGTCGCGCGCCTCGGCGGCCTTCTGCTCTTCGATCTCTTCGGTGCTGTCGTTCACGCCCTTCTTGAAGGCGGTGATCCCCTTGCCGACTTCGCCCATCAGGGACGAAATCTTGCCGCGCCCGAACAGGACCAGCACGACGACGGCGATGAGCAGCAGGCCCATGGGGCCGATGTTGTTCAGCATTTTCAGCTCTCCCCTGGTACGGAGGCCGCGCCCCCTTCAGTGCTAGACTATCTAATCTGTCGCGGGCGGGGTTGAAAGAACCAAAGCACAGGCTGCGGGTATTTTTGCGGCTGCGTGCAGTTTCCGGTCAGGAAATGCCCTGGCCAACCCTCCGGCCCCGGCGGCGTCAGTCGCCGCGCGCAGGAAAGACAAAGCAGCGGTCGCGGCGGATGGCCAGCCACAGGGCCTTGCCGGGCTTGGGCAGAAAGACATTGGGCACCGTGGCCTTCAGGATCGAGCCGTCGTGATCCATGCGGAATTCCACCAGGGATTCGTTGCCCATGAAACGGGCACGTTCCACCACGCCGCGCGCGGGCACCCCGTGTTCCGCCGTGGGCAGGGGCCCGTGGCCGTTGCGGTCAAAGTCGATGCGCAGGTGTTGCGGGCGGATGATGATCTCGACCTCGGCCCCATCGGGCACCCCGGGGGCCAGGAACTGGCCGAAGGGGGTATCGGTCAGCGCCCCTTGAACTTTGCCGCGTATGACGTTGATGTCACTGAAGAAAGCCACCGCTGCCTTGTCGCGCGGCGCGTTGTAGATATTGTAGGGCGCCCCCTGTTGGACGATCCGGCCGCCGCGCATCAGGGCGATCTCGTCGGCCATGCGCATGGCCTCTTCCGGTTCGTGGGTGACCAGCAGGACCGCCGCCCCCTCTTCCTTCAGCACGTCCAGGGTCTGGTCGCGGATCTCGTCGCGCAGGCGGTTGTCGAGGCCCGAGAAGGGCTCGTCCATCAGCATCACCTTGGGGCGCGGCGCCAGGGCGCGGGCCAGGGCGACGCGCTGCTGCTCGCCCCCCGACAGGTGATGCGGATAGCTGTCGATGTGGCGCATCAGATCGACGCGGGTCAGAAGCTCCTCGACCCGGGCGCGCTGTGCGCCCTTGGGTCCGTCCAGACCGAAGGCCACGTTCTGCGCCACGGTCAGATGGGGGAACAGGGCGAAATCCTGGAACATCAGGCCGATGCGGCGGCGTTCGGGCGGGATGCGGAACTGGGTATCGCAGATCAGGCTGCCATCCACGTGGATGGTGCCACTGTCCTGCATCTCGACCCCCGCGATCATCCGCAGCGTGGTGGACTTGCCGCAGCCCGAGGGGCCCAGCAGGCAGGTCACCTGCCCCGGCAGCACCGACAGCGAGACATCCTGCACCACCGCGCGCCCCTCGTAGGACCGGCACAGGTTGCGGATCTCCAGGCGCGGGGTCTGCTGCTCGGGCACTTTGGCTCTTTTCCGATGGATTACGTCAGGTTCCGTCCCGCATAGCAGCCCGCCCCGCCCCGCGCAATCGCGGGCGGGGCGGGCCGTGAGGGGCGGATTGCCTCAGGCGCCGGGCTCAGAAGGTCGAGTTGAAGGCGCCGCCGTCCAGCAGCACGTTCTGACCGATCATGAAGGCCGCATGGGTCGAGCACATGAAGGCGCAGGTCTGGCCGAAGGCCTCGGCGGTGCCATAGGCGCGGGCGGGGATGCCCGCCATGCGGGCCTCGCGCGCCTCTTCCAGGGTGATGCCCTGCTGTTTCACCACGCCCGCATCCAGCGAGGCGGCGCGGTCGGTGTCATGGATCCCGGGCAGCAGGTTGTTGATCACCACCCCATGTGGCGCCACCTGGCGCGCGGTGCCCGCCACATAGCCCGTCAGGCCCGCCCGGGCCGAGTTCGACAGGCCCAGAACGCCAATGGGCGACTTGACCGACTGCGAGGTGATATTGACCACCCGTCCCCAGCCCTGGGTGATCATGCCGGGCAGCTGCGCCTTCATCAGCGCGATCGGCGTCAGCATGTTGGCATCCAGCGCCTTGATGAAATCCTCACGATCCCAATCCGTCCACATGCCGGGGGGCGGGCCGCCCGCGTTGGTCACCAGGATGTCGACCTGGCCCGCCGCCTCCAGCACCTGGGCGCGGCCCTCTTCACTGACGATGTCGGCGGCAATGGCCGTGACCTCGACCCCGTAGGAGGTGCGGATCTCTTCCGCCGTCGCCTCCAGCGCCTCGGCGCCGCGGGCGTTCAGCACCAGATCCACGCCGGCCTCGGCCAGCGCCAGGGCGCAGCCACGCCCCAGCCCCTTGGACGAGGCGGTGACCAGCGCGCGTTTTCCCTTGATTCCCAGATCCATGACGTCGTCCTCCTGTGCTGCGGCAGCGGCTCCATATGTGGTTAACCAACTGGAAACTTTCCGCGAAATGATCCGTTACTTGCCCGTATCCCGCCACAATCGCCGCTTAGGCCTTTCAGCAGGATACAGACCGGAGGTAACCTGAACGCCATGACCCACGTCCCCAGCCAACCGGCTACCGCCATCCCGGTGTTTCTATCCTCCGCGCTTGAAGTCGTCCATGGCGTCAACGAGGGCGACGCCCTGTCCTTTGCCGACGACCTGGTGCCGGATGACATCTACTGGTTCGACGGGCGCGCCGTTCAGGCGCGGATGATGGTCGAGATGCGCACCGATGGCGCCATGCGGGTGGCCGCGGGTTCGCCCACGGGCGAGGCGGGCATGGCGCTGCACCTGGACAGCTGCCTGATCTTCATGTCCCCGGCGGGCGAAACCACCGAGGTGCTGGTGCTGGTCGCCGTGGACGCCGAAGGTGACGTGGACGAGGTCTATGCCCTGCCCCTGGCGCCGCTGGAGCCGCGCCACGACTACCGGCTGGTCGGCATCGACCGCCAGGGCGCGCCGCGCAAGTTCGCCGAAGTGGGCTGCGTCTCTTTCACCCGGGGCACGATGATCACCCTGGCCTCGGGCGCGCAGCGCGCCATCGAGGATCTGCGGGTCGGTGACCGGGTGCTGACCCGCGACGACGGCCCCCAGGAGATCCGCTGGATCGGCCATCAGACCCACCGGGCCACGGGCGAATTCGCCCCCATCGTCATCAAGGCGGGCGTGCTGTCGAACACCGACGACCTGGTGGTCAGCCCCGAACACCGCCTGTTCATCTATCAGCGCCAGGACCGCCTGGGCCTGGGCCATAAGGAGGTGCTGGTGCGTGCCCGCCACCTGGTCAATGGCGAGACGATCTATCGCCAGGACGGCGGCTTCGTGGACTATTTCCAGCTGCTGTTCGACCGCCACGAGATCATCTATGCGGAAGGCATCGCCGCCGAGACCCTGTTGCTGGACACCCGCACCATGGCCGCCCTGCCGCCCGAGCTGGACCCGGAACTGGGCCGAGTGCTGCAAAACGCCCTGCCCCATCATGCCGACCAGGCGCGGCTGCGCTACGAGGTGACGCCCAAGGCGCTTGACCGGCCCGATGCGCTGGAGCTGCTGCGCGACGCGCTGCGCGGGGTGACGCCCGCGTCTGACCGGCGGCACTGATCGCAGCGTCGGTGGGGCGGCTCTGCCCCCCTTGAGCCTGCGGCTCAATTCCCCCCCGGGATATTTCTGGCCAGCAAATAGGGCTAAGGGGGCGTGCGCCCTTTGTCCGCCGGGCGCGCGAGAGGCCCCGGGGGTGTGCTGCGCGCTTGCCCTTTTGCCGATCCCTGATATACGCCGCCTCATGCTGGATACCGCTTCGAACCGCCCCCAATTGCCGCCCGAGATCGCCCGGCGCCGGACCTTCGCCATCATCTCTCACCCGGATGCCGGGAAGACGACCCTGACGGAAAAGTTCCTGCTGTACGGCGGTGCCATTCAGATGGCCGGTCAGGTGCGCGCCAAGGGCGAGGCGCGGCGCACGCGGTCGGACTTCATGCAGATGGAAAAGGACCGGGGCATTTCCGTTTCCGCCTCGGCCATGTCGTTTGATTTCAAGACCTTCCGCTTTAACCTGGTGGATACCCCCGGCCACAGCGACTTTTCCGAGGACACCTATCGCACCCTGACGGCGGTGGATGCGGCGATCATGGTGATCGACGGGGCCAAGGGGGTGGAAAGCCAGACCCAGAAGCTGTTCGAGGTCTGCCGGCTGCGCGATCTGCCGATCCTGACCTTCTGCAACAAGATGGACCGCGAAAGCCGCGAGGTCTTCGACATCATCGACGAGATCCAGGAGAACCTGGCGATCGACGTGACGCCGGCCAGCTGGCCCATCGGCATGGGGCGCGAGTTCCTGGGCTGTTACGACATGCTGAACGACCGGCTGGAGCTGATGGACCGGGCCGACCGCAACAAGGTGGCCGAGTCGATCCAGATCAACGGGCTGGACGATCCGAAACTGGCAGACCATGTGCCCGCCGCCCTGCTGGAGAAGCTGCGCGAAGAGGTCGAGATGGCGCGCGAGCTGCTGCCGCCGCTGGACCGCCAGGCACTGCTGGAAGGGACGCTGACCCCGATCTGGTTCGGCTCCGCCATCAACTCCTTCGGGGTGAAGGAACTGATGGAGGGCATCGGCACCTATGGCCCCGAGCCGCAGATCCAGGCGGCCGAGCCGCGCCAGATCGCGCCCGAGGAAACCAAGGTCACGGGCTTTGTCTTCAAGGTGCAGGCCAATATGGACCCCAAGCACCGCGACCGGGTGGCCTTCGTGCGCATGGCGTCGGGCCATTTCAAGCGCGGGATGAAGCTGACCCATGTGCGCACCAAGAAACCCATGGCGATTTCCAACCCCGTGCTCTTCCTGGCCTCGGACCGGGAACTGGCCGAGGAGGCCTGGGCGGGGGACATCATCGGCATTCCCAACCACGGCCAGCTGCGCATCGGCGACACGCTGACCGAGGGCGAGGCGCTGCGCGTCAGCGGCATTCCGTCCTTCGCGCCCGAGCTGCTGCAAGGGGTGCGCGCGGGTGACCCGCTGAAGGCCAAGCACCTGGAAAAGGCGCTGATGCAGTTCGCCGAAGAAGGCGCGGCAAAGGTCTTCAAACCGGCCATCGGCTCTGGCTTTATCGTGGGCGTCGTGGGGGCGCTGCAATTCGAGGTGCTGGGCAGCCGGATCGAGCTGGAATACGGCCTGCCGGTGCGCTTCGAGCCGTCGCAGTTCACCTCGGCCCGCTGGGTTAAGGGTGACCGCCAAGCCATTGACAAGTTTGTTAATACCAACAAACAGCACATCTCTTACGACCATGACGGCGACGTGGTGTACCTGACCCGTCTGCAATGGGATATCGACCGCGTCGAACGCGATTATCCCGACATCACCCTGACGGCGACGAAAGAGATGATGGTCTGACTTGCGGCGGAGCCGCCCAATGGGCATTGTCGCCCCATGAGCGGCTCCTCGACATATGGCGGTTTTCGCCGGGTTCTGACCCAGATGGAGGGCCGCCGCGCCCCCATGACCTTTGGCCCCGGCGAGGCGCTGCCGCCTGCCGACCTGAATTTCAAGCCCCTGAAAACCCGGCTGGTGCGCCCGATCGAAGAGCCCTTCCGCTCGTCCGACAGCACCTTTGCCTACAAGCTGCGCGAGCTGTCGGCCCAGTTCGAGGGCCAGCCAGAGCTGCTGGCCCTGCACGGGCTGTTGATCGCCAACCTGCGGCGCCGCGACCAGCCGCCGCAGACCGCGCCGCTGTTCCTGAGGATGTGGCGCGAAGAGCCTGAATTCCTTCTGGAAAACCTGGATGCGCGCTGGCTGGTTTCGGCCATCACCACCTTTGCCGACCATGGCGAGACAGAGGTGCAGCGGCGGCTTGGCCATGCCCTGATGGTGCTGTTTTCTACCATCAAGCTGTATGAAACCGAACGGCTGCATTCCGGCGCCGAACCCTGGGAAGCCTTCACCGAGATCCGCAAGCGGCCCCGCCGCCTGGCCTTGGAGATGGACCCCTATGCGATCCATTCCGGCGGGCTGGACGTCAACATGCTGGGGCGGCTGTGGCAGGACGCCTCGCAGGATGCGGTGATCTGGCCCCTGGCACAGCGCCTGTTGCTGCTGCTGGACGCCGACGACCGCTCGGTCTTTCGCCGCTTCAAGCTGATGCGCGAGGCGCGACAGACGAAGGCGGCGCGCGAGGGCAAGAAGCTGTTCGAGATCAAGCGCGCCCAGGATCCCGACCGCGCCGCGCCAACCACCGGGCTGCGCATCGAACACGACCCGCACAGGATCCGCTGGGGCATCGTGGCCACGGTGAAGGCGCCGCTGGCGCAGATCGCCCGCTTCGTCGCCTATCACCTGGAAGAGGGGGCGGCGCGGATCGACCTCTACCTCGATGCGCCGGACCCCGCCGTGGCGGCCTTTTTCGCCGCCGAGCCGCGGGTCGAGGTCATCCAATGCGACGAGGCCTATTGGCAGTCCACCGGCAAGCCCCGCCCCGAGACGCACCAGCAACGCCAGGCCCATAACGCCACCCGCGCCTACCGCGCGTCACAGCTGGATTTCCTGGCCCATATCGACGTCGATGAATTCCTGATGCCGCCGCAGCCCATGCAAACGGTGCTGGCTCATCTGCCCGACAAGGTCGCCGTGCTGAAGATCCGCCCGGCCGAGCTGTTGGCCGGGTCCGAACGGCATTTCAAGCTGACCGACCGCGAGGCGGGGCACGAGAAATACGCCCTGGCCGCCGTCTATCCGACCTTCGGCGCCCATCTGAAGGGCGGCTTCATCAGTCATGTCAGCGGCAAGTCGATCGCCCGCACCGGCCTGGCCGACGTGCGCCTGGGGATCCATCACCTGACCCTGAACGGCAACCAGGTGCAGAACCGCGCCATCCTTCTGGGCGGCTATGTGGGCCATGCCCATGTGCGGTCCTGGGCCGAGTTCCGCGACAAGCTGGATTTCCGCCTGACCCAAGGCTCCTACCGCAAGAAGGACGACAAGTTCGGCCTCTATGACGTGGTGGAATTCCTGCGCGACAGCGAGGGCGAGACCGGGTTGCACCAGCTTTTCGAAGAGGTCTGCGCCGATACGCCCGAGCTGCGCGAGCGGCTGACCCAATACGGGATGCTGTTGACCCGCGATCTGGATCTGGACGCCTGCTGTCGCCGGGTCTTCGGCCAGTTGCCCGAGGAGCTGCCCGCATGAGCGACAGCTGGGCCGTGGTCGCCACCGTCAAGGCGCCGGTCGTCGAGGTGCTGAACTTTGCCGCCTGGCACCTGGAGCTGGGGGCGAAACAGCTGCACATCTACCTCGATGACCCAGAGGATCCGGCCTATCCTCTGCTGAAGGCCCACCCGAGGATCCGCGCGGTGCAATGCGACAGCCGCTATTGGCGCCGCCGCGCCCGCGAGGGCCGGCCCGACAAGCACCAGATGCGCCAGACCCTGAACGCCAGCCATTGCTACAACGCCAAGAACCGCCACGCCTGGCTGGCCCATATCGACGTGGATGAATTCCTGCTGCCCGAGGGGGATCTGGGCCAGATCCTGGCCGCCCTGCCCACCACGGCCCTGTCGGCCCGGATGCGCCCGATGGAGGTTCTGGCGCCCCCCGACGGCGCCCCCGCCAGCGCCCTGGTGCGGCTGCGGGCCTTTGCCCTGCCCCTAGAACAGCGGCACGCGGAAACCGAAGCCGTCTATCCCGAATTCGGCCCCTATCTGAACGGCGGGATGCTGTCGCATGTGGCGGGAAAGCTTTTCGTGCGAAAGGGTTTGCCCGATGTGCGCTTTCGCATTCACCGGGTGCTAAGCGCGGGAGAGGCCGATCCCGGCCAGCAGGAACTCCCCCAGGTGCCGGTGGCGCATTTCCATGCCACCTCCTGGGCCGACTGGCTGAGCCATTACCGCTTTCGCCTGGCCCGGGGCGCCTATCGGTCGGAACTGAAACCCATGCGCCCGGCCTTTTCCGACTCGGTCAACCTGCACACGCTGCTGTCGACCCTGGAGGACAGCGAGGGAGAGCGCGGGCTGCGCCGCTTCTTCGACGAGGTCTGCGCCGATACCCCCGCCCTGCGCCAGCGGCTGATGACGGCGGGCCTGCTGCGCGAGGCGGTGATGGATTTCCCTCGCCTGCGGGCGGCGCATTTCCCCAAGGCGGGCCTCTGAACCGGGCCAGAGCGCAGCTGAAACCCTTTGTTTCGTGTCAGAGCCCGCCGCAAGGCCCCACGCTCGTTGACGTTTTGGCCATTCTGAGGTATGCCCCGCCTCGTAAATCGCGCCTTTGTGAGGGGCGGGGGGCTTTCGCCCCTGTGACGTTAGACGCTGCGGGCCGGGACGTGTCCGTATAGATCGGATACAAATGACCAAGTTCTCTGACCTCGACCTGGACCCGAAGGTCCTGAAAGCCATTGCTGATGCGGGCTATGAAACCCCCACGCCGATCCAGGCCGGGGCGATTCCCCATGCGCTGAAAGGCAAGGACGTGCTGGGCATCGCCCAGACCGGCACCGGCAAGACCGCCTCTTTCACCCTGCCGATGATCACCCGCCTGGCCAAGGGCCGTGCCCGGGCCCGGATGCCGCGCTCGCTGGTGCTGTGCCCGACGCGGGAACTGGCCGCCCAGGTGGCCGAGAACTTCGACCAGTACACCAAGTACATGAAGCTGACCAAGGCGCTGCTGATCGGCGGCGTCTCGTTCAAGGAGCAGGACGCGCTGATCGACCGGGGTGTCGACGTGCTGATCGCCACCCCCGGCCGCCTGCTGGACCATTTCGAACGTGGCAAGCTGCTGCTGACCGGCGTCGAGGTGATGGTGGTGGACGAAGCCGACCGGATGCTCGACATGGGCTTCATCCCCGACATCGAACGCATCTTCTCGCTGACGCCCTTCACCCGGCAGACGCTGTTCTTCTCGGCCACCATGGCCCCCGAGATCGAACGCATTACCAACACCTTCCTCTCCGCGCCCGAGCGGATCGAGGTTGCCCGCCAGGCCACCACCGGCGAGAACATCGAGCAATCGGTGGTGATGTACAAACCCAGCCGCAAGGACCGCGAGGGCAGCGAGAAGCGCCGCATCCTGCGCCAGCTGATCGACATGGAAGGCGACAGCCTGACCAACGCCATCATCTTCTGCAACCGCAAGACCGATGTCGACGTCACCGCCAAGTCACTGAAGAAATACGGCTATGACGCCGCGCCGATCCATGGCGACCTGGACCAGTCGCAGCGGATGCGCACCCTGGACGGTTTCCGCGATGGCTCGCTGAAGATCCTGGTGGCCTCGGATGTGGCCGCGCGCGGTCTGGACGTGCCCTCGGTGTCGCACGTCTTCAACTTCGACGTGCCGTCCCATTCCGAGGACTATGTGCACCGCATCGGCCGCACCGGCCGCGCCGGGCGCAAGGGCAAGGCGGTGATGATCTGCGTGCCCCGCGACGAGAAGAACCTGGCGGATATCGAGGCCCTGGTGGCCCGCGAAATCCCGCGCCTGGAGCTGCCCGGCGTGAAGGCGGCCCCGGCGGCCAAACCCGAGGCCCCGGAGGCGGCCAGTGACGAGGCGAAAGAGGCCAAGTCCTCGTCGCGGTCGCGCTCGCGCACCCGGTCGCGCAAGCCCAAGGAAGATCAGGCCCCCGAGGCCGTGGCAGAGACTGCCGCCGTGGCGCCGAAGGCGGCCGAGAAGGCCCCCGCCCCCGCCCGCGCCGAGAAGCCCGAGAGCCGCGCCGAGGCCAAGCCCGAACAACGGGCCGAGCGTAATGACAGCCGCAGCGACAGCCGCAGCAACGACCGGAACGACAACCGGGGCGACAGCAACAAGGGCGGCTCGGACCGCTCGCGCAGCTCCTCCTCGCGCAGCGGCAAGGGCCGTGGCAACGAAAAGGTCGTGGTCGGCATGGGCGATCACCTGCCCAGCTTCATCGCCCTGTCCTTCGACGAGCGCCGCGCGGGCTGATCCCCGCCGCAGCCGGACAGACAGATCAAGGGCCGCCCCCAGGGGCGGCCCTTTTCCGTGGGGCCTGCCCCCTGCCCGCCTTGTCCACGGGTCCGGCGAATTGCAGCGGCTTTACGCCCCGCTCTTCAGGGAAAGGTAACCCCTGCCCCCAATGCTGCGGCCCGGGGGATTGGGAAAGGCCATGGGATGAGCATTGTCGTTGCACCACAGAACCTGCTGACCCGGCGGCGGCATCCGCGCTATCCGCTGCGCCGCCCCTGCGTGCTGACGCTGGGCGATCAGACCGTCTCGGCCATGCTGGTGGATATTTCGCTGGGCGGCGCCGGGGTCTGCCTGCCCATGCATGTGGCCAACTACGGCAGCGCCCAGGGCCGGTTCGACCGTATGCGCTTTCGGTTGGAGGATGTGGGCCATTTCCGCGCCGCCCTGCGCTGGTCCTCGGACCGGCGTCTGGGGGTCGAGTTCGCCCCGACCGCGCATCGCGCCCCCGGCCTGCTGGCCCTGCTGACCCGGCTGGAGGCCGTCCATGCGGGCGAGCCCCCCCTGGAAACCGCTGGCGATGATCCAGATTTCGGCCGCGTTCTGGCGCGCGGCCGTGGCAGCACCGGGGCCGCCGAGGCGGCGCAGCTGGCCCGCGCCGCATTGCTGCGGCGAGAGCTGCCCAGGCTGCCCGCCCCCTGAACCCCAGGCCGCCGCAGGCGACCCGAGCCGTCAGGGAAGCGCAGCCGTCGCTCAGGCCGTCAGGCGCGAGACGACGACGGTCACTTCGGGCTTCTTGCCGATCTCGTCATTGGCCGAGTTGCGCACGATGCGGCGCAGGGCCTCTTCCAGCTTGTCATCGTCGCGCAGGGTCTTGGCATCTGCGCGGCCCAGGAACTGACTGAGGTCATGTTCCAGGATGTCCGACAGGGGCGACTTGGACTTGCCCACTTCCGGCAGACCCATCAGGTCGCACCAGGGATCGCCCAGGGGCTCGTCCTGCTCGTCCAGCACGGCGGTAACGGTGACATGGCCGTTCAGGGCCATGCGGATCCGGTCGCGCACGATCCCGTCGAGGAAGCCGATCTGCACCGAGCCGTCCAGATAGGTGCGGCCCGTCTCGATATGCTCGACCACCTTCGGCGCATTGCCCGACAGGTCCAGCATCATGCCGTTCACACAGACCTCGGCCCCACGACCGGCGGCCATGGCGATCTTGGCGTGCTCGCGCAGGTGACGGTGCTCGCCGTGCATCGGGATCACCATCTGCGGATTGGTCACGCGGTGCATCGTCTCCAGGTCCGGGCGGTTGGCGTGGCCCGAAACGTGGTAGCGGCCCGAGCTGTCATCGACGATGTCGACGCCAATCTCGCTGAGCTGGTTCATGATGGCGATGACGCCCTTCTCGTTGCCCGGGATAGTCTTGGACGAGAAGAGGAACAGATCGCCCTCTTTCAGCGTCAGACCATGGTGCTTGCCCCGGGCCAGCTGGGCCGAGGCGGCGCGGCGTTCGCCCTGGCTGCCGGTGACCAGCAGCATCAGGTTCTCGCGCGGGATGTCGCGGGCCTCTTCCGGGCTGACCACGGTGGGGAAGCGCGACAGCACGCCGGTTTCCAGCCCGGCCTCGACCATGCGGCGCATGGCGCGGCCCATCAGGCAGATCGAGCGACCGGCGCGTTCGGCGGCCTCGGCCAAGGTCTTCACCCGTGCCACGTTAGAGGCAAAGGTGGTGGCGATGACCATATACTTGGCCTCGGCGATCAGCTTTTCGACCTCGGGGCCGACCTCGGCCTCGGAGCGGCCGGGGTTGGGGCTGAAGACGTTCGTGCTGTCGCAGACCAGCGCCTTGACGCCGCCCTTGGCGACCTCACCCCAAAGATCGGGATCCCAGGCCTCGCCGACCAGCGGGTTCGGGTCCAGCTTGAAATCGCCGGTGTGCAGCACGCGGCCCTCGTTGGTGTCGATCACCAGGCCCGAGCTTTCGGGGATGGAATGCGAGATCGGCAGGAAGCCCACGGTGAAGGGACCCAGCTTCACCTGCTCGGGCCAGGCCGAGACGGTGGTGACGGCCTCGGGGCCGACGCCGTATTCCGACAGCTTGCCCCGGGCGATATTGGCGGTGAAGGCACGGGCGAAGATCCGGGGCTGGCCCAGGCGCTCGTACAGGTGGCCAACGGCGCCCACGTGGTCTTCGTGGGCATGGGTGATGAACACCCCTTCCAGGCGGTCGCGGTTCTGTTCCAGCCAGGTGACATCGGCAAAGATCAGATCCACCCCCGGCGTGGTGTCCATGTCCGGAAAGGCGACGCCCATGTCGACCAGGATCAGCCGTTCCTGCCCGGGTTCGCCGTAGCCGTAGACATAGGCGTTCATGCCGATTTCGCCGGCGCCGCCCAGAGGCAGGTAGATCAGCCGTTCGTTGCTCATGCGGTCCCCAATGACTGGTTATGATCGTGGATGATCCTGAGGCCGTGGATGGTCAGGAACTCATCAAAATGGTCGAACAGCGTATCGCCCTGCTGGAACAGGGGTGCAAGCCCCCCGGTCGAGATAATCCGCATGGGCCGGTCATATTCGCCCTTGATCCGGTCGCAAATGCCCCGAACCAGGCCCACATAGCCCCAGAACACCCCGCTTTGCATACAGGCCACGGTGTTGGTGCCGATCACCTTCTGCGGCTTGGTCACGTCCACATGGGGCAGCGCGGCGGCGGCCTCGTGCAGGGCCTGAAGCGACAGGTTGACGCCGGGCGCGATGACGCCGCCCACATAGGCGCCGTCCTGGCTGACCACGTCAAAGGTGGTGGCGGTGCCGAAGTCCACCACGATCAGGTCGCCGCCGTAGCGGTCATAGGCGCCCGCCGCATTGACCAGACGGTCGGGGCCGACCTGGGTGCCCTCGTCCACGCGCGGTTCCACCGGCAGGGCGCATTCGGGCTTGCCCACCACCAGCGGACGGCAGTTGAAATAGCGATCCGCCAGGACGCGCAGGTTGAAGACCACGCGCGGCACGGTGGACGAGATGATCACCGCGTTGATGTCCATCGGGATCTTGTTGTGCGCCAGCAGGGTGGACAGCCAGACGTAATACTGGTCCGCCGTGCGCTGATGTTCGGTGGACGTGCGCAGCGTGCAGAGGAACTCGGTCCCATTCCAGATGGAAAAGACGGTGTTCGTATTGCCGCAGTCGATAGCCAGAAGCATGGGTTTCCTCCCCCCTCAGCCGGTGCTGCCAGGGCCGAAATGGATATCGGCCGCGGCCACCGCATGGCGTTTGCCGCCGGTGGAAAGCACAAGTTGCCCCTGCGCGTCCACTGTTTCGAAGATGCCGGTCAGGTCGTGGGTGCCGAAACGTGCCGTCACCTCTTCCCCCAGACGGGCGGCCCGGGCCAGCCAGGCGTCGCGCACCGGCGCGAAACCCCGGGTGGTCAGCACCGCTTCCCAATGGGCATGGGCGGGGGCCAGGGCCTCCAGCATCTCTTCCGGGTTCACCAGGGCGCCCAGTTCGCCCGCCAGCGAGACGGGCCGCAGGGCGCGCGCCTCGACCTCGCCCGCGTCAGGGGCCTGGGCCAGGTTGATCCCGATGCCGATGTTCAGCGCCGCCGGGCGATTGCCCCGGCTCAGCGTCTCCAGCAGGATCCCGGCCAGCTTGCCGCCATGCAGCAGCACGTCATTGGGCCATTTCAGCGCAAAGGCCTCGGCCCGGCCGGTCAGGGTGACCAGCGCGTCATGCAGGGCCAGGGATGTGGTGAAGCTGCGCAGGGCCATGTCCTGCGGCCCGGCCTGAAGCGGCAGCACCAGCGAGGCGGCGAAATTGCCCTTGGGGTGCACCCAGGGCCGCCCCCGTCGCCCGCGCGCCGCCGTCTGATCCAGCGCCAGGATCCAAAGCGGAGAGGCCAGACCCGCGGCAAAGCGGGTTCTGGCCTCGTCCAAAGTCGATGTGGTCTGGGCCAGGACCACCCGGTCGATGCCGGATGGCCAGCCGTTCTGCGCCGTCACGTTAGGCTCAGTTCACCAGGGCGAGCGAGGCGGCCTGGGCCATGCCCTCGATCCCGAAGAGGTTCACCACGCCCAGAAGCATGATCGCGGCAGAGGCCATGAGGAAGCCCCAGAGGATGGCGCCCTTGGGCTTGTCCAGCGGCTCTTCCGCCTCGCCGAAGTACATGAAGTAGACGATGCGCAGATAGTAGAAGGCACCGATGACCGAGGCGACCACGCCCAGCACCGCCAGCCACACCAGGCCCGCGTCATAGGCGGCGCGCAGCACGTAGAACTTACCGAAGAAGCCAACCAGCGGCGGCACGCCTGCCAGGCTGAACATCAGGATCAGCAGCGCCAGGGCGCGGGCCGGATAGGCGGTCGAATACATCTTCAGCGAAGAGATGTCGGTGACGGGCTGACCGTCGCGTTCCATGGTCAGGATGAAGGCGAAGACGCCGATGTTCATCACGATGTAAATCGCCATGTAGATCAGCATCGCCTGCACGCCAAAGGCGGTGCCCGCGGCCAGGCCCATCAGGGCAAAGCCCATGTGGGTGATCGAGGAATAGGCCATCAGACGCTTGATGTTGGTCTGGCCGATGGCGGCGATCGAGCCCAGGAACATGGACAGCACGGCGATCAGCGCGATGACCTGCTGCCAGTCGGCGACGATGCCGCCGAAGGCCGAATGGGTCACCCGGGCAAACAGCGCCATGGCGGCCACCTTCGGCGCAGTGGCGAAGAAGGCCGTGATCGGGGTCGGCGCGCCCTCGTAGACGTCCGGCGTCCACATGTGGAAGGGCACGGCCGAGACCTTGAAGGACAGACCGGCGATCATGAAGACCAGACCGAAGAGCAGGCCCAGGGGCGCGCGGCCCTCGCCTGCGGCCTGGATGATGCCCGAAAACAGCGTGGTGCCCGAGAAGCCGTAGACCAGCGAGGCGCCGTACAGCAGCATCCCCGAGCTGAGCGAGCCCAGCACGAAGTACTTCAGGCCGGATTCCGTCGACTTCACGCTGTCACGGCGCAGCGAGGCCACGACGTACAGCGCCAGCGACATCAGTTCGAGGCCCATGTAGAGCACGATCAGGTCGCCGGCCGAGACCATGACCATCATGCCGAGGACCGCCAGGGCCACCAGCACGGGGTATTCGAAGTTGGTCACCTTGCGGCGTGCCAGGTAGTCCTGCCCCATCACCAGCACCGCGGCGGCGGAGAAGAGCACCGCCACCTTGGCGAACTTGGCGAAACCATCGGCGTGGAACGAGCCGCCGAAGGCCAGCTCGGACACGTCGCGGGCCGCGATCCACAGACCCAGCAGGACGAAGACCAGCGCGGTCAGCCAGGTCAGCGGCGCCGTCAGCTTGTCCTTGCCGGTGTAGACCACCCCGACAAGCGCCAGCATCGCGTAGAGTGCCAGAAGGATCTCCGGCAGGATGACGTTCAGATCAGCCTGAAGCATTGTCTCTTGGCCTCCGGTTAGTGCGATGCGGCCACGGTAGCGCCGTGATCGCCCAGGCGATCCGCCGCTGCCAGCGCGGTTTCATGATTGTCGACGAGCAGCTCGACCGAGGGGCCGATGATGTCCGTCACGAGGCTGGGGTAGATCCCCAGCAGGATGGTCATGGCGACCAGCGGAGCAAAGATCCACTTCTCGCGCGCCTTCATGTCGGTGATCGACTTCAGGCTTTCCTTGATCAGGTCGCCCATGACGACCCGACGGTAGAGATACAGCGCATAGGCCGCCGAGAAGATCACGCCGGTCGCGGCGATCAGGGCGATCCAGGTATTGGCCTGGAAGGCGCCCATCAGGGTCAGGAATTCACCCACGAAGCCCGAGGTGCCCGGCAGGCCGACGTTGGCCATGGTGAAGAACATGAAGATCAGCGCATAGGCCGGCATCCGGTTCACCAGGCCGCCGTAGGCGTCGATGTCGCGGGTGTGCATCCGATCGTAGATCACGCCCACGCAGAGGAACAGCGCGCCCGAGATGAAGCCGTGCGACAGCATCTGGAAGATGGCGCCGTCCAGGCCCTGCTGGTTGACCGAGAAGATCCCCATGGTCACGTACCCCATGTGCGCGACCGAGGAATAGGCGATCAGCTTCTTCATGTCTTCCTGCACCAGCGCCACCAGCGAGGTGTAGACGATCGCGATGGCCGAGATCGCCAGGATGAAGGTGCCCATCACATCGGCGCCCACCGGGAACATCGGCAGCGAGAAGCGCAGGAAGCCGTAGCCGCCCATCTTCAGCAGAATGGCCGCCAGGATGACCGAGCCTGCGGTCGGCGCCTGAACGTGGGCGTCGGGCAGCCAGGTATGCACCGGCCACATGGGCATTTTCACCGCGAAGCTGGCGAAGAAGGCCAGGAACAGCAGCGTCTGCATCCCGCCGGTGATGGTCATGCCCAGCACGGTGACCGGCGACGAGCTGAACTCGTGCGTCATCAGCGTCGGGATGTCGGTGGTGCCCGCGTCGGCGAACATCGCCACCATCGCGACCAGCATCAGGACCGAGCCCAGGAAGGTGTAGAGGAAGAACTTGAACGAGGCATAGATGCGGTTCTTGCCGCCCCAGATGCCGATGATCAGGAACATCGGGATCAGCGAGGCCTCGAAGAAGAGGTAGAACAGCACCAGGTCCAGCGCCATGAAGACGCCCAGCATCAGCGTCTCAAGCAGCAGGAAGGCGATCATGTATTCCTTGACGCGCTTGTCCACTTCCCAGGACGACCAGATGGTCAGCGGCATGACGAAGGTCGTCAGCAGCACGAAGAGGACCGAGATCCCGTCGACGCCCATCTTGTATTTCAGGCCCAGAAGCCAGTCGCGTTCCTCGACGAACTGCATTCCGGTGTCCGCCGGATCGAAGCCCGCCAAGATGAAGAGCGACACCAGGAAGGTCAGCGTGGTGGCGATCAGCGCCACCCATTTGGCATTGCGCTGAGCCGCCTTGTCCTCACCCCGCAGGAACACGCCCAGGATCACCGCGGCGATCGCGGGCATGAAGGTGACGATGGAGAGAAGATTGCTCATTATTCGGCCCCTCCGGTCATCGTCATCCAGGTCACGAAGACCGCGATGCCAATGACCATGGCAAATGCGTAGGTGAAGATGTAGCCGGACTGCGCGCGACCAGCGAGGCGGGTGAAGAAGGGGATGATCCCCATGGCCAGCCCGTTGATCCCGCCGTCGACGATCTTGCCGTCACCGCCCTTCCAGAACAGGCGACCGATCCACAGGGCCGGACGCACGAAGATAAAGTTGTAGATCTCGTCAAAGTACCACTTGTTCAGCAGGAACAGGTACAGCGGCCGGTTCACCTCGGCCACGCGGGCCGGCAGGCTCGGCTGCTTGATGTACATGACCCAGGCGGTGACGAAACCGATCAGCATCGCGACGAAGGGGCTGACCTTGACCCAGGTGGGGGCATGGTGCGCCTCGTCCATGACGTGGTTGTCGGCCGAGATGTAGATCGCGCCCTGGGGCGCCGTGCCCGTGGCGACCGCGTGGTCGCCTTCGGCGGCGGCGCCGTGGCCCGCATCGGCGGTGGCGTGCTCTTCGGTCGCGACCGCGCCCTCTTCGCTATGGCCTTCCGCGCTGGCTTCGGCGTGGTGCGGCATCCCGAAGAACTCGGTCACCTTGTCATGGTCGCCGAAGAACGGCGCGTACCACAGCATCCCGGCAAAGATCGCGCCCAGGGACAGGACCCCCAGCGGGATCAGCATGACGGTCGGGCTTTCATGGGCGTGTTCGTGGGTATGCTTGTCGCCCTTCTGCGGACCGTAGAAGGTCATGAACATCAGGCGCCAGGAATAGAACGAGGTGAACAGCGCGGCGATGACCAGCATCCAGAAGGCATAGCCGCCCTGGGTGCCCGCCCAGGCGCTTTCGATGATCGCATCCTTCGACAGGAAGCCCGCAAAGCCGATGTGGGTCAGCGGAATACCGACGCCGGTGATGGCCAGGGTGCCGATCATCATCGCCCAGAAGGTATAGGGGATCTTCTTGCGCAGGGCGCCGTAGTTCCGCATGTCCTGTTCGTGGTGCATCGCGTGGATGACCGAACCGGCGCCGAGGAACAGCATCGCCTTGAAGAAGGCGTGGGTCAGCAGGTGGAACATGGCGGCGGAATAGACGCCGACGCCCGCGGCCACGAACATGTAGCCCAGCTGGGAACAGGTCGAATAGGCGATGACGCGCTTGATGTCGTTCTGCACCAGGCCGACGGTGGCGGCGAAGAAGGCGGTGGTGGCGCCGATGAAGGTGATCAGCGCCATGGTGTCGGGCGCATATTCCATCAGCGGCGACATGCGGCAGATCATGAAGACACCGGCGGTCACCATGGTGGCGGCGTGGATCAGCGCCGACACCGGGGTCGGGCCTTCCATCGCGTCCGGCAGCCAGGTGTGCAGGAACAGCTGCGCCGATTTACCCGCCGCGCCGATGAACAGCAGGAAGGCAATCAGGTTGGCCGCGTTCCAGTCGCGCCACAGGAAATGCAGGGTCGTCTCGCCCAGGGTCGCGCCCGAGGCAAAGATCACGTCCAGCGAGATGCTGTCGGTGAGGAAGAACAGCGCCATGATGCCGAGGATGAAACCGAAGTCACCGACCCGGTTCACCACGAAGGCCTTCATGGCGGCGGCACCGGCCGAGGGTTTCTTGTAGTAGAAACCGATCAGCAGGTAAGAGGCCACGCCCACGCCTTCCCAGCCGAAGAACATCTGCACCAGGTTGTCCGAGGTCACCAGCGACAGCATCGCGAAGGTGAAGAAGGACAGGTAGGCGAAGAAGCGGGGGCGGTATTCCTCGCCCTCTTTGAAGTTCTCGTCATGCGCCATGTAGCCGAAGCTGTAGAGGTGCACGAGGGCCGAAACCGTGGTGACCACGATCAGCATGATGGTGGTCAGACGGTCGACGCGCACCCCCCAGGAGGTGAACAGCGAGCCGCTTTCGATCCAGCGCAGGATCTCGACGTGCTGGGTCTCGGCGGGGGTGTTGAAGAAGGTGATCCAGCTGAGCAGGCAGACCAGGAACAGAACGCCGGTCGTGAGGATCTGCGCGCCCTTCACGCCGATCAACCGCCAGCCGAAGCCGGCGATGATGGCGCTGGCAAGCGGCGCAAGAAGAATGATGGGGACCATGGGCTCAGCCTTTCATCACGTTGACGTCTTCCACGGCGATGGTGCCGCGGTTGCGGAAGAAACAGACGAGAATGGCAAGCCCGATCGCCGCCTCCGCCGCGGCCACCGTCAGAACGAAGAGCGTGAAGACCTGACCGGCGAGGTCGCCCAGGAAGCTGGAGAAGGCCACCAGGTTGATGTTCACCGACAGCAGGATAAGCTCGATGCTCATCAGCAGGATGATCACGTTCTTCCGGTTCAGGAAGATCCCGAAGATCCCGATGACGAACAGCGCCGCCGCCACCGTGAGGTAATGTTCGATTCCGATCATCCGCGGTCTCCTTTTGCTTTCGGTCCCGCCTTGCAGCCCTTGGCGAGGCCAACGGTGACGGGCAGGAAGACGCCCGCAAAAATGATGGCTATCCAGCTGGCAATGCTCATCGCTGTCCCGTTTCCCTCCCCCGGATCGGTCCGGGGTCGCTTTTCAATTTCTTTGAAGCCGGCCGCGCGGCCCGCTCCGGGTTTGTTTCGCCCCGGGCGCACCCGGGGCCAATCTGACACCGGTCAGAGGCCTAAAGCCCCTGCCCCGGTTTCACATCTTTCAGTTCCATCGCCTTGGCCGGGTCGCGCCACATCTGCGCCAGCACGTTCTGGCGCTTGATGTCCTGGCGGTGCCGCAGGGTCAGGACGATGGCCCCGATCATCGCCACCAGCAGGACCATGCCCGCCAGCTGGAAGACCAGGAAGTATTGTTCGTAGATCAGCAGGCCCAGGGCCGCGGTGTTCTGCACCCCCTCGGGGGCCACGGCCAGACGCGCGGCCTCGGCGGTTTCCGCCTCGGTCCAGCTGCCATAGGCTAGGGCGAATTGCATCAGCAGGATCACCCCGATCAGCAGAGCCAGCGGCATGTAGCGCGCCATTTCCGCCTTCAGCTCGGCAAAGTCGACATCCAGCATCATCACCACGAAGAGGAACAGCACGGCGACCGCCCCCACGTAGACGATGACCAGCAGCATGGCGACGAATTCCGCACCCAGCAGGACAAACAGGCCCGCCGCGCTGAGGAAGGAGAGGATCAGCCAGAGCACCGAATGCACCGGGTTCCGCGAGATCACGGTGAACAGGCCCCCGGCCAGCACGCAGATCGCGAAAAGGTAAAAGGAGAAGGCGGCGACGCTCATGTCTCATCATCCTCTTGTTCGTCCATGACCTCTTTCGCCAGTTGGGCGGCCTTGGTCATGGCGGGAATACCGGCGAACATCGACATCTGTGCGATGGCCTCGGCGATTTCTTGTTTCTTCGCGCCCGCCTCCAGAAGGTGGCGCACGGTGATACGCAGCTGGCTTTCGGCCTGTGCGCCCTGCATGGTCAGACCCGCGAGGGTCAGGAAAAGGCGGGTCTTGGCGTCCAGCCCTTCCGTGTTGACGGTGTTGCCAAAGGCAAGCTCCATCCATTCCTTCGGCATCGTCGGCCAAAGCGCCTCGAACCCCTTGGGGGTGAAGCTCTCCAGCGCCGGGTTCATGGACTTGGCCATGTCCTGGGCGTGCCGGATGAACATCTCGAACGGGTTTTGGGCATCAGCCATGGGCGGCCCCCTTTCCCGGCTTATGTTCAACGGAACGGATCATCGGTAGGGCGCATCCAGTTCCAGGTTGCGGGCGATCTCGGCTTCCCAGCGGGCCCCGTTATCCAGCAGCTTTTCCTTGTCGTAGAACAGCTCTTCGCGGGTCTCGGTGGCAAACTCGAAGTTCGGCCCCTCGACGATGGCATCCACCGGGCAGGCTTCCTGGCAGAAGCCGCAGTAGATGCATTTCGTCATGTCGATGTCGTAACGCGTGGTCCGGCGAGAGCCGTCTTCGCGCGGTTCGGCATCAATGGTGATGGCCTGGGCCGGGCAGATCGCCTCGCACAGCTTGCAGGCGATGCAGCGCTCTTCCCCGTTGGGATAGCGGCGCAGCGCATGTTCACCGCGGAAGCGGGGCGACAGCGGCCCCTTTTCATGCGGGTAGTTCAGCGTGGCCTTCGGCTTCATGAGGTATTTGAACCCCATCTTGAAGCCTTTGAAGATGTCCATCAGCAGGAAGTACTTGGCGGCGCGGGTATAGTCGACGCTTGCCATGATCAGCCTCCAATCATCCAGCGGGCATAGGCGCCGCCGAAGAGTTCGAATTTCGCCAGGAATGCCACCAGCACGACCCAGCCCAGCGACAGCGGCAGGAAGACCTTCCAGCCGATGCGCATCAGCTGGTCGTAGCGGTAGCGCGGCACGACCGATTTCGTCATCGCGAAGATGAAGAAGACCAGGATGCACTTGCCGAAGAACCACAGGAAGCCGTCGGGCAGACCCGGGATCGGAGACAGCCAGCCGCCGAAGAACAGCGTGGTGGTCAGGGCGCACATCAGCACGATGGCGACATATTCACCGATCATGAACAGCAGGAAGGGGGTCGAGCTGTATTCCACCTGATAGCCGGCCACCAGTTCCGATTCCGCTTCCGGAAGATCGAAGGGCGGGCGGTTGGTCTCGGCGTGGGCCGAGATCAGGAAGAGGAACAGCATCGGGAAGTGCGGCAGCCAGTACCAGCTGAAGATGCCATAGCCCGTGTCCTGCGCCGCGACGATGTCGCCGAAGTTCATCGAGCCGGTCGAGATGACGATGCCGATGATGATCAGACCCAGAGACACCTCGTAGGAAATCATCTGCGCGGCAGAGCGCAGCGAGCCCAGGAAGGGATATTTCGAGTTGGACGCCCAGCCCCCCATGATCACGCCGTAAACCTCAAGCGAGGAAACGGCGAAGACATAAAGGATGGCCACGTTGATGTCCGACAGGACCCAGCCGTCGTTGAACGGGATCACCGCCCAGGCGATCATCGCCAGAACGAAGCTCATCATCGGAGCGAGGAAGAAGACGAACTTGTCGGCGCCCGCCGGCACCACGACCTCCTTCAGGATATACTTGCCGAAGTCGGCGAAGCTCTGCAGCAGACCGAAGACGCCGACCACGTTGGGTCCGCGCCGCAGCTGGACCGCGGCCCAGATCTTGCGGTCCGCGTATAGCAGAAAGGCGAGGCACACCAGCAGGGGCACCACGATCAAAAGCACCTGTCCAACAATCGTCAGTAGGATGCCTAGCGGGTTAGAGGTGAAAAACTCAGCCATGTGTCCTCACACCGTCGGTATTCCGTTTTCCGCGCAATGCGCAGCGACAACTTCCGCATCGATCGTGCGCAAACCCTCGGGCAGGGCTGCCGAGACGGTATAAACCGCATCTGCTTCCCAGTGACCAGAGACCTCGGCGACATTTGTGCGCAGATGTCTTGCAAATCCGTAGCCGCGGATCAGCGCATATTGCGCCGCCGCACATTCCGCGTAGTCCGAGAGATCCTCGGGCCCGCGCGCCCCCCGCATGGAGACATGGAAATTCACCAGGTCCCCATCCAGAAGGCGGGTCTCAATCCCGTCATAGGCCAGCGATGCGGCAGGCATCTGCGCAGCACGGGTGGCGGGCTGCGGGGTGCAGCCGCCCTCCGGTCCGGCGCAGGTCATCCCGCAGCCGCTGAGGGCCGCCAGGGCCCCGGATCCTATGATCGCGACAGCTTTCATTCGGCCGCCAGGGGCGCCGCGGCGCGTTCGGCGGCCATGCGCGACAGATCCGCCATGACCTCGGAAGCCCGGGCAATCGGGTTGGTCAGGTAGAAGTCGCGAATGACAAGGCGGAAGTCCGCGTCGCCCAGGGGCGCAGCAGGCAGCGCCACCCAGTCGTTGGCGGGCACCTGGTCGATCATCGCCAGATGCGGCACCTCGGCCACCAGGGCCTGACGCAACTGTGCCAGGCTGTCCCAGGGCTGGGTCGCGCCCAGCTCTGCCGACAGCGCCCGCAGGATCGCCCAGTTTTCCTTGGCCTCGCCGGGGGCAAAGCCCGCGCGCATGGCCAGCTGGGGGCGGCCTTCGGTGTTCACGAAGAGACCGTTTTCTTCCGTATAGGCGGCGGCGGGCAGGATGACATCGGCGCGCATCGCACCCCGGTCCCCATGGCTGCCCTGATAGATCACGAAGGGCCCTTCGCCGATCTCGACCTCATCCGCGCCGAGGTTGAAGATCACGTCGGCGCCTTCCATGGCGTCCAGACCTTTCTCGGTCACCGCGCCCACGTCCAGCGCGCCGACGCGCGAGGCGGCGGTGTGCAGCACAAGCAGCTTGCCCGTCAGGGCCTGGGCGGCGGCCAGGACGGCGGCGCCGTCGGCCTCGTTCAGCGCGCCCTGGCCGACGATCACGATGGCGTCTTCGCCCACCTTCAGATCGGCCAGCGCGGCGCGGCCGGTGCCCGCATGGGTGTAGTCATAGGTCAGATCGACGGCGGGGCCGACGAGGGTAACATTGGCGCCCTTGCTCCAGGCCTTGCGGATGCGCGCGTTCAGCACCGCCGCCTCGACCCGGGGGTTGGTGCCGATCAGCACGATTTCCTTGGCGCTGTCGATCTCCTCGATCGCCACGTTACCCACATAGGCCGAGCGGTTGTCGGCGGGCAGACGGGCGCGGTCGGTGCGGCATTCGATGACACCGCCCTGCCCTTCGATCAGCTGCTTCAGCGCGAAGACCGCCTCGACCGGGGCCAGATCGCCAACCAGCGCGGCCAGGCTTTGCGCGCCCTTCACTGCACCGGCCACGGCGGCCAGCGCCTCGGGCCAGGTGGCGGGGGTCAGCTTGCCGTCCTTGCGCACATAGGGGCGGTCCAGACGCTGGCGGCGCAGACCGTCCCAGATGAAGCGCGTCTTGTCCGAGATCCATTCCTCGTTCACGCCGTCATGGTTGCGCGGCATGATCCGCATCACTTCGCGGCCCTTGGTATCGACCCGGATGTTGGAGCCGAGGGCATCCATCACATCCACGGTTTCGGTCTTCGTCAGCTCCCACGGGCGGGCGGTGAAGCTGTAGGGTTTCGACACCAGCGCGCCCACGGGGCACAGGTCGATGATGTTGCCCTGCAGGTTCGAATCCAGCGTCTTGTTCAGATACGAGGTGATTTCCGCATCCTCGCCCCGGCCGGTCTGGCCCATCTGGGTGATCCCCGCCACCTCGGTGGTGAAGCGCACGCAGCGGGTGCAGCTGATGCAGCGGGTCATGTGGGTATCGACCAGCGGGCCCAGATCAAGATCATCGGTGGCGCGCTTCGCCTCGCGATAGCGCGAGAAGTCGACGCCATAGGCCATCGCCTGGTCTTGCAGGTCGCATTCGCCGCCCTGGTCGCAGATCGGGCAATCCAGCGGGTGGTTGATCAGCAGGAATTCCATGACCCCTTCGCGGGCCTTCTTGACCATCGGCGAGGTGGTCTTGATCACCGGCGGCGCGCCATCGGGACCGGGGCGCATGTCCTTGACCTGCATCGCGCAAGAGGCGGCGGGCTTCGGCGGGCCGCCGACGACCTCGACCAGGCACATGCGGCAGTTGCCGGCGATCGACAGACGCTCGTGATAGCAGAACCGCGGCACCTCGACACCGGCCTGTTCACAGGCCTGGATCAGCGTCAGGGCCGGATCGACCTCGATCTCCTGGTCGTCGATGATGATCTTGCGAAGGTCAGACATGGGTGCTCACTTTGCTTTCAAGAGGGCGCCGATGCGGCTATTCCGAGCGATCTCGGCCGCGCCGAGGCTGCACAGATCCGCCGGGACATCGGGGTCCAGTCCTTGGGATTTCACGTATTGCTCGCCCAGCTGGCGCATCCGCGCCTTTTCCGCGTCGCTGGTGGCGTAGTCCTCGATTTCCGCGTTGGAATAGCCCAGATCGCGGGCCCGGGCGCGCAGATCGTTCAGCACCAGCAGCCCTTTCAGGTTGCGCGGGGCGATCTGGTCGCAATGGTCGCTGATCTCGATCGCCAGGGCGACCCAGAGCATGTTGCGGTCGATCTCCTCGACCTCGCGCAGGGGCGGAAGGTCGCCGCCGGTGCTGGCCTGGGCGGCCAGGGGCATCAGCGGCAACAGCGCCGTCAGCGCGGCGGCCAGGACGGGACGAAGACGAAGGGAGGAAACGGGGCGCATGGCATATCCTTTCTGCGGGGTTTCACCCCGCAGATCGGCGCCCGCCGAACTGTTATTCAATAGCATCGCCCGCGCGCCAGGGGCACGCGGCGAAACATCGCCCAGGGTCGGGCGACGGCGCGCAGATCCCGCCCATGCCACCGCCCGCCGCCGGGCAGAGGCCCGGCGATGCGCGGCCCGCAGGCCGAAGGGATATGCGCGCAGGGTTACCATCCGCGGCAGCTCCCGCTCATGATCAGGGTGCCGTCCTGGATCATCAGGGCGGTATCCTCGGCATCGGGGTTCGAGGCGTCCCATTCGATCTGGCTGCTGCCGAAATAGGTGATGCAGTGGGTGTTGGCCTCAAGCCGGCCCGCCTCGCGCGCCCCTGCCAGGGTCTTGCCCGCATCCCGCACCGCGACGGTGAAGACCTCGGGGGTCTCCTTGTCGAACTCGACCTTGGCGCGGAAATACTCCCCGTCGAAGACCGGGCGCGCACCGTTGGCCCAGGGGGTCAGCCGGGAACAGGCGGTCACGGAAAGGCCGACGCAGGCCAGAAGGGCCAGGCGGGTCGCGATCTTGGGGGCGGACAGGGACATCATGGACTTACTCCGCAGCGGTCAGGATGGTGGTGGACCGGCCGGTCTTCTGGCGCTTGATCCGGTCCTCGATCTCGTCGCGGAAGTGACGGATCAGGCCCTGGATCGGCCAGGCCGCCGCATCGCCCAGGGCACAGATGGTGTGACCCTCGACCTGCTTGGTCACGTCCAGCAGCATGTCGATCTCTTCCGGCTCGGCCTCGCCGGTCACCAGACGATCCATGACACGCATCATCCAGCCGGTGCCTTCGCGGCAGGGCGTGCACTGGCCGCAGCTTTCATGCTTGAAGAACTTCGACAGGCGCCAGACGGCCTTCACCACGTCGACCGAGTTGTCCATGACGATCATGCAGCCGGTGCCGAAGCTGGACTGGTTCTGACGCATCCAGTCGAAATCGAAGATCGCGTCTTCCAGCTTGTCCTTGGGCAGCACCGGGCAGGAGGCGCCGCCGGGGATGATGGCCTTCAGGTTGTCCCAGCCGCCGCGAATGCCGCCGCCGTGATGCTCGATGATCTCGCGCACCGACAGGGACATCTGCTCTTCGAAGACGCAAGGGGTGTTCACATGGCCGGTCAGCGCCATCAGCTTGGTGCCGGCGTTGTTCGGGCGGCCGAAGCTGCTGAACCATTCGGGGCCGCGGCGCAGGATGGTCGGCACGACGGCGATCGACTCGACGTTGTTCACCGTGGTCGGGCAGCCGTAAAGGCCCGCGCCCGCCGGGAACGGCGGCTTCATCCGGGGCATCCCCTTCTTGCCTTCCAGGCTTTCGATCAGCGCCGTTTCCTCGCCGCAGATATAGGCCCCTGCCCCGTGGTGCAGGAAGACGTCGAAGTTGTAGCCGGACTTGCAGGCGTTCTTGCCGATCAGACCGGCATCATAGGCCTCGTCGATGGCCGCTTGCAGGGCCTCTTTCTCGCGGATGTATTCGCCGCGGATGTAGATATAGGCGGCGACCGCGTTCATGGCGAAACCGGCGATCAGCGCCCCTTCGACCAGCGTATGCGGGTCGTGGCGCATGATCTCGCGGTCCTTGCAGGTCGCGGGTTCGGATTCGTCCGCGTTGATCACCAGATAGGCGGGGCGCCCGTCGCTTTCCTTCGGCATGAAGGACCACTTGAGACCGGTGGGGAAGCCCGCACCGCCCCGACCGCGAAGGCCACTGTCTTTCACCTGCTGGATGATCCAGTCGCGCCCGTTGGCAAGGATGCCCGCGGTGCCGTCCCAATGGCCACGTGCCTGCGCGCCTTTCAGCGAGCGGTCGTTCATGCCGTAGAGATTGGTAAAGATACGATCCTGATCCTTGAGCATGTCTTACCCTTTGTCATCCCGGCGCGCACGCCAGATCTGCGCCACCACCACCAGCGCCCAGACGAAGGCGGCGATGGCGGCAAAATCGAACAGGAAGACGTAGCGCTGCGGCAGGCCGATCTGGCCGCCCGCGAACTGAAGGGCCATCCAAAGCACCATGGTCACCGCAATCACGATGCCCACCAGGCGCCCCTTGCGGGCCAGTTCCAGCTCTTTCGCGTGGTCTTCCGTCATCTCCATTCCTCAGCCCGCCGCATTGTCGGCGGACATCTCGCGGGCCTGGGCGATCCAGCCGTCACGGCTGGCCCGCCCCCGGGCCCCTTTCACGTTCTCGTCGACCCAGGCCAGATCGGCCTCGGTCCAGGCGGCGATCTGGTCGAAGCGGGTGATCCCCGCCGCCGCCAGCGCCCCGGCCAGTTTCGGGCCGACGCCCTTCAGCCGTTGCAGGTCATCCGGTTCGACCGGGGCCTGCGCCATCTCTGTCTCTGCCACCGGCGTGGCGGTCGCTTCGGCGCTCGCCTCAGCCGGGGCCTCTTCGGCAGGCGCGGCCTGCGGCGCGGCGATGCCCTCGGCCAGGGGGGCTGCGCGTTCCACGCTGCGGCCCGGCTGCACTTCGCCGTCCGGCGCGCGGACGGCCTCGGCGGCCTGATGGGCGACGCCGGTCACCGGCCCCTGCCCCGCCTGCCCCTGGCAGACGAACCGTTGCAGCCCGACCACCAGACCCGCCCCGGCCAGAACGGCCAGAACCAGCGCGCCCAGAAACCCCAGGGGCCCGGTCAGACCGATGAGCAGCGCAAGCGCCAGAGCGGCGCCAAGCGCCTGCCCCGTCATCCTGCAAAGGTTGCTGCTCATCATCGCCATGGCCTAGATCACTTGTCCTCGTAGACGTCGCCGTCTTTCACGCGTTTCGAGAAATCGGTCTGTTCGCCCGACGCCAGTTTCTGCGCCTGACCGACCCAGTCGTCGCGGCTGACACGGCCCTTGAAGCCGACCAGGTTCTGGTCCGCCCAGGCAACCTGCGCCGCGTCCCAGGACGCGATCTGGTCGAAGTGGAAGATGCCGATCTCGTTCAGCACGCTTTCCAGCTTCGGACCGACGCCCGAGATCTCTTTCAGATTGTCGGCCTTGCCGTCGCGCGGGCCCTCCAGGGCCTCGGGCTTGGCACCCTCGCCCGCGGCGGCCACGGCCTCTGCCGAGACGGCGGGGGTGGGCTTGGCGGTGGCCTCGGCAGGGGCGGCCTGCTTGGTCACGCCGGTGTCGTCGGCGGGTTTGTCGGCGGCGGGCTTGGCCTCGGCCTCGACCACCGGGGTTTCGGCGGGGCCTGCGGGCTTGGCATCGCGCCAGGGGGTCAGGATCGGCACTTCGGTGCCGTCGATGCGTTTCACCGTATCGCCGATCTCGACCGCGCGGGCGACCGAACCGTTATGGGCAACCTTGCTTTCTTCCCACTGCGACAGCGCCTTGGCGCCGCCCGCGGGTTCGGAAGAGAAGCGGCCGTTCTGCGGCCCCGGCACCGGCACCTCGCCCGCCGCCAGCTTGTCCAGCAGCGCGGCCAGGCCTTCGGCGGTCAGGTCTTCGTAGTAGTCCTTGCCGATCTGGGCCATCGGTGCGTTGGCGCAGGCGCCCAGGCATTCGACTTCTTCCCAGGAAAACTTGCCGTCCGCCGACAGGGCATGGGCCTTGGGCGCGATCTTTTCCTTGCAGACCGAGATCAGATCCTCGGCGCCGCAGATCATGCAGGTCGTGGTGCCGCAGATCTGGATATGGGCGACCGAGCCGGTCGGTTGCAGCTGGAACATGAAGTAGAAGGTCGCAACCTCCAGCGCACGGATATAGGCCATGCCCAGCAGGTCAGCCACATATTCGATGGCCGGCTGGCTTAGCCAGCCTTCCTGTTCCTGGGCCCGCCAGAGCAGCGGAATGATGGCAGAGGCCTGACGGCCTTCCGGGTACTTGGAAATCTGGCCCTCGGCCCATTTCATGTTCGCCTCGGTGAAGGCGAAGCTCTCCGGCTGTTCGTGGTGCAGGCGTCTCAGCATCGGCTCAGGTCCCGTCCTTTACTCTGTCGTTGGCGCGGGGTTGGCCCCGCTCCGGCCCACTGGGGCCCGTTCTGTTGCGACGGTCGCCCGCCTCTGTCGTCTGTCGGCGGCAGGGCCGCCTGTCGTCATCGGTGCGGCGCGCCTCAGACGGCGCAGTCCCCGACCGTCAGCTGAACCGCCCCGTCGGGCAGCGAGATCGCCTCGCCGCTGACGATCTTGTACTGCGCCAGCGCGATGGCCTGTTCCCGGGTCATCCCGGTTTGCAGTTCCACCGGCAGGTAGTCCCGTTCGGTGCGCAGCACACAGCCCACCGAGGCCACGGCGTCGTTGAAATTCTCGGCCGCCCCGGGGGGCAGGTCGCTGGGGGGCATGGTACAGGCCGCCAGGGCCAGGCCACCGGCCCCCAGGGCCACGCGCAGTGCCAGCATCCGCATCAGAAGTACCCCCGTCCGATATCCATCAGCACGGCCACCGCCGCACCCACGATCGCCCCGATCAGCAGACGCGAGCCGCCCCGCGCCGCCAGCACGGCCACAAGGCCGCAGACGGCGCCGACCAGCAGCTGCCACAGGGAAATCGTGACGTCGCCCAGCATCAACGGTCGACCTCGCCGAACACGATGTCCATCGTGCCGATGATCGCCGCCACGTCGGCCAGCTGGTGGCCCGAGGCCACGTAGTCCATGGATTGCAGATGCAGGAAGCCCGGGGCGCGCAGCTTGGCGCGGTAGGGCTTGTTGGTGCCATCTGCCACCAGGTAGACGCCGAACTCGCCCTTGGGCGCCTCGACGGCGGCATAGACCTCGCCAGCCGGGACGTGGAAGCCCTCGGTATAAAGCTTGAAGTGGTGGATGAGCGCCTCCATCGAGGTCTTCATCTCGCCGCGCTTCGGCGGGGTCAGCTTGCCGCGCGCCAGAACGTCGCCGGGGGTTTCCCGCAGCTTGACGATGGCCTGGCGCATGATCTTCACGCTTTCGCGCATCTCGGCCATGCGGCAAAGGTAGCGGTCATAGCAGTCGCCGTTCTTGCCGACGGGGATCTGGAAGTCGAACTCGTCGTAGCATTCATAGGGCTGCGCACGACGCAGGTCCCAGGCCAGGCCCGACCCGCGCACCATGACGCCGGAATAGCCCCAGTCCTGGATGTCCTGCTCGGTGATGACACCGATGTCGACGTTCCGTTGCTTGAAGATCCGGTTCTCGGTCAGCAGGCTGTCGATGTCATCCAGCTTGGCCGGGAACTCGATCGCCCATTCCTCGATATCATCCAGCAGCTTGTCGCTGAGATCCTGGTGCACGCCACCGGGGCGGAAATAGGCGGCGTGGAAGCGCGCGCCCGAGGCCCGTTCGTAGAAGATGCACAGATCTTCGCGCGGCTCGAAGCCCCACAGCGGCGGTGTCAGCGCGCCCACGTCCATGGCCTGGGTCGTCACGTTCAGCAGGTGGTTCTGAATGCGCCCGATCTCGCAGAACAGCACGCGGATCAGCGAGGCGCGTTTCGGGATTTCGACCCCGGTCAGCTTTTCGATGGCCAGGCACCAGGCGTGTTCCTGGTTCATCGGCGCCACGTAATCCAGCCGGTCCATATAGGGCAGGTTCTGGAGGTAGGTGCGGCTTTCCATCAGCTTTTCGGTGCCACGGTGCAGAAGGCCGATATGCGGGTCCGCCCGCTCGACGATCTCACCGTCCAGCTCCAGCACCATGCGCAGCACGCCGTGGGCCGCCGGGTGCTGGGGCCCGAAGTTGATGTTGAAGTTGCGGATCTGCTGTTCGCCCGTCTGGGCGTCGTCGAAACCTTTGGATCCGTCCATCACTTCGCCCCCTCTTCGGTCTTCTCGTCACCGGGAAGAATATACTCGGCCCCCTCCCAGGGGGACATGAAATCGAACTGGCGGTATTCCTGCACCAGGCTGACGGGTTCGTAGACGACGCGTTTCTGCACCTCGTCGTAACGCACCTCGGTATAGCCGGTGGTGGGGAAGTCCTTGCGCAGCGGGTGACCGCGGAAGCCGTAGTCGGTCAGGATGCGGCGCAGGTCCGGGTGGCCCGAGAAGACGATGCCGAACATGTCGAACACCTCACGCTCGAACCAGTCGGCCGATTTGTGCACGCTGGTGATCGAGGGCACCATCTCGTCGTCGCGCACGGCGACGCGCAGGCGGATGCGCTGGTTCTGGTACATCGACAGGAAGTGATAGACCACGTCGAACCGCTTCGGCCGTTCGGGGTAATCCACCGCCGTGATGTCGACCAGCGACGAGAACTTGCAGGAGCTGTCGGTCCGCAGGAACTCGACAAAGCCCACGATGTTCGAGGGGGTCACGTCGATGTTCAGCTCACCGAAGGACACATCCCAGGCGGCGACGCAATCGGGGCGCTTGGCCTCGATATGGGCGCCCAGTTCGTTCAGAGCTTCGCTCATGATCTTGCCCCCTCAGCGCGTCAGAGTGCCGGTGCGACGGATCTTCCGCGCCAGCTGCAAAATGCCGTAAACCAGCGCCTCGGCGGTCGGCGGGCAGCCGGGGACGTAGATGTCCACGGGCACAATGCGGTCGCAACCGCGCACCACCGAGTAGCTGTAGTGATAGTAGCCGCCGCCATTGGCGCAGCTGCCCATCGAGATGACGTAACGCGGTTCGGGCATCTGGTCGTAGACCTTGCGCAGCGCCGGGGCCATCTTGTTGGTCAGGGTGCCCGCGACGATCATCACGTCGGACTGGCGCGGGGAGGCCCGCGGCGCGGTGCCGAAACGTTCGATGTCGTAGCGCGGCATCGAGCTGTGCATCATCTCGACGGCGCAGCAGGCCAGGCCAAAGGTCATCCAGTGCAGAGAGCCGGTCCGCGCCCAGGTGATCAGGTCTTCGGTCGAGGTCAGCAGGAACCCCTTGTCCTGAAGTTCCCGGTTCAGCGCCTGGGTGGCGACTTCCTTGTCGGCCTGCGCGGTATTGGCAGAGGTCATCACTCCCATTCCAGGGCTCCCTTCTTCCATTCATAGGCGAAGCCGATGGTCAGGACGGCCAGGAAGACCATCATCGACCAGAAGCCCACCATCGAGATGTCCTTGAAGGCCACGGCCCAGGGGAACAGCATGGCGATTTCCAGGTCGAAGATGATGAACAGGATCGACACCAGATAGAACCGGACGTCGAATTTCATCCGCGCATCGTCGAAAGCGTTGAAGCCGCATTCGTAGGCGCTGACTTTTTCGGGATCGGGGTTGCGCACGGCGAGGATCAGCGCGGCGAGGATCAAGACCAGGCCAAGGGCGATCGCGACCGCGAGAAAGATGAGGATGGGAAGGTATTCCCGCAGCATCTCTTCCACGAATGGCTCCTTTCATGGGCGGCGGGGGTCCGCGCGTCCGGACCCTCAAGGCTGTGTCGGGTTTTACGCTCGCCCCCCGGCAGGGTCAACCGAGGGCGCGCGTTTTACACGGTTACGATGTGTCCTGAACTTCCTTTGTAAACAATTGAATACCAAGGAATTGATCTCGGCCACGACGGTTAACGCCGCATTGCCGCGTCGCCAGCAGTACCCAACGGAATCAGTCGGAAATACATGACGGAATCACTCAGTTTTGCCGTCGCCCCCTCTGCGGCGCGGCATGGGCGCGGGAAAGTGCCCTGATCTCAGCACCCTGCGCGGCAGCGGCCCAGGTGCCGCAATGCAGCACCGTATGGCTGCGCGGGCCCTGCCCCCCTCCGCCGATCCGGCGCGGCGCGGCCCGGGGCCCGCGCCGCCCCCCGGTTTCAGCCCTGCCAGGGCGGGGTCGTCTTGGCGAAGAAGGCCGCGATCCCGGCCTGGGCCTCGCTGCCTTCCCAACAGGCAACCAGCTCCTCGACCGAATGGGCCACCTCGGCCTCGCTGGGCGCGCCGCCCAGACGCCGGGCCAGGCGCTTGGCCCGGGCCACGGCCTCGGGCGCGGTCTCCAGGATCGGGGCCAGCTCGGCCTCGATGGCCGCGTCCAGCCCCTCGGCGGGCACCACCCGGGCCAGCAGATCCAGCTCTTGCGCCAGGGCGGCGTCAAAGCGGTTGCCCTGGAAAAAGATGCGCCGGGCGCCCGCCGGGCCGGTGCGGGCGATGACATAGGGGCCGATGGTGGCGGGGATCAGGCCCAGTCGGGTCTCGGTCAGGGCCATCTTCACCACATCGGCGCCAATGGCCACGTCACAGACCGCCGCCAGCCCGACGCCGCCGCCAAAGCAATTGCCCTGCACCCGCCCGATCAGCGGCTTGGGCAGCGCGTCGAGCGCGCCCAGCATGTCGGCCAGCTTGCGCGCCTCCACCCGCCGCGTGGCGCTGTTGGCGCGCATCTGGTCCTGCATCCAGCCCAGATCGCCCCCGGCGCAGAAGCTGCGGCCCTCGGCGCCCAGCACCACGACGCGCACCGACGGGTCATCGCCCAGCTGGGCCGCCGCCGCCGTCAACTCGTCGATCATCACCGCGTTCATCGCATTGTGTTTCTCGGCACGGGCCAGCCACAGATGGGCCACGCCGCGCGCGTCCTGTTCGATACGGATCGTCTGGTAGCTCATGCCGTCTCTCCCTGCCGCATCCTGCGGGCCATCGCCGCCGCCTCTTCCAGAACCGCCGGGTCCAGCCCGGTGGCAAAGCCGCGCGCCTCGACGCGGGCGCGCACGGCCTCTGTGGCCACATTGCCCGCCGCCCCCGGCGCATAGGGGCAGCCGCCCAGCCCGCCGACGGCGGCATCGAAAATCCGCAGCCCGAGGTCCAGCGCCACATCTATATTGTCCAGCGCCCGGCCCCCGGTGTCGTGGAAATGCCCCGCCACCCGTTCGGCGGGGATCTGGTGCAGCACCGCGCGCAGCATCGGCGCCACCTCCTCCGGGGTGGCGCGGCCCAGGGTCTCGCCCAGCGAGATCTCGGTGCAGCCCATGTCGAACAGCTCTGCCGCCACATCGGCCACCGCCTCGGGCGCCACGGCGCCGTCATAGGGGCAATGGGTGACGCAGCTGACATAGCCGCGCACCGGCAGATCGGCGGCGCGGGCGGCCTCGACCACCGGGCGGAACCGATCCAGGCTTTCGGCGATGGAGGCGTTGATATTGGCGCGGCTGAACCCTTCGGAGGCGGCGCCGAAGACGGCCACCTCGTCCACCCCCGCCGCCAGCGCGTCCTCGAAGCCCCGCATATTGGGGGTCAGCGCGGTATAGCGCACGCCGGGCGCCCGGGTGATGCCGGCCAGCACGTCTGCGCTGCCCGCCATCTGCGGCACCCATTTCGGGCTGACGAAGCTGGCGCATTCGATGCGCGCGAACCCCGCCCGGCTGAGGCAATCGACCAGGGCGATCTTCTCGGCCACCGGAATGGCCCGCGCCTCGTTCTGCAACCCGTCGCGCGGGCCCACCTCGAATATCTCGACCCTCTCGGTCATCGCTCCCCCCTCCCTATGTGTGTGCCGCCGCGCTTACTGCGGCGGGCTTTCTTGCAGCGGCGGATAGAAATCCTGCGCATAGACCCCGGTGTCGGGCTCGGGCCGCGCGCTGGCAAAGCTTGGCCGGTCGGTGATACGCTCGTACCAGGCCGCCATTTCGGGGAACCCCTCCATGTCGGTGAAATGCAGCGCCATCCACACCGCCTGCCCGACGGCAATGTCGGCCGCCGAAAAGCCCGAGGTCAGCAGGTAGTCGCGGTTCTCGACCGGGGTCGACAGGCGCCCCTCGATGGCGGCAAAGCATTTCTTCAGCCGCGCCACCTCGATCTTCATCACGGTGGGCGAGCGCATCCAGTCCTCGTGCAGCACCAGATGCTGTTGCGTCAGCGCCGCACAGTGCTGCGAGACGGTTTCGGCAAAGTGCAGCCAGACCAGCCAGTCGGGCCGGTCCAGATCCCCCGCCGGGCGGCCCAGGCCGCGCTCGGGGAAGCGTTCACAGAGGATCTCCATGATCGCCAGGCTTTCGAAATAGGTCTCGCCGTCCATTTCCAGCGCGGGCACCCGACCGGCGGGTGACAGCGACAGGTAGTCGGGCTGGCGCAGCGAGGCGTCGAAGGGGCGGATCGACATCTCGAAGGGCACCCCCAGCTCGTAGAGTAGCCACAGCACCCGCATAGAGCGCGACCCGGCACAATGATGCAGCGTGATCATGCGGCCTCTCCCGCATCCTCCGCCTCAAGCCGGATCAGAGCGGCGCCGGCTTCGACCTGGCCGCCCTCCGTGGTCAGAATTTCGGCAACGATACCATCTCGCGGGGCGACAAGCGCGTGTTCCATCTTCATGGCCTCAAGGATAGCCAATCGTTGCCCGGCGGCAACCGTATCGCCGGGGGCCGCGAAAAGCTGACGCAGAAGGCCCGGCATCGGCGCCAGGATCACGTCACCGCCCGCGCCCTCGTCGGCCCCCTGACCGGGCAAGACCTGGTCCAGCACCAGCGGCCAGCCGCCAAACAGGGTGATGCGGGTTCCGGCGCGGTGCCAGCCCGGGGCGCGCGCGCCCTCCAGCCACCAGGCGCCGTTCTGCCAGCGGGCCGCGACCGGGGCGCCCTCGCCCCCGCCCTCGACCGCCGTGATGACATGGCTGCCATCCTCCAGGCTTTCGACCGCCAGCACATGGGCCTCGCCCGCCTGGTCCAGCGTCACGATGCGGCGCAGCGGCGCCCACAGGGTGAAGCCCCGGCGCGGCGCGGGGGCCTCGGCCAGATCCAGCGCGATCATCGCCGCCCAGGCCAGGGCAGCGGTGTCCGCCTTTGGCGCGTCGCACAGCACCGCCTGATGGCGTTCGATCAGCCCGGTATCGACCTCGCCCGCACGGAAGTCCTCTTGCGCCGCCAGCCGTTCCAGGAAGCCCAGGTTGGTGACGCTGCCCGCAACTTCGGTGGCCCGCAGCCCGGCCTCCAGCCGCGCCAGCGCCACGTCGCGGGTCGGACCATGGGCAATCAGCTTGGCGATCATCGGGTCGTAATGGGGACTGATCTCGTCGCCCTCGCGGACGCCGGTGTCGATGCGCAGCCCCTCGGGGAAGGCCAGCCGGTCCAGCCGACCCGTGGCAGGCAGGAAGCCAGCGCTGGCATCCTCGGCGTACAGGCGCGCCTCGAAGGCGTGACCTGTGATCGTCAGATCCTCTTGCGCGCAGGGCAGCGGTTCGCCCGCCGCGACGCGGATCTGCCATTCCACCAGATCGACGCCGGTGATCGCCTCGGTGACGGGATGTTCCACCTGAAGGCGGGTATTCATCTCCATGAACCAGAAGCCATCGGCGCGCAGGCCGTTACTGCCATCGGCGATGAACTCGATCGTGCCCGCCCCCTTGTAGCCAATGGCCTCGGCGGCGCGGACGGCGGCGCCGGTCATGGCGGCGCGCACCTCCTCGGACATGCCCGGCGCGGGGGCCTCCTCGATCACCTTCTGGTGGCGGCGTTGCAGCGAACAGTCGCGCTCGAACAGATGCACCGCCCGGGTGCCGTCGCCAAAGATCTGCACCTCGACGTGGCGCGGGCTGAGGATGTATTTCTCCACCAGCATCTCGTCATTGCCGAAGGCGCCCCGCGCCTCGGCCTTGGCCGCGGCCAGCGCCTCGGCGAAGCCCTCGGGGGCGTCGACACGGCGCATCCCCTTGCCGCCGCCGCCCGCGACGGCCTTCAGCAGCACGGGATAGCCGATGCGGTCCGCCTCGGCGGCCAGATGCGCCTCGGACTGCTCGGCGCCGTGATAGCCCGGCACCACCGGCACCCCCGCCTCTTCCATCAGCGCCTTGGCCGCGCCCTTCAGCCCCATGGCCCGGATCGCCTTGGCCGAAGGGCCGATGAAGACCAGCCCCGCCGCCTCCAGCGCCTCGACGAAATCGGGGTTCTCGGACAGGAAGCCATAGCCCGGATGCACCGCCTCGGCCCCGGTGGCCCGGGCGGCGGCGATGATCGCCTCACCCCGCAGATAGCTTTCGTCAGGGCGCGCGCCGCCCAGGCTGACCGCCTCGTCGGCCAGCGCCACATGACGGGCGCCCGCGTCCACGTCGGAATGCACCGCCACGGTGGCAATGCCCATGGCGCGCGCGCTTTCGATCACCCGACAGGCGATCTCGCCCCGGTTTGCCACCAGGATTTTCTTGAACAGATGTCCCTCAGCCATCGACGGCCTCCCTCAATATCTCTGCCTGCCGGGCGTCATAGGCGACCAGCGTAATGTCCATCTCGTCCCGGGCCTCGGCCTGCCAGGCGCGGCAGGCGCAGACGGCGACCCGGGCGGCGGCGCGCGCCGGATAGCCGTAGACCCCGGTGGAAATCGCCGGAAAGGCGATAGAGCGCAGCCCGGCGTCCGCGGCTAGGTCAAGCGCATGGCCGTAACAGGCCGCCAGCGTTTCGGCCTCATGCGCCTGGCCCCCCTTCCAGACCGGCCCCACGGTGTGGATCACATGGGGCGCGGGCAGGTCATGGCCGCCGGTCAGCCGCGCCTCACCCGGCGGGCAACCGCCCAGGGTGCGGCACTCGGCCAGAAGGCCCGGCCCGGCGGCGCGGTGAATGGCGCCGTCGACGCCCCCGCCCCCCAGCAACTGCGGATTGGCGGCGTTGACGATGGCGTCGACCGCCAGGGTGGTGATGTCGCCCTGCCAGACGCTCAGGCTCATCGCCGCCTCCATCCACCCGCCAGCAGCCCCTCGGCCTGCGTTGCCATCTCTTCCAGGATCTCGACCGCCGGGCGCACCCGGTCGATCAGCCCGATCCCCTCGCCCACGATGGGGCCCGCAATATCCGCCTCGCCCGTGGCGGCGGCGTCCAGCCAACGCGCCCGCGCGGCCTCGTCCCGGGCCAGCGCATCGAGCCGCCCTTCCCATTCGTCGGAAAAGGCATTGCGCATCCCGCGCAGGTCGAACCCCTCGGGCCAGTTTTTCTGCCGCGCCACGTCCCACAGTTTGCTGCGGTAGGTGGCATCGCCCCCGGCCTGCATTGCGGCGCGATGCTGCCCCTCAGGCACCAGCGCCTCGGCGGCGGCCCAGAAGGCAGTGCCGCAGACCACGCCCTCGGCCCCCAGCATCAGCGCGGCGGCCAGGCCGCGGCCATCGGCAATGCCGCCAGCGGCAAAGAGCAGCACCTCGGGCGCCTCGCGCGCCAACAGATCGGCCAGTTCCGGCACCAGGGTCATCGTGGCGCGACGCGCCCCATGGCCGCCGGCCTCGGTGCCCTGGGCGACCAGCGCCATGGCGCCCGCCGCCAGCGCCGCGCGGGCCTGTTCAACGCTTTGCACCTGCGCCATCACCGGCACACCCGCGTCCCGCGCCTTTGCCGCAAAGGGCGCCAGGTCGCCGAAGGACAGGAACAGCAGCTCTGGCGCCTCGGCCAGTATCTCGTCCAGCAGGGCCTCGCCCAGGGCACCGGTCTCGGCCAGCGCCCAGGTGATGAAGCCCAAGCCCCGGCGCGCATTGCCCGCCTGCGCCCATTCGCGCCGCACCCAAGTGGGATCGGCATAGCCGCCCCCCACCAGGCCCAGCCCGCCCGCGCCGCTGACGGCGGCGGCCAGCGCGCCGCCCGACACGCCCGCCATGGGCGCCAGCAGCACCGGATGGCGCAGATCGAACCTCTGGGTGACACGCGTCTCGATCATCGCCCCGCCCCCTCTTCTCGTTGCCAAAAATATCCCGGGGGAGTCGCGGCGCCGCCGGGACGGGGGCAGAGCCCCCTGCCCGCCCGCCGCAGGCGCGGCCTTCGCACGCAGGTCAGACCCCGATCACATGCGGAAAATGCCAAAGCGGCTCTCCTCGATGGGGGCGTTCAGGCTGGCCGACAGGCTCAGCGACAGCACCTCGCGGCTTTTGCGCGGATCGACGATGCCGTCGTCCCAAAGACGCGCCGAGGCATAGAGCGGGTGGCTCTGCCGGGCGAACTGCTCCTGCATGGGGCGCTTGAATTCGGCCTCTTCCTCGGCGCTCCAGCTCTGGCCCTGACGTTCCAGCCCCTCGCGCCGCACCTGGGCCAGCACGCCCGCCGCCTGATCGCCGCCCATGACGGCAATGCGCGAATTGGGCCAGGTCCACATGAACCGGGGGGAATAGGCGCGCCCGGCCATGCCGTAGTTGCCCGCCCCGTAGGAGCCACCCACCACCATGGTGATCTTCGGCACCGAGGTGCAGCTGACGGCGGCCACCATCTTGGCACCGTGGCGCGCGATGCCCTCGGCCTCGTATTTGCGGCCCACCATGAAGCCGGTGATGTTTTGCAGGAAGACCAGCGGGATCTTCCGCATCGAACACAGCTCGACGAAATGGGCGCCCTTCACGGCGCTTTCGGAAAACAGCACGCCGTTGTTGGCCACGATGCCCACGGGCCAGCCGTCGATATGGGCGAAACCGCAGACCAGGGTCTCGCCAAAGCGCGCCTTGAACTCGTCGAAGCGGGAACCGTCGACCAGCCGCGCGATCACCTCGCGCACGTCATAGGGGATCTTGGCATCGGCCGGCACCACGCCCAGCAGTTCGGCGGGGTCATAGGCCGGGGCCTCGGGCGACTGGCGGACAATGCCGCCGGGGCGGGTGCGGTTCAGCGCCGCCACCTGGGCGCGGGCCAGTTCCAGCGCATGGGCGTCATCCTCGGCCAGGTGATCGGCCACCCCCGACAGCCGCGTGTGCAGATCGCCGCCGCCCAGATCCTCGGCCGTGACGACCTCGCCGGTGGCGGCGCGCACCAGGGGCGGGCCCGCCAGGAAGATGGTGCCCTGTTCGCGCACGATGATGGTCACGTCGGACATGGCGGGCACATAGGCGCCGCCAGCGGTACAGCTGCCCATGACCACGGCGATCTGGGCAATGCCCTTGGCCGACATCCGCGCCTGGTTGAAGAAGATCCGCCCGAAATGGTCGCGGTCGGGAAAGACCTCATCCTGGTTGGGCAGGTTGGCGCCGCCGCTGTCCACCAGATAGACGCAGGGCAGATGGTTTTCCTCGGCGATCTCCTGGGCGCGCAGGTGTTTCTTCACCGAGATGGGATAATAGGTGCCGCCCTTCACCGTGGCGTCATTGGCCAGCACCATCACCTCTTGCCCGGCGACGCGACCGATCCCGGCGATGATGCCCCCGCCCGGCGCGGCGCCGTCGTAAAGGGCATGGCCCGCCGTGGCACCGATCTCGAGGAAGGGCGAGCCGGGATCCAAGAGCCCCGCCACACGGTCGCGCGGCAGCATCTTGCCCCGCGACAGATGCCGCGCCCGGGCCTTTTCGCCCCCGCCCGCAGCCGCGGCCTCGGCGGCGGCGCGCACCTCGGCCAGGGCGGCCTCATGGGCGGCCAGGTTGGTGCGGAAATCATCCCCGCCGGTCAGGATCTTCGACGCGAGCTTCATGCCCCTCTCCTTGTTTTTCCCTTGGCGGGCCGAAGCCTACGCCAGAATGTCGCACCCCCGCGCGGCGCGCGGTGAAGTTGACCCAGATCAATGAATTGGCCGCCGAAGGGGCGCAAAGGGGCAGTCGAGACAGACTGAAAGGAAACCCCATGCAACTCCGGACCCTCCTCCTCTCCGCCACCGCCGTCCTGGCGCTCGGCGCGTCCGGTGCCGCCGCTCAGCAGGCTGGCGACATCACCCTTGGTGTCGGTATCGGCAACGTGAACCCGAAAGACGACAACGGCACCGCCGGCGGCGCCCGTCTGGACATCGACGACGATACCCAGATCACGCTGACGCTGGAGTATTTCATCACCGACAACCTCGGGATCGAACTGCTGGCCGCAACCCCCTTCACCCATGACATCAAGCTGGGCGGGGCGGATATCGGCAGCGTGAAACACCTGCCGCCGACCATCAGCCTGAACTACCACTTCCAGAACGGCAGCGACGTGACGCCCTTCATCGGCGCCGGTGTGAACTACACCACCGCCCTGGACGTCGACTCCTCGGTGCCCAACCTGAAGCTGGAAGACAGCTGGGGCCTGGCCCTGCACGCCGGCCTGGACTACCGCGTCAGCGAAAAAGGCCAGATCCGTGCCGATGTGCGCTGGATGGACATCGACATGAAGGTCAAATCCGGCAACACCACCCTGGGCACCGCCGAGGTCGACCCGCTGGTCGTGGGCATTTCCTACGTCCACACCTTCTGAACCCGGCTCAACGACATGACCGGCCCGTTCCCTCGGGAGCCGGTCCAGCGGGCGCGCCAAACAGGCGCGCCCGTTTTGCATGGCGGCCCCGGGTCGCCGGGGCGCCGCCGCATATGTCGCGTCCAGGGCCTGCATGATCAGCTCATCGCCGCCATCAGCTCTCGCCCGACCAGCATCCGCCGGATTTCCGAGGTGCCCGCGCCGATCTCCATCAGCTTGGCATCGCGGAAGATCCGCGCCACCGGCGCATCCGCCAGGAAGCCCGCACCGCCCATGGCCTGCACCGCCTGGTGCGCCACCACCATGGCCTCTTCGCTGGCATAAAGGACGCAGCCCGCCGCATCGGCGCGGGTGACCTCGCCCCGGTCGCAGGCGCGGGCCACCTCGTAGACATAGGCCCGGGCCGAGTTCAGCTTGACGTACATATCGGCGATCTTGCCCTGCATCAGCTGGAAATCCCCGATGCGCTGACCGAACTGCTTGCGCTCGGCCATATAGGGCATGATCTCGTCCAGGCAGGCGGCCATGATGCCGGTGCCGATGCCCGACAGGACCACGCGTTCGTAGTCCAGCCCCGACATAAGCACGCGCACGCCGCGCCCCTCTTCGCCCAGCACGTTCTCGAAGGGCACTTCGACATCGTCGAAGATCAGCTCGGCGGTGTTCGAGCCACGCATCCCCAGCTTGTCGAAATGCGGCGATGTGCTGAAGCCCTTCATCGACTTCTCGACGATGAAGGCGGTGATGCCCTTGCTGCCCGCCTCCGGGTCGGTCTTGGCATAGACCACCAGGGTGTCCGCATCGGGCCCGTTGGTGATCCAGTACTTGTTGCCGTTCAGCACGTAGCGGTCGTTCTTCTTCTCGGCGCGCAGCTTCATGCTGACCACGTCCGAGCCTGCGCCCGGCTCGCTCATCGCCAGGGCGCCGACGTGCTCGCCACTGACCAGGCCCGGCAGGTACTTCGCCTTCTGCTCGGCAGAGCCGTTCAGGCGGATCTGGTTCACGCAGAGGTTGGAATGGGCCCCATAGGACAGAGAGACCGAGGCGGAGGCGCGGGCGATCTCCTCGACCGCGATCACATGGGCCAGATAGCCCATGCCGGTGCCGCCGTACTCTTCATCGACGGTCAGGCCCAGAAGGCCCATGTCGCCCATCTCGCGCCACAGCGCGGCGGGAAAGACATTCTCGCTGTCAATCTCGGCGGCCATCGGCTTGACCCGGCCCTGCGCCCAGGCGTGGACCGCCTCGCGCAGCGCGTTGATATCCTCGCCCAGATCGAAGCGCATGGATGCGGTGAACATCGGGCTCCTCCCTTCCCGTTTATGAACACTTGTTCACACCATAGATCCCCGCCCCGTCCCGCGTCAATACGCGATCGGATAAGGCGCAGCGATTGGCGCCCATGGGCCGAACGAAAAACACCGGCGCCGTGGCCGGGCCGGTGTCACTGTTAGCTTGCATCGGGCGCGCCGGGGGCGTCGGGACAGGCCCCTAGCCCTGCGCCTGCCAGACCGCGCCGACCTCGGCGCGGATGATCCGTGCCAGCAGGGTGCAATCGTCCAGAGAGAAGGTCAGCGGCAGGCGCATGTCCAGGATGCCCTTCAGCACCCGGTCGGTCTGCGGCATGGGCGCGCTTTCCGCATAGCGCCAGCTGTCATAGCGCGAGGTGAAGCCCTGGGGCTCGGCGGCGCCGAACCACTTCAGCTCGACCCCACGGGCGGCACAGCGCGCCAGCACCTCCTGCACCGCCTCTTCGGACCAGTCCAGCAACAGGAACTGGATGGACGAGCCCACATAGGTCTCGGCCTCGGGGCGCTCGATCACCGTCAGGCCCGGGGTGCCGCGCAGCCCCTCCTCGACCACGCGATACCGCGCGTTCCAGGCGGCGCATTGGGCCTCCAGCTTGCGCAGCTGCGGGCGCAGGATGGCGGCGCGCAGGTTGTCCATGCGGCCCGAGACATTGGGGGTGTCGTATTTCACCCGCTCGAAAACCTCTGGCCCGGGGGCGGCAAGGTGCTTGCCATAAAGCATGTAGCTGCCGGTCAGGATGACGGCGCGGGCGGCGACCTCGTCGTCGTCGGTGACCATAAAGCCCCCCTCGCCCGAGTTGACGTGTTTGTAGGTCTGGGTGGAATAGCAGCCCGCCAGCCCCTGGCGCCCGCTGACCTGGCCGTTCCAGGCGGCCCCCATGGTATGGGCGCAATCCTCGACCACCTTGACGCCCGCGGCATCGCAGATCGCCATCAGCCGGTCCATGTCGCACAGATGCCCGCGCATATGGCTGAGCAGCAGAACACGGGCCTGGCCGATCTTGGCCTCCAGATCGTCCAGGTCGATCACCAGGCCTTCGGTCACCTCGACATAGATCGGGCGCCCACCCACGGCAGCAATGGCGCCGGGCACGGGGGCCAGGGTAAAGGCATTGGTCAGCACGGGATCGCCGGGTTTCACCCCCACGGCGCGCAGGGCGGTGGTGATGGCGATCCCGCCAGAGCCGGTGGCGACGCAGTATTTGGCGCCGGTCAGTTCGGCGAACTCCTTCTCCAGCAGCGCGGCCTCGCCCGCCTCGTCGGGCAGGGTGTTGTAGCGATGCAGGCGCCCGCTGCGCATCACCGCCACGGCGGCCTCGATGGCCTCTTCGGGGATCGGTTCCTGCTGGGTGAAACTGCCGGTGAACCGTTCGGTCATGGGCGTTCCTTTCGTGCCTAGAGGGACAGGCCGGCGACCACGCCGGGCAATTCGTCGAAATGGCCGATGATCGCCTCGGGGGCGAGCGCCGCCATATCCTCGCCCGAGGGGCCGAAACCCACCAGGATAGAGGGCACCCCCGCCGCGCGGGCGGTGTTGCGGTCGGTGTCGCTGTCGCCCACCAGGCAGCAGCGGGCCGGATCACCACCGGCGCGGCGCGCCGCCTCGCGCAGGGGTTCGGGGTCGGGCTTTTTCACCGGCAATGTGTCGGCGCCGATCAGGGCCGCGAACTCCTCCAGCACGCCCAGCTCGGTCAGCAGGCGGCGGGCCAGGCCCTCGGGCTTGTTGGTGCAGATGGCCACGGCGTGGCCTTGGGCTCGCAGGGTGGCCACGGCCTCCATCGCGCCGGGGTAGAGAACCGTGTGGCGGGCGATGTCGCCCGCGTAGGCCTCCAGCAGCAGCGGATAAAGGCGGTCGATCTCGGCCGCATCCTCGGCCCGGCCCAGCCGGGTCATCCCCAGGCGCAGCATGGCGCGCCCGCCGCGTAGGGCGGTGCCCGCGTCGCCCGCCCCCAGCAGATCGCCCGCGCCCAGCGAGCGGAAACAGGCATTGGCCGCCGCCAGCAGATCGCCACTGGTATCCGCCAGGGTCCCGTCCAGATCGAAGATCACCGCGCCCATCTCATTCCTTCCCCGCTTGCCCTGCCCAGCCCGTGCAGGCGCCGTTTCGCCGCCAATTGTTGCGATGCGAAACCCAAGTTGATCGCGCCACGACGCCACCCGGCTTGCACGCCTCTGCCCACCGGATAAAACGGGCGCGACGAAAGAACAATGGCCCAGACCCCGCCCCGGCGGTGTCGCGGGCCCAGGCGATGCGTCCCGCCCGGGCCAGAGGCGGCCGCATCCGGCATGACAAGCCGACCGGGCGAAGCCCGGCGAGGGGGCAAGATGAGCACGGCACTGGTAATCCTGGCCGCGGGCAAGGGCACGCGGATGAACTCGGACCGGCCCAAGGTCCTGCATGAGATCGCGGGCGCGCCCCTGCTGATCCACGCGATCGACAGCGGCCTGGCGCTAGAGCCGTCGCGGCTGATCGTCGTGGCGGGCCATGGCGCCGAGGAGGTGGCGAAAGCGGCCCAAGAGGCCTTCCCCCCGGCCGAGGTCGTCCTTCAGACCGAGCAGAAGGGCACCGCCCATGCGGTCGACCAGGCCCGCGCGGCCCTGGCCGATTTCGACGGCGACGTGATCGTCCTTTACGGCGACACCCCCTTCATCCGCCCCGAGACGCTGGAGGCGATGCGCGCCGCCCGCGCCAAGCATGACGTCATCGTCCTGGGCTTCGAGGCAAAGGACCCGGCGCGCTACGGGCGGCTGGTGATGCAGGGCGAACGGCTGGACCGGATCGTCGAATACAAGGATGCAACGGATGAAGAACGCCGCATAACCCTTTGCAATTCCGGCGTTGTCTGCGCCAGCCGCGCGGTGCTGTTCGAGTTGCTGGCCCAGGTCGGCAACGACAATGCGGCGGGCGAATACTATCTGCCCGACATCGTCGGCCTGGCCAATGCCTCGGGCCTCAGCTCGGGCGCGGTGACCTGCGCCGAAGAGGAAACCCTGGGCGTGAACTCGCGCGCGGAACTCTCTGTCGCCGAAGGGTTTTTCCAGGCTCGCGCCCGGGCAGAGGCGCTGGAGAACGGGGTCACCATGCAGGCCCCCGAAACGGTGTTCTTCGCCCATGACACCTTCGTCGGCGGCGATACGGTGATCGAACCCAATGTGGTCTTCGGGCCCGGCGTCACGGTCGAGAACGGCGCCCGCCTCCGGGCCTTTTCCCATCTTGAGGGCTGCCATGTCAGCCGGGGCGGCGTGGTCGGCCCCTATGCCCGCCTGCGCCCCGGCGCCGAACTGGCCGAGGACGTGCGCATCGGCAATTTCGTCGAGGTGAAAGAGGCCCGCATCGACCGCGGCGCCAAGGTCAACCATCTGAGCTATATCGGCGATGCCGAGGTGGGCGAGGGCAGCAATATCGGCGCGGGCACCATCACCTGCAACTATGATGGGGTGATGAAGCACCGCACGCGCATCGGCGCGCGGGCCTTCATCGGCTCGAACACCATGCTGGTGGCGCCGGTCTCGATCGGGGATGAGGCGATGACCGGCTCGGGCTCGGTCATCACCAGCGACGTGGAACCGGGCGCCCTGGCCCTGGCCCGGGCCCGGCAGGTCACGAAACCCGGCATGGCGCGAAAATTGTTCGAAATGTTGAAACTCAAGAAGGCCCGCGCGGCCAAAGGAGTGGAATAATGTGCGGAATTATCGGGTATCTGGGAAAACACGAGGCCGCACCCTTCCTCGTCGAGGCGCTGAAACGGCTGGAATATCGCGGCTATGACAGCGCCGGTATCGCCACGGTGAACGAGGGCCATCTGGACCGGCGCCGCGCCGTGGGCAAGCTGGTCAACCTGTCGGACGTGCTGGTGCATGATCCGCTGGCGGGCAAATCCGGCATCGGCCACACCCGCTGGGCCACCCATGGCAGCCCGACCGAGGCCAACGCCCACCCCCACCGGGTCGGCAAGGTGGCCGTAGTCCACAATGGCATCATCGAGAACTTCCGCGAGCTGCGCGCCGAACTGGCCGAGGCCGGGCTGGTCGCCGAAACCGAGACCGACACCGAAACCGTCGCCATGCTGGCGGCGCAATACGTGGCCGAGGGGCTGACCCCGCAAGAGGCCGTGGCCCGCACCCTGCCGCGGCTGGAAGGCGCCTTTGCCCTGCTCTTCCTCTTCGACGGCGAAGAGGATCTGATGATCGCCGCCCGCAAGGGCTCTCCCCTGGCCATCGGCCATGGCACGGGCGAGAACTACGTGGGGTCCGACGCCCTGGCGCTGGCGCCGCTGACCGACCGGATCACCTATCTGGAGGAAGGCGACTGGGCCGTGGTTACCCGCGACAGCGTCACCATCTACGACGCGGCGGGCAACCTGGCCAATCGGCCGATGAAACAGGTGACGCTGGACAATGCCCGCGTCGACAAGGCCGGGCACAAGCATTTCATGGCCAAGGAAATTGCCGAGCAGCCCCAGGTTCTGGGAGAGGCGCTGCGCTTCTACCTGGGCGAGGCGGGCGACACGATCACCCTGCCCGGCGACGGCGTGGACTTCACCAAGCTGGAGCGGCTGACCCTGGTGGCCTGCGGCACCGCCTATTACGCCTGCCTGACGGCGAAATACTGGTTCGAACAGCTGGCCCGGATGCCGGTCGAGGTCGATGTGGCCTCGGAATTCCGCTATCGCGAGCCACCCATCACCCCCGGCACCCTGGCGCTGTTCGTCAGCCAGTCGGGCGAGACCGCCGACACCCTGGCCGCCCTGCGCTATTGCCGCGACCGCGCCGACAGTATCCTGTCGGTGGTCAATGTGGCCGAAAGCTCGATCGCGCGGGAAAGCGACCTGGCGCTGCCGATCCTGGCGGGGACCGAGATCGGCGTGGCCTCGACCAAGGCCTTTTCCTGCCAGCTGACCGTGCTGCTGCTGCTGGCGCTGGAGGCGGCGCGCCAGCGCGGCACCATCGACGCCGAACGCCTGGGCGATCTGCTGTCGGCCCTGCGCGGCCTGCCCGCCACCCTGTCGCGCGCCCTGGACGATGGCGCCACCGCCGAGGCCCTGTCGCTGCAACTGGCCGAGGCGCAGGACGTGCTGTTCCTGGGCCGGGGCCTGATGTACCCGCTGGCCCTGGAAGGGGCGCTGAAGATGAAGGAAATCAGCTACATCCACGCCGAGGCCTACGCCAGCGGCGAGCTGAAGCACGGGCCCATTGCGCTGATCGACAAACATGTGCCGGTGGTGGTCATGGCGCCGCGCGACGCGCTTTTCGACAAGACCGTGTCGAACATGCAAGAGGTGATGGCGCGCGGCGGTCAGGTGCTGCTGATCTCGGATCACGCGGGTATCGCCGCGGCCCAGGATGGCATCTGGCAAAGCATCGAGATGCCGCAGATCGACCCGGTGCTGACCCCCATCCTTTACGCCGTGCCCGCCCAGCTGATCGCCTATCACACCGCCGTCGCCAAGGGCACCGATGTGGACCAGCCGCGCAACCTGGCAAAATCGGTGACGGTGGAATGAGCCCGGCAGAGGCCCCCGTCCCCGAAGCGGCCCCCGCCCCCGAGGCCCAAGCCTCCGGGGCGCTCTCGGTCGAGGGCGCCCTGGCCGCGCTGCGGGCCGAGGCCGACCCGGAACGTGCCGATGGCATGGCGGCCTATCACAAGGTGGCGCGCCCCTATCTGGGCGTGCCCACCCCGGTGCTGAACGACCTCACCCGCGACTGGCGCGCCGGGCTGACCCTCGACCAGCGCCTGGCCCTGGCCAGCTCCCTTTGGGACAGCAATATTCACGAGGCCCGCGTGGCCGCCGCCAAGCTGCTGACCCAGGCCCGCATCCGCCCCGATGACGCCCCGGTCTGGTGGCTGATCTGTTCCTGGGTGCCGCAGTTCGACGCCTGGGCCATCGCCGATCACGCCTGCATGGCGGGCCAGCGGCGGATCATGGCCGACCTCAGCCGCCTGGACGAGGTCGAGGCCTGGACCACCCACGAGCACCTGTGGACCAAGCGCGCGGCCCTGGTCATGACCCTGGGCCTGACCAAGGCCAACCACCCCTCCGAGGCGGAACGCGCGGCGCGGCACCGGGTGCTCGGCTGGGCGGCGGATTACGTGACGGACGAGCGCTGGTTCATCCAGAAGGCCGTGGCCTGGTGGCTGCGCGACCTGTCGAAACACGACGCCCCCGCCGTCACCGCCTTTCTGGCAGACCATGGCGACGCGATGCGCCCCTTCGCCCGCAAGGAAGCGGGCAAGTATCTGTAGAGAGGCCTGCCCCGGGCACCCCGCGCCCGGGCCGATCAGCCGCCGTAGATCTCGACCTCGGCCAGGGCGGTCAGCGGCAGGCCCAGGGCCTGCATCGCCTGAAGCGACAGCCGCGCGCCGCTGTCCCCCGCCCCGGGTGCCGGGCGCAGGGTCAGGGCCACGTCGCGGCCCGTGTCACTGGCACGTACACGGCCCGGCTGCGGCGCGCTGACCAGCGGGGTAGACATCCACATCCCGCCCTCGGTCGCAGGCCCCAGCGAGGCGATGGACCGGCCCAGCAGGCCCGTGGCAATGGGGCCTGTGGCGGTGGCGGTCTCTGCGTCTTCTGCCTGCTCCCGCGCCTGCGGGCGCAGCAACCAGGGCTCGCCGGTCGAGGAATAGGCCTCGCCCTCGGCGCCCTCGGCCATCAGATCGGGCGGCATTTCATCGCCCTGGCCAAGGGAACCGGGGTTCTGACAGGCCGCCAGCAGCGGAATCAGCAGGAAGGGAAAGGCATGTTTCATGCCGCCACCCTAGCCGATCCGCCCGGTCAGACAATCCGCGAATGCCCGGGCGCGCGGTCCCCCGCCCGCCCCGCGCGGCCCCCGCCCCCGCGCAGCCCCCTGCGCGGCCCCGCACGGCGAAAGACCTTGTCGGCGCCGCCCCGCGCCCCTAGGTTCGGCAGCATGGTTCAGCCTCTTGTCGATCCCTTTCAGCGGGCCATCCGCTATCTGCGCGTCTCGGTCACCGACCGCTGCGATTTCCGCTGCGTCTACTGCATGTCCGAGAACATGACCTTCCTGCCGAAGAAAGAGCTTCTGACGCTGGAAGAGCTGGACCGGATGTGTTCGACCTTCGTGCATCTGGGCGTGGAAAAGCTGCGCATCACCGGGGGCGAACCGCTGATGCGGCGCAATATCCTTCAGTTCTTCCGCGACATGTCCCGCCATCTGGACAGCGGCGCGTTGAAGGAACTGACGCTGACCACCAACGGCAGCCAGCTGGAACGCTTCGCCGATGACCTCTATGCCTGCGGCGTGCGGCGCATCAACGTCTCGATCGACACCCTGGACGAAGAGAAATTCGCCCGCGTCACCCGCTGGGGCCGCCTGCCGCAGGTGCTGCGCGGGCTGGACGCGGCGCAAAAGGCGGGCCTGAACGTCAAGCTGAACGCGGTCGCCCTGAAGGGCTTCAACGAAGATGAGCTGTTCACCCTGGCCGAGTTCTGCGCGGATCGCCACATGGATCTGACCTGGATCGAGGTCATGCCCATGGGCGATCTGGGCAACGAGGACCGGGTGGGCCAGTTCTGGTCGATGCGTGACCTGCGCACCCAGCTGGAAAGCCGCTACACCCTGACCGACCTGGCGGAAAGCACCGGCGGACCGGCGCGTTACGTGCGTGTCGAGGAGACGGGGCAGAAGATCGGCTTCATCACCCCGCTCAGCCATAATTTCTGCGAAAGCTGCAACCGGGTGCGGATGACCTGCACCGGCGAGCTGTATATGTGCCTGGGCCAGGAAGACATGCTGGACCTGCGCCCGGCCCTGCGCAATTTCCCCGAGGATGACGGGCCGCTGGAACAGGAAATCCGCCGCGCGATCTCGCTGAAACCCGAGGGGCACGATTTCGATTACTCGCGCCGTCGTGCCGATGGTCAGGTCTCGCGCCACATGAGCCACACGGGCGGCTGATGCGCGCGCGTCCGGGGAAGACCCCCTTCTATCGTTTCTACTGCGGAGTGGCGACGGGGCTGACGCCGCTGGTCTGGCGCCGCGTGCGCGCCAAGCTGACGGCCGAGGGCATCGCGCCCGAACGCATCCGCGAACGTCTGGGCCAGGCCACCCTGCCCCGGCCCGAAGGCCCGCTGATCTGGTTCCATGCCGCCAGCGTCGGCGAAAGCGTCTCGGTCCTGGCGCTGGTCGAGCGGATGCTGGCCGCCCGCCCCGAGGCCCAGGCGCTGGTGACCTCGGGCACCGGCGGGGCGGCCAAGGTGCTGGCCGACCGCCTGCCCGACCGCGCCCGGCACCAGTTCGCGCCGCTGGACAACGCCCGCGCCCTGCGTCGCTTTCTGGCCCATTGGCGCCCCGAGGCGGGGATCTTCGTGGAAAGCGAGCTGTGGCCGCAGATGATCGTGCGCGCCCGCGCCTCGGGCTGCCGCCTGGCGCTGGTCAATGCGCGCATGTCCAAGGGCTCGCTGCGCAACTGGGGGCGCTTCGGCGACACCTTCCGCTTTCTGCTGGACCAGTTCGACCTGATCCGCACCCAGGACCGCGCCACGCTGGAGGGTCTCATGGCCCTGGGCGCCGATCCGGCCCGCGTGGCCCAGGGGCCGAACCTGAAGGCGATGATCGCCCCGCCCCCCGTCGATGCGGACGCCTTGGCACAGCTTCGCGCCGCCCTGCCCGGCCCCCTCTGGGCCGCCGCCGCCACCCATGCGGGCGAAGAGGATCAGGTGCTGGAGGCCCATATGGCCGCTCGCGCCCAGATCCCCGGCCTGCGCCTGCTTCTGATCCCCCGCCACCCGGACCGCGCGCCCGAGATCCTGGCGCTGATCCGCGCCCGCGGCCTCAGCGTCGCGCAACGCTCGAAAGGCGAGGCGCCCGAGGGCGCCGAGGTCTATCTGGCCGACACCTATGGCGAGATGGGCCTGTGGTACGCCCTAGCGCCCTTTGCCTTCCTCGGCGGGTCCTTCTGCGATGCGGGCGGGCATACCCCCTATGAACCGGCCTGTTTCGGCACCCCCGTGCTGCACGGACCCCACTATGCCAATTTCGCCGAAACCTACGCCGCCTTCGACGGCGCGGGCGCCGCCGTGGAAGTGGCGGATGCCGAGGCTCTGACGGCCCAAGTGGTGCGCCTTCTGGGCGACCCGGCCGCGCTAGCCGCCCTGGGCCAGGCCGCCCGCGCCCTGTCGGACGACCAGCGCGGCGGGCTGGAGGCGGTGGCGCAGGAACTGCTGTCGGCGCTCGCTCCTCTTTCCGGCCCGGCGCCGCTGGTGTAATCGGGACCGGCAACCGAAAGGGACCCGGGATGAGCGAGCCAGATATCGCGCGCATCGACGTGATCGCGCCGAATTTCAAGAAACGCATGTCGGGCGTCACCTCGACCGTCTATCGGCTGGTGCCCTTGCAGGCGCGCCAGATCGCCATCGCCTCGGCCGGGCCCGCCATCCCCGAGGGGGTGCCGCAGGTGTCGCTGTCGGCGCTGGCCACCATGTCGCGCCGGGGCCCCTCGGGCGCCCGCGTCTGGCACGCCCGGCGCAACAACGAGATGCTGGCCGGGATCGTGCTGAAACGCCTGCTGGGCAAGCGGTTGAAGCTGATGTTCACCTCAGCCGCGCAGCGCGACCACAAGGGGTTCACCAAGTGGATGATCGCCCAGATGGACCGCGTGGTGGCGACCTCGGCCCGCTCGGCCTCTTTCCTGAAGGTGCCCTCGCAGGTGATCCACCACGGCATCGACGCCGATCTGTTCCAACCGGCCAGCGACAAGGCCGCCCTGCGGGCCGAGCTGGGCCTGCCGGTGGATCACAAGCTGGTCGGCTGTTTCGGTCGCATCCGGCCGCAGAAGGGCAATGACCTTTTCATCGACATGATGCTGCGCCTGCTGCCCTCGCGTCCCGACGTGACGGCGGTGATGATGGGCGGCGTGACCGACCAGTTCCGCGAGTTCCACGAAGGGCTGCAGGCCAAGGTGGAAGCGGCCGGTCTGTCGGACCGCATCCTGTTCCTTCCCGAGGATCCGCACTGGGACATCTCGCGCTGGTTCAAGGCGCTGGACCTCTACATCGCGCCGCAACGCTGGGAGGGCTTCGGCCTGACCCCGATGGAGGCCATGGCCTGCGGCGTGCCGGTGGTGGCCACCCGGGCGGGCGCCTTCGAGGATTTCATCCCCGCGGGCGAGGCCGGAGCCATCGTCGATATCGAGGATCTCGACGCGCTGACGCACGAGACCGCCGCCCTGCTGGACGACGACGCCCGCCGCGCCCAATGGTCGGCCCAGGCCCGCGCCCATGTGCTGCAAAGCTGCCGGATCGAGCAGGAGGCCGCCGCCCTGGTCGCCATCTACCGCGACCTGCTGGCCGAGGGCTGAGGATGCTCAGCGGCTTTCACCACGTGGCGATCATCGCCAGCGACTATGCCCGGTCGAAGGCCTTCTATACCAAGGTGCTGGGCCTTGCAGTGATCGCGGAAACCTACCGCGCCGCGCGCGACAGCTGGAAGCTGGACCTCGCCCTGCCCGGCGGCGGCCAGATCGAGCTTTTCACCTTTCCGGGCGCCCCGCCCCGGCCCACGCGCCCCGAGGCACAGGGGCTGCGGCACCTGTGTTTCGCCACCCCCGACCTGGACGCGGCCATGGCCGAGTTGCAGGCCAAGGGCGTGACCGTCGAGCCGGTGCGTGTGGACGAAGGCACCGGCGCCCGTTTCACCTTCTTCGCCGATCCCGACGGGCTGCCGCTGGAACTGTACGAGCAGGCGCCCTGACCAAAGGGGCCGCCCCTGCTGTCGCCCGGGGGGCGGTGCCCCCTTCAGGCCTGCTCTTCGGGCACCTCGACCACCAGCCCGTCCAGCGCCGCCGTCACCTTCAGCTGGCACGACAGGCGCGAACGCGCCGGGTCGTAGCCCGGGGCGAAATCCAGCAGGTCCTCTTCCATCGGCTCGATCTTCGGCAGGCGGTCAACCCAGTCGGGCGCCACGTAGACATGGCAGGTGGAACAGGCGCAGGCGCCACCGCATTCCGCCACGATCCCCTCGATCCCATGGTCGCGCCCGCCCTCCATCACGCTGCCGCCTTCGGCCAGGTCCAGCGCATGGGTGGTGCCGTCGTGCTCGATATAGGTGATTTTCACCATCTTCCGTTTCTCCTGTTGTCTTTGATCAGATGGCCTCAGGCCTCCGCCAGGGCCTTGAGGTCGGTTTCCGGCCGCGCCAGGGCCGCCGGATCCGGGCTTTGCCCGCGGGCCAACAAGCGGCGGCCGATCATGTAGGCGCGCGGGTCGTTCATCGCGTCCAGCGCGATCAGCCGCCCACCCGCGTAGTACCAGTGCGACAGGCTGCCTGCCCGCACCCCGGGGCGGGCCACCACCTGCTCGTAGCCGTGGTTCAGCCCGGCGATCTGCAACTTGATGTCGTATTGATCCGACCAGAACCAGGGCTCGGGCTGATAGGTCTCTTCGGCGCCCATCAGGTTGCGCGCCACGCGCTCGCCCATGTCCACCGCGTTGCCCACGCTTTCCAGACGGATCCGGCCACCGCGCCAAGGGAAAGAGGCGCAGTCGCCCGCGGCCCAGATGTGCGGGTCGGAGCTTCGCCCCTGCCCGTCGACCGCGATACCGTTGTCGCACCTCAGCCCCGCCGCTTCGGCCAGCGCGACCTCGGGCAGGACGCCGATGCCGGCCAGCACCAGATCGACGTCGATCCGGCGACCGTCCGACAGGTCTGCGCCGGTGACGGCCCCCTCGCCCAGAAGCCGCTCCAGCCCCGTGCCCTCGCACAGATCGACCCCATGGGCCTGGTGCAGCTTGCGGAAATACTCGGCCGTCTCGGGCGCCGCGACCCGTTGCAGGATGCGCGGCGCGGCCTCGATCAGGGTCACGTTGAGGCACAGGCCCCGGGCCACCGCCGCCGCTTCCAGCCCGATATAGCCGCCGCCCACCACAAGCAGCCGCGCGCCGGGGCGCATATGCGGGGCCAGCGCATCGACATCCGCCATGCCGCGCAGGGTGAAGACCCCGGCCAGATCGCCACCGATCGCCTGCGGCAGACGGCGGGGCCGGGCGCCGGTGGCCAGAACCAGTTGATCATAGGTCAGCGCCTGCCCGTCGATACGAACGAGGCGCGCCGCCCGGTCGATCGCCTCGGGGCGACACCCCAGGCGCAGGTCGATCCCCTGCTCGGCGTAGAAGGCTTCGGGCCGCAGGAACAGCCGCTCTCGCGGCATCTCGCCCAACAGGTATTTCTTCGACAGCGGCGGGCGCTGATAGGGCGGGTATGCCTCCTCGCCCAGCAGGGTCAGCGGCCCGGCGTAGCCCTCGGCCCGCAGTTTCGCCACCAAGGAGGCGCCCGCCTGGCCCGCGCCGATGACGACGATGCCGCTCATGCCGCGTCCTCCGCCAGCATCTGCGCCCAGATGGCGTGCAGCTCGGGCATCGGCGGGGCACCTTCATATTGCGCCACGCCGGGCAAGGCGGCCAGCCAGGGCTGGCGTTCCTCAATGAAGATCTCGCCCGCCGGTCGCAGCCAGCCGGGGGCGTCCAGCGTACCGGGTTTCAGCACCACCACCGGGCTGCCCTCGACCCGGTGGGTGATCCGGGTGCCGCAGGCCGGGCAAAACCGGATCTCGCCCGACCGCCCCGAGCCGCCGGTGACCGCCCGCGCCTGCAAGGCGCCCTCGTCGATCACCAGGTCCTCGGGGCGCAGTTGCAGGCTTTCGCCAAAGGCGCTGCCCGATTGCCGCTGACAGCGTGAACAGTGGCACAGATAGAAGGTGACCGGCGCGCCGGTCACCCGGTAGCGCACCGCGCCGCACTGGCACCCCCCGGTCAGCGGCAGATCGGGCAGCGCCACCGCGCCGCCCGCGCCCGGCGCCGGGGCATCACAGCGTGAGGACGACATAATCATCCTCCGTCCGCACCTCGAAGATCTCGGCCTGGTAGGGCCCCTCGGCCAGGGTCTCGCCTGGGCTGACCTTCACGTCGAAGGTCTTGACCCGCATCCGGTTGGGATCGCAGTAGGAGCGCCCGTTGGCCAGGTCGAACTCCCACCCATGCCAGGGGCAGCGCACCATGACCTTTTCGTCCTCGGTGCGGTACTCGCCCGGGCCCTCGGCGCTGATGAAGGCCGCGACCTTGCCATGGCACAGCTCGGCCCCCTCATGTGGGCAACGGTTGGTAATCGCGGCAAAGCGGTTCCCGAGGTTGAAGATGGCGATGTCGCGGCCGCCGATCCGAACCCGGCGGGCGGCGCCCTCGGCGATCTCTTCGGCCTTGCAGATGATGTGATCGGTCATGATCCCTCCTCAGGTCAGGTTGTAGACGCCCATGGCATTGTCCCGCAGGATGCCGCGCCGGGCCTCCTCGGCCATGCCGACACGGAAGGCGCGGTCGGGGTGATCGAAATCCCAATGCGGGTAGTCGGTCGAGAACATCAGCTTGTCCCAGCCGATCCAGTTCAGCAGATGGCTCATGTGCTTCACTTTCGGCGGCTCTTCCACTGGCTGGGTGGTCAGCCAGACGTTGGATTTCACGTAGTCCGAGGGCCGCCGGGTCACATGGGGCACCTCTTCGCGCATCCGTTCCCATTCGCGGTCCATCCGCCACATCAGGGGCGCCAGCCAGGCAAAGCCGCCCTCGACCAGCACCAGTTTCAGTTTAGGAAAGCGCTCGAACACGCCCTCGAAGATCATCGAGGTCAGCATGGTCTGGGCGGTATGGGCAAAGCCGTAGTGTTCTTCCACATAGAAGCTGCCCCAGCCCGCGCCCGAATTGGCGCGCCAGCCGGTGGCGGCCGAATGCACCCCGATGGGCAGGTCCAGCGCCTCGGCCATTTCGTAGATCGGCCAGTAGCGGCGACGCCCGGCGGGTTCCATGGACCGGGGCACGAAAGCCACCTGCACGAAACGCGGATCCTTGGCGCGCTCTTCGATCTCGCGCAGCGAGGCCGTGGCATCTTCCTGCGGGATCGAAATGCCGCCCTTCAGCCGGGCTTCCTTCGACAGCCACTTGTCGATCTGCCAGTCGTTGAAGGCCGAACAGACCGCCGCGCCCAGTTCCTGGTTTTGCAGCGACGGCCCGGCGTTCAGGGCGTGCAGCAGGCCGAACTCGATGTTCAGCTCATCCAGCAGCTGGGTCTTCAGGAAGGCCAGGTTCGAGGCCGGTGCGCCGCCGTCGGGCGGATAGCTGTCCTGGCGCATCCCGTGGCCCATGCGCGGATATTGCAGCGCCCCGGCGAAGGGCCCGCCCGAGCGCATCCCCCAGTCGCGCACATGCTCGCGCCAGCGCAGCGGCAGGAAAGAGGCGATCTCGCCCCGGGTGGTCAGGGCCGGGTGGATGTCGCAATCGACGATGCCCAGTTTCGCCTGCGCGGTTTCGGTCTTTTCCAGTTCGGTGACGGACATGTCACACCTCCAGTCTGGGATAGGTGGCAAGGATGTTGTCGCGGCAGATCGCCGGGGCCAGATCGGGCGCCAGCCCGGCCGGCCAAAGCGCGGCGCGCGGCCCCTGGTCGTGGGGGAAGTCCGAGGAGAACAGCAGCATGTCGGACCCGCCCACGCAGTCGATGACGGCTGCGACCTCCTCGGGATCGTCGGGCAGGTCGAAGGGATGCAGGGTGAAGCGCAGCTGGCGTTGCAGCACCACCTCGGGGCTTTCCTTCAGCCAGGGCACCTCGACCCGGCTGCCGCGCCAGTCCTTGGCCATCCGCCAGGACAGGCCGAAGAGCCAGGAGATCCCGCTTTCGGCCATGACCACCTTCATGTCGGGAAACTCGGTCAGCACCCCTTCCGACAGCAGGCTGGCCGTCTGGCTGGCAAAGCCCTGGGTCCAGGTCACCTGTTCCTCGACCAGATAGCTGAGGAAGCCCGACTGGGTGGGGGCGTGGCGATAGTTGCTGCCCGGGTGGATCGACAGGGCAAAGCCCGCCTCGCTGGCGGCCCGCCAGATCGGCCAGTACTCGCGCTGCCCCAGCAACCCGTCGCCCATGCAGATGGCCAGCACCTGCACGAAGCGGCGGTCGTCGGCATAGCGTTTGATCTCGGCCACCGCCTCTTCCACATGGCGGAAGGGCACCAGCAGCGCGCCGCGCAGGCGCGGGTCGTGGTCCAGCCATTCGGCGGCCAGCCAGCGGTTGGTGGCCTGGCACAGCGCCGCCTGCATGTAGGGATCGAACAGCGCCTGTACCCCGTTGACCACGTTCAGCACCGCCGCCGACAGGCCCAGCGGGTCCAGATGCGCCTCCGCCAGCCGCGCGGGGGTCGCCACGCCGCCATCCGCCCCCTCGGCCCGGAAGGTCTTGGTGGCGAAGGGATAGGAGGTCAGCTCCATATGGCCGATGTCGCGATAGGGCAGCATGTCGCGCCAGTAGCTGTCCAGGAAGGGCATCAGGTCGGCCTGTTCGGGGCTGCGCGGATGCACGTCGCAATCAATCGCGCCAAGGCCCTGCACCGGGCCGCCGTCTGAGGCGCCGTCGGGGCCACGGACTGTCTTCGGATCAAGCTCTTTGAGCATCTCTCGCTCTCCTGCGGTTACATGAAGAAGGGAAGTTCGAAGGGGGTGTGCAGCACGCGGTCGTAAAGCGCGTAGAGCACCAGGGCGATGGCAGCGGTGTAGAGGGCCACGACCCACCAGCGGAACCGCCCCCAGAACGCGGCGTATAGCCCCGCAAAGCCCAGGATCGCCGCATAGGTGCCGACCCAGGGGGTGGCGATCACCATCAAGGTCACGGCGCCCAGCAGGGTCATCTGCCGACGATGCGCGGCCCAGAACCCGGCCAGGGTGCCCCCCGCGGCGGCATCCCCCGCCGCCCGGGCCCTGGCAATGGTCCCCAGCCGCCCCCGGTCCTGCCAGAGGACGAACAGCATGATCACCAGCCCCGACACCCCAAAGGCAATGGGCGAGATCTTCGCCAGCAGCTTCCAGTCCAGCGCCATCCAGACCGCGGCGGCGAACAGCCCCACCAGGGCCAGGGCCAGACCCGAGGACAGCATAAGGCTCGCCTTGCTTTCCTGCGTGTCCTCGATCGAATGTTCCGCCAGCCCCTGCCGGGTCGAGCGCAGGGCGAAGAAGAAGACCACCCCCAGCACCAGGACCAGGCCGATCACGGTCGGGCGGCTGACCACCTCCAGCGGCGTGTAGCTTTGCCAGGTGATAGACAGCGCGCTTTCCAGCACAGGGCCCAGCACGAAGCCCAGGATGAAGGGCGGGCGCGGCCAGCCCGCGGCCTTGAGCGCATAGCCCAGCAGGCCGACGCCCAGAAGGGTGATCCAGGTGAACATCCCCGGCTCCCAGACCCAGGACCCCATGAAGATGAAGAGGATCACGGCGGGCACGATGAAGTTGCCGTCCACGAAGGCTGCCCGCGCCACCTGCCGGCCCCAGATCATCAGCACCACGGCGCCGATGATATTGGCGATGATGATCGTCCAGACCATCGAAAAGGTCACGTCCAGGTTCTCGCCCAGCATGTTGCGCCCCGGCGAGAAGCCATGGATGGTCAGCGCGCCCAAGAGGACGGCCATGGCGCCCGAACCGGGAATGCCGAAGGCCAGCGTGGGGATCAGCGAGCCGCCGAGCACGGCGTTGTTGGCTGCCTCGGGCGCGATCACCCCGCGCACGTCGCCCTTGCCGAACGCCGCCTTGTCCTTGGCGCTTTGGGTCGCATGGCCATAGGCCAGCCAGTCGACCACGGACGAGCCGATGGCGGGCAGCATCCCCACATAGACCCCCAGCAGGGAACAGCGCACCACCAGCCAGCGATTGCGGATCGCCGCACGGATCCCGTTGAATATCCCATCCTCCTCGGCGCGCGCATCGCTGATATGGGCAATCGCGCTGCGCCGGGCGGCCAGGTCCATCATCTCGGGCAGGCCAAACAGCCCGAGGATCACCGGCACCAACGGCAGCCCGTCCAGCAGCTCGCGCTGGCCGAAGTAGTAGCGCGGCATCGAGCTGGCCACCGGATAGCCCATCTGGGACAGCATCAGCCCCAGCACGGCCGCGCCCAGCCCCTTGGAAATCGCATTGCCGCTGACCGCGCCCACCATCAGCAGCCCCAGCAGGGACAGCAGGAAGAACTCGGGCGAGCCGAAGGCCAGGATGATCCACAGCGCGAAGGGCAGCGAGGCCGCCATGGCCAGCCCGCCCAGCACGCCGCCGAAGGCCGAACTGGCGAAGGCCGCGCCGAAGGCGGTCTGCGCCAGGCCGCGCTTGGCCATGGCATTGCCGTCAATCACCGTGGCCTGGCTGGCGATGGTGCCGGGAATGCCCAGCATCACCGAGGTGATCGTGTCCGAGGTCGAGACCACGGCGAAAAGCCCCAGAAGCATGGCCAGACCGGCGGCGGGTTCCATGCCGAAGGTCAGCGGCAGCAGCACGACCATGCCGGTCACGCCCCCCAGGCCCGGCACCACGCCCAGCCACAGGCCCACGGCGATCCCCGCCAGCAGGTAGAAGAAGGTTGGAAAGGACAGGACCAGCGAGAGGCCCGTCAGGAAGGAGTCGAACATAAGAGATCAGCCCGTCAGATCGTCAGGGATCCCCGCCCCGGCGATGTCATGCGACAGCGCGCGGCGCAGCCGGAGCGGGGAAAGCATCGGTGGGGCAAGCCCCGCACGGCCCCGCGCAGCCGAGGCAGGCGCGGAAGGTCCGGAGCTTGCGGAGAGAGGGCGCGCCTGGCCCTTACTGCTCCATCCGGTCGATCAGCCCGCGCATGGCGTCCTTGATCTCCTCGGGGGTGTTCTGCACATCCGCGATGATCGCGCTCATCGCCTCGGAATGGACGATGTTGGGTTCCGAGCCATAGACCTTGGTCGCCTGCTCCAGATACTCCGGCGTGGCGACAGCGGCGTCGAAGCTGGCGCGCAGCATCTCCAGATGCTCTTCCGGCAGGCCCGGAGGGGCCACCACGATCCAGTTCACCGGGGCAGAGGACTGGGCGTGGTACATGATGACGTCCCAGGCCTCGCCCTCGGGGGCCTTGCCGGTGGCGGCTTCGATATATTCGCCCACCGTCGGCACGCCCTCAAGCGCCGGGTCCTTCTTCATCGTGCCATCTTCCAGGATCGGCCCCATCTGCCAGACGGCCATCGAGCTGCCCTCGGCGATCGGTCCGGCTTCCAGCTCGTTGATGAACTGCGCCGAGGTGGCCGGATAGGCCTCGATCTCGCCCCGTTGCAGGGCGGCGTAAAGGGGCCCATCGCCGAACATGCCCGAGACATAGGACCAGTCGACCCCCAGCAGGTCGAGCGCCGCCAGGGTCTGCATCCCCTGGGTCATCTTTGCGGAATAGCCACCTACCTTGACGGTTTCGAGACCGGCAAATTCATCGCGCCCCTCCAGGCCGCCGCCGATGTCGGTGCGTGCGTGGATCAGGAAGTTCGAACCGCCGATACCGGCGATGGTGCCGAAGTCCTCGAAGGGAATCTGCAAGGGTTCCGGGTCCAGGATCCGCGTGGTGCCCTGCCAGGCCAGATACCCCAGGGTCAGCCCGTTGGGCCGCGCCTCCATCACATGGTCGATCCCCTTGGTCAGGGCGCCCCCCGCAACCGATTGCACCACCACCGTGGGATTGCCCGCCATGGTCTTGGCCCAGGCATCGGCCAGCACCTGGGCGCTGATCCCCGTGGCCCCGCCGGGCGAGGCATTATGGACCAGGGTGACGGTCTTGCCGTCCAGATCCAGCACCTGCGCCCCGGCAGGCACGGCAAGCGACAGGCACAGCGCCAGGGCCGACGCCGCCAGGGCGCCGGGGGTCTTGGTCATTCCAAGTTTCATGTCTTCCTCCCAAATCGACCGCCAATGATCGACGCCGGCCCGCTCTGGGCCCGGCTATCGCCGAACCGCCCCCGGGCCCTTCCCCGCCTGCCCCTCCTCAAAGGCTGACGGCACCCCGGAACGCGCAGGCCGGAATGGGGCGATCCTCCACCCCGGCCCTTCTCTTAACCCCTTGGCCGACCAGTTCCCTTTGCCGACCCGGGCTCCTCTTCCGGGTGGCAGCAGAAATCTGGCTCGGAAGATGTATACACATCCTCCGCACGGCGAGGACGACTCACGGCCGTCCGAAAGGTCCTTGAGAGATCATTAACGCATATTTCTTGACGTAGAGAGAGGTTCTGACAGACTTTCCCACATCGTGGGAGTCGGCCTCCCACCGGAGGAGGTATACATGAATGGCGATTCCAAACCCGATGCCCCCCATCGGGCCAAACCGGCGTCCAATCGGTCGGCCGCGCGCTGGACCTGCTGGAACTGCTGTCCCAGAACGAAGAGGGGCTGCGCGCCAGCGACCTGGCGCGGATGTCGGGGCTGGCCATGTCGACCACCCATCGGCTGCTGACCACGCTGGAGGCACGCGGCTTCGCCCATGCCGATCCCGACAGCGCCGCCTGGCACGTCGGGCGCACCGCCTTTGCCGTCGGCAGCAGCTACGGGCGGCGGCGCAGCTTCGTCCTGCCGGCCCTGCCCTACCTGCGCCGTTTGCGCGACCAGACCCGCGAGACCGCCAACCTGGGCGTGCTGGACCGCGACCAGTTGGTCACCATCAGCCAGGTGGAAAGCCGCGAGATCGTCCGCGCCATCGCGCCGCCGGGCGGGCTGGCCCCTATCGTCTGTTCGGGCATGGGCAAGGCCCTGCTGGCCACCTGGCCCGATGCCGAGATCGCCTCTTTCGTGGCCCGGACCGGCCTGCCGCCGATGACACCGCACAGCCTGACCTCGCTTCAGGCCGTGATGGCCGACATCGCCCTGGTCCGGCAGCGCGGCTATGCGGTGGATGACGAGGAACGCAATCCCGGCCTGCGCTGCGTCGCCGCCCCGGTCTGGTCGGCCAGTGGCGAGGCGGTCTGCGCCATCTCGATCTCGGGCCTGGCCGTGCGCCTGACCCTGGCTCGCATCCCGGAGGTGGGCGCCCAGGTCCGCGCCGCCGCCGAAGCGCTGAGCGAACAGCTAGGTCATATCCCCGACCCGGCCTAGCCCGATGCGAAAGGGGCGCGTCCCGTCGGACACGCCCCCCTTCTGCTGTCTCCGGCCGGGCTTTGCCCCGGCGCGCCCTCAGGCCGCGGGCATCCGCTTTTCGACGATCTCGGCCCACCAGGAGCAGCCCGCCGGGATGGCGTCGTCGTTGAAGTTGTAGGCGGGGTTGTGCACGTCCGCGCTGTCGCCGTTGCCCACCAGGATATAGGCGCCGGGGCGCTCTTCCAGCATATAGGCGAAATCCTCGCCGCCCAGGGTGATGGGCGCCTCGACGCAGTCGCCCGAGACCGATTTGGCGACCTCGGCAGCGAAGGCGGTCTGCTCTTCCGAGTTGACCATGGCCGGATAGCCCGGGAACCACTGGATCTGCGCCTCGGTGCCGAAGGCGGCGGCGGCCTGGCCGACCACGGCCTTGAAACGCTCTTCAGCCAGCTGGCGCATTTCCTTGGTCATCGTGCGGATCGTGCCGCGAATGGTGACCGAGGCGGGAATGACGTTGAAGGCCTTGGAGGAGCTTTCGATCGAGGTGACCGAGATCACCATCTGATGCACCGGATCGGCGTTGCGGCTGACGACCGACTGAATGGCGCTGACCACATGCGAGGCGGCGACGATCGGGTCGGTGGCGGCATGGGGCTTGGCCGCATGGCCGCCGTTGCCGACGATCTTCACCTCGAACTGGTCGGTGGCGGCAAAGAAGGGCCCCGAGCGGATGGCGAAGCTGCCCACGGGCATCTTCGGCCAGTTGTGCATCCCATAGACTTCCTGGATGCCGAAACGCTCCATCATGCCATCGTCGCACATTTCCTTGCCCCCGGCGCCGCCCTCTTCGGCGGGCTGGAAGATGACAACCACGGTGCCGTCGAAATTACGGGTCTCGGCCAGGTACTTGGCGGCGCCCAGCAACATGGCGGTGTGGCCGTCATGGCCGCAGGCGTGCATGGCACCCGGGGTCTTCGAGGCGTAGTCCACCCCGGTTTCCTCGTGGATCGGCAGGGCGTCCATGTCGGCGCGCAGGCCGATGACCTTGCCCGAGCCGTTGCTCTTGCCCTTGATCACGCCGACCACGCCGGTGCGGCCCAGGCCGGTGACGATCTCGTCGCAGCCGAAGTCCTTCAGCTTCTCGGCGACGATGGCCGAGGTGCGGTGCGTTTCATAAAGGATCTCGGGGTTCTCGTGCAGGTCACGGCGCCAGGCGGTGATTTCGTCCTGCAACTCGGCCAGGCGGTTCTTGACGGGCATGGAAGGGCTCCTTGGGGTCGGTTTGGGCGGCGTCAGCGGGACAGCGGCAGACGGCTTTCGGCCATCTCGGCGATCCAGCTCATCCCGAAGGGGATGACCGCGTCGTTGAATTCATATTCGGGGTGATGCAGGCCCGCGCTGTCGCCGTTGCCGACCAGCACATAGGCCCCCGGCGCCAGGCGCAGCATCTCGGCAAAATCGTCGGCGCCCATGACGGGCGGGAAATCGGTACTGGCGGCCGAGACCGCCGCCCCCGCCTCTGCCGCATGGGCGATGGCCTCGGCATCGTTGATCAGCACCGGCGGGCCGGGCAGGAAGGTGATCTCGGCGGCAACGCCGAAGGCGGCGGCGGTCTGGGTGACCACCTCTTCGATGCGGCGGCGCACCTGCACCTGCACCTCGTCGTCATGCACCCGGAAGGTGCCCTTCAGGGTCACCACCTCGGGGATCACGTTGTAGGTGTTGGTTTCGGTCTGGAAGCCGCAGATCGAGACCACCGCGTTCTGCACCGGGTCCACGTTGCGGCTGACGATGCTTTGCAGGGCGGTCACCACATGGGCGCCCGCCAGGGTGGTGTCGACGTTCAGATGCGGCATGGCGGCATGACCACCCTTGCCTGTCAGCACCACGTCGAAACGGGCCGGCGCGGCAAAGGCGGGCCCGGCGCGCATGGTGAAATCGCCCAGCTCCATCCCCGGCCAGTTGTGCATCCCGTAGACCTCGGCGATGTCGTAGCGCGAGATCAGACCGTCCTCGATCATCGCCTTGGCGCCGCCGCCGCCCTCTTCGGCGGGCTGGAAGATGCAGATCACCCGCCCGGCGAAATTGCGCGTCTCGGCCAGGTACTTGGCGGCGCCCAGCAACATCGAGGTATGGCCGTCATGGCCACAGGCGTGCATCTTGCCGGGCACGGTCGAGGCATGGGGCAGCCCCGTCGCCTCGAGGATCGGCAGGGCATCCATATCGGCGCGGAAGCCCAGGGTGCGACCCGGGGCGCGCCCCTCGATCACCGCCACGACGCCGGTGCCGCCGACGCCCTCGACCACCTCGTCCACGCCGAAGGCGCGCAGCTTTTCGGCCACGAACCGGGCGGTCTCGTATTCCTCGAAGCGCAGCTCGGGATGGGCGTGCAGGTGGCGGCGCCAGCCCGAGACCTCTTCGGCCATTTCGGCAATGCGATTGCGAACCGGCATGGCTCAGACCTCCAGATGGGTGATCAGGCGGCGCATGAAATCGACGCCCTTGTCGAACTCGGCCAGGGTGATGAATTCATCGGGCTTGTGGGCCTGTTCGATATTGCCCGGCCCGCAGACCACGGCGGACATGCCGCGCGCCTGGAAATAGCCCGCCTCGGTGCCATAGCTGACAACATGGCTGCCGTTATCGCCGGTCAGCTGCCGGGCCAGGGCATCGGCGCGGCCGTTCTCTTCGGGGGTCAGCCCCTTCGAGCCGAAGAGCCGCTTGATCTCGATCGAGGCCTCCGGGCGCACCGCCTGCATCTCGGCCTCGACGCGGCGCACCTCGGCCTCGTAAAGGGCGCCGTATTGCTCGGGCGTCTCGCCCGGCACGCAGCGGAAGGTCATCAGGAACTCGCAGGTGCCCGCGGTGATGTTATGGGCCGTGCCGCCGTGGATCACCCCCACATGAGCATTGGTCCAGGGCGGATCGAACAGGGCATCGGTGCCGGTCGGGGTCTTGGCGGCATTCTCGGCGTTGATCCGGTTGCCCCAGTCGACGATCTTCGCCGCCTCCATCACCGCCGAGACGCCCTGATAGGCGATCGAGCTGTGCACCTCGACCCCGTGAACGGTGGTGGCAAAGCCCACGCCCGCCTTGTGCCCCGAGACGACCTGCATCTCGGTCGGCTCGCCGATGAAGGCAATCGCCGGTTTGGGCACCTGGGGCAGACAGTCGTCCAGCAGCGGATCGGCGCCCAGAAGGCCGATTTCCTCGTCATAGGTGAAGGCCAGGTGCAGGGGCTTGGTCAGGGTCTTGGAACTGGCCTCGGCCAGGGCCCAGACCGCCAGGGCGTCAAAGGTCTTCATGTCGGCGGTGCCACGGCCAAACAGCTTGCCGTCGCGTTCGGTCACGGTGAAAGGGTCCGAGGTCCAGTCCTGGCCGTCCACCGGCACCACGTCGGTGTGCCCCGACAGGACGACGCCGCCCTCTTCGGCGGGGCCGACATAGGCCCAGAGGCCCGCCTTGGGTTCGCTTTCGTGGTGGTGGCGGATGCAGGTGGCGCCGTGCTCTTCGAGGTAGCTCTGCACCCAGTCGATCAGCGGGATGTTGGTATCACGGCTGACCGTGGGGAAGGAGATCAGTGTCTCCTGGATCTCGCGCGGAGATAGTCGGGACGTCATCGTCGGGTCTTTCCTGTCCCGCGCCCCAGTGGCGCGGGGTCATGTCTGCAATCTGGCCCCGGGCAGCGGCCCGGACGCCGGCCCATCCTCAGTACCCGCTATCGGTGGTCAGGATGAAGTGATCCTCGCCGACCTTCTCATAGACCGAGGGTTCGGCCTGGTAGTCCAGATCGTGGATGGGCGAGGGAATGGGCTTGAAGTTCAGCTCGCGTTCCGACTTCCGCTTGGTCGGGTCGGCAATCGGCACGGCCTTCATCAGGGCCTTGGTATAGGGGTGCTGCGGGTTCTCGAAGACCGCCTGGCGGCTGCCGATCTCGACGATGCGGCCCAGGTACATCACGCCGACGCGGTGGCTGACGCGTTCCACGACGGCCATGTCGTGCGAGATGAAGAGGAAGGACAGGCCCAGTTCCGCCTGCAATTCCATCATCAGGTTCACCACCTGCGCCTGCACCGAAACGTCCAGCGCCGACACCGCCTCGTCGGCGACGATCAGTTTCGGGTTCAGCGCCAGGGCGCGCGCGATGGCCACCCGCTGGCGTTGCCCGCCCGACAGCTCGTGCGGATAGCGGCGCATGAAGCTGCGCGGCAGTTCCACCCGGTCGAACAGCATCTCGACCCGTTCCTGCATCGCCTTGCCCTTCAGGGTGCCGTAGTTCTTCATCGGCTCGGCCACCTGGTCCGACAGCTGCATCTGCGGGTTCAGCGAGGCGAAGGGATCCTGGAAGATCATCTGCATGTCCAGGCGCGCCTTGCGCAGGTCGCGGTCGTTCAGCGCCATGATGTCCTTGCCGTCCAGGTCGATCTCGCCCGACAGCGGTTCCACCAGACGCAGGACCGAGCGGCCGGTGGTCGACTTGCCGCAGCCCGATTCCCCGACCAGGCTCAGGGTCTGGCCGCGCTTGATGTCGAAACTGACATCCTCGACCGCGTGGACATTGGCCACGGTCTTGCGCAGCACGCCGCCCTTCACCGGGAAACGCGTCGTCAGGTTCTTCACCGACAGCAGGACCTCGTCCTTGCCGGGGATCGGTTCGATCTTCTGATCCTCGACGCCGAACAGCTTCATCGGTTCCGGCAGCGGCTTGCCGGTCATCTCGCCCAGCTTGGGCACGGCGGCCAGCAGGGCTTTGGTGTAATCATGCGTCGGCGCGGTGAAGATCTGTTCGACCGGGCCCTCTTCCACCTTGTTGCCGCGGAACATGACGACGACGCGGTCGGCCATCTGGGCGACCACGGCCATGTCATGGGTGATGAACATGACGGCAGTGCCGGTTTCGCGCTTCAGCCGGTCCATCAGGGCCAGGATCTCGGCCTGGATGGTCACGTCCAGCGCGGTGGTGGGTTCGTCCGCGATCAGCAGGCGCGGCTCGCAGGCCAGGGCCATGGCGATGACGACCCGCTGGCGCATCCCCCCAGACAGCTCGTGCGGATACTGCTTGATGCGGCGCTCGGGCTCGGGGATTCGCACCTCGCGCAGCAGGTCCACGGCCTTGGCCATGGCCTCGGCCTTCTTCATGCCCTTGTGCAGCATCAGACCCTCGGCCAGCTGGCGGCCCACGGTGAAGACCGGGTTCAGCGCCGTCATCGGCTCCTGGAAGATCATGCCGATCTCATTGCCCCGAATGGTACGCATAAGGGACTGATCCGCCGAGGCCAGGTCGATCTCTTTTCCGTCCTTTCGGTCAAAAATTAGGCGCCCGCCTGCAATGGTTCCGCCGCCATATTCGATCAGACGCATCAGCGAGAGCGAGGAAACCGACTTGCCCGACCCGGATTCGCCGACGATGCAGACCGTCTCACCGGCGTTGATTTCGAAGGAAACGTCCTTCACCCCCTCGACCGGACCATCCTTGGTTTCGAAGGAAACACGCAGGTTTTCAATGCGGGCGATAGGGGGGACGGAGCCGGGGGCGTCGAGCATGGGGTGACCTGTCATGAAAGCGTTGCCGAGACGCTACAGAGGCCATTGCGCCATTGTCAAACAGGTCGGGCCCCTGCTCTGACGTCAGCGGACCGGTCCCTGGGGAAAGGTCCGCGAAGGGTTGCATTTTCGCCGAATCCGATTTTCGATGCTGCCCATCCTCGGGTGGGAACTGACGTCCGGCTGCCGCAAGGCGCGCCGGACGTTATCGGTAACGCCCGGGTCAATGATCGGGCCAGAGAGGCCCGGCACTCAACTGGGAGATACCTATGAGTCTGAGATCCGTTCTGCTCGGTGCTGCGGCCCTGTCCGCCATCGCACCGGCCGCCTTTGCCGAGCGCGGCGCCGACGGCCACGTCAACATCATCTACTGGCAGGCCCCCTCGGTTCTGAACCCCTACATGTCGGGCGGCACCAAGGACATCGAATCCTCTTCGATGATTCTGGAGCCCCTGGGTCGGTTCGACGAGACCGGCGCGCTGGTGCCCTTCCTGGCGGAAGAGATCCCCACCGTGGAAAACGGCGGCGTCTCGGAAGACCTGACCACCATCACCTGGAAGCTGAAAGAGGGCCTGCTGTGGTCCGACGGCACCCCGATGACCTCGGAAGACGTGGTCTTCACCTATGAATACTGCACCGCCGAAGGCTTCGGCTGTGCCCAGGGCGCCAAGTTCGACAGCGTCGCCAGCGTCGAAGCGCTGGACGAGCTGACCGTGAAGGTCACCTTCGCGGCGCCGCAGCCGAACCCCTACCTGCCCTTCATGGGCGGCCAGTCCCCGATCGTGCAGAAAGCCCAGTTCGAAAGCTGCCTGGGCGAAGCGGCCTCGACCTGTACCGAAGCCAACTTCAACCCGATCGGCACCGGCCCCTTCGTGGTGGATGAGTTCAAGCCCAACGACGTGATCACCATGTCGGCCAACCCCAACTACCGCGACCCGGCCAAGCCCGCCTTCGCCACCGTGACCTTCAAGGGTGGCGGCGACGCAGCCTCGGCCGGTCGTGCCGTGCTGGAAACCGGCGAATTCGACTACGCCTGGAACCTGCAACTGGCCCCCGAAGTCATCGCCGAGATGGAAAAGGGCGGCAAGGGCAAGACCGTGGTCGGCTTCGGCACCCTGGTCGAGCGTATCGAGATGAACCTGACCGATCCGTCCTCGGATCTGTCCGCCGACATCCGCTCGACCCGCGAAGCGCCGCATCCCTTCCTGTCGGACGTGCGCGTGCGCAAGGCGCTGTCGATGGCCATCGACCGCGAGATCCTGGTGGAAATCGGCTATGGCGAAGCGGGCCGCGCGACCTGTAACCTGGTCCCCGCCCCTGCCCTCTATGCCTCGCCCAACACCGACTGCCTGACGCAGGACCTGGAAGGCGCCAAGGCGCTGCTGGACGAAGCCGGCTGGGTCGACACCAACGGCAACGGCATCCGCGACAAGGACGGCGTCGAAATGGAAGTGCTCTTCCAGACCTCGACCAACGCCGTGCGCCAGAACTTCCAGGACGCCATCAAGGCCTGGTGGGAAATGATCGGCCTCTCGGTCGAGCTGCGCAACGTCTCGGGTTCGGTCTTCTTCGGCGGTGACGCGGGTTCGCCCGACACCTTCCAGAAGTTCTATGCGGACACCGAAATGTACGCCAACAACTTCGACGGCACCGATCCGCAGGCCTACCTGGCCCAGTACCGCTGCGACAACGAACCCCAGCCCGACAACCAGTGGCAGGGTGAGAACATCAACCGCTACTGCGACCCGGAATACGATGCCCTGCTCGACGAGCTGGCACAGACCGGCGAGCTGGAGAAGCGCGGCGAGATCGCCATCAAGCTGAACGAGATGCTGACCAAGGAAAGCTACACCATCGTTCCGCTGGTTGACCGCGGCCGTGTTTCCGCCCATTCCAACACGCTCGGCGGCGTTGTCCTGAACACCTGGGACAGTGAGCTGTGGAACGTGGCCGATTGGTATCGTATCAAGGAATAAATCCTTCCCCGGAGATCCGGGCCGCCCTGCGGTCCGGGTCTCCGACCCTCCTGCCTGACCCGCGGGTCCGGATGCGCCACTGACAGACCCCACGGGCCGGGACAGCCCCGCCGGGGTCGGGCCGCCGGACAGGATCAGCGCCCCAGACGCCGGGACCCTTCATGCTGAATTTCACCCTCCGACGGCTGTTGATCGCCGTGCCAACCCTGCTGGCAAGCGCCGTGGTCATCTTCGGCCTGCTGCAACTCGCCCCCGGCGACCCGATGGCCAACGTGCCGTTGACGGTCCCGCCCGAGGTCAAGCAGCGAATGCGCGAGGCCCTGGGCCTTGGCGAACCCGTCCACATCCAATTCTGGAAATGGCTGGTCCAGTTCTTCTGGATCGAACCCCAGGTCCTGATCGACCATATCTTCGGCACCTCGCTGGCCGAGGGCAAGCTGCGCGTGCTGTCCTGGCAGACCCGGTCGCCCGTGATGGACATCGTGGTGCAACGCCTGCCGCAGACCCTGTGGGTCGTGGGCACCTCCTATGCGGTCGGCATCCTGATCGCCCTGCCCATCGGCATCTACTCGGCCTATCGCCAGTATTCGGTCTTCGACCAGGCGGGCACGTTCATTTCCATGGTCGGCTATTCGGTGCCGACCTTCTTCACCGGCGTGCTGCTGATCGTGATCTTCTCGGTCAACATGCCGCGCGAAAGCTTCTTCTGGTTCCCGTCGATCTACGACACCACCCATGTGGTCGACAGCTGGTCCGCCTTCGGCTTCCAGATCCGCCAGATGTTCCTGCCGGTCATGGTGCTGGCGCTCTATAACGCCGCGCAGATCTCTCGCTTCATGCGGGCCTCGATGCTGGACAACCTGAACCAGGACTATGTCCGCACCGCCCGCGCCAAGGGCGTTGGCGAACGCGCCGTGGTCATGGTGCATGTGCTGCGCAACTCGCTGATCCCGGTGGTCACCGTCATCGCGCTTGGCGTGCCGCAGGTCTTCGGCGGCGCCATCATCACCGAGCAGGTGTTCAAGGTGAACGGCCTGGGCCACCTGCTGATCGGCGCGATCGAGGCCAACGACCTGCCCATGGTGCAGACGCTGACCTTCATCTTTGCCGTCCTGATCGTGCTCTTCAATCTCATCGCCGATGTCCTTTACGGCATCCTCGACCCGCGGATCCGCTATGACTGACCCTACCTCCGAAACCGTCCCCGCAACCGGCGGCGCCACCGAAGCGGGCGGCGTGCTGACCGGGCCGATCCCCACCACGCCGCCGCGCAGCCAGTGGCACGAGGTCTGGACCCAGTTCCGCCACCACAAGGGCGCCATGGCCGGGGGCATCGTCTTCCTGATCATCGTGCTGGGCGTGGCCTTCGGGCCCTGGATCTGGCCGCAGGACCCGGCGGCGATCGACTTCCGCGCGCGCAACGTCGGCCCCACATGGGCGCATCCCTTCGGCACCGACCAGCTGGGCCGCGACATGCTGGCCCGGATGATCGAGGGCGGCCGGGTGTCGCTGTCGGTGGGCATCACCGCGATGCTGCTGGCGCTGGTGCTGGGCACGCTGATCGGCACCCTGGCAGGGTATTTCAAGCGTCTGGACAATATCCTGATGCGGCTGACCGACCTCTTCCTGGCGCTGCCGCTGCTGCCGCTGCTCTTGGTCATGGTGCTGCTGTTCCGCGAACCGCTGGCCGCCGCCTTCGGGATCGAGACCGGGATCTTCATCCTGATGGTCTCGGCCATCGGCGTGACCTCCTGGATGCCCACGGCGCGGATCGTGCGCGGCGACGTGCTGGCCCTGAAGGAACGCGAGTTCGTTCTGGCGGCGCAGTCCATCGGCACCACCAACACGATGATGATCATGCGCCACATCCTGCCCAACGTGATCTCGCCCATCGTGGTCTCGGCCACCCTCGGCATCGCCAATGCGATCATCACCGAGTCGGCACTGTCCTTCCTCGGCCTCGGCTTCCCGCCGGACTTCCCCACCTGGGGCCGCCTGCTCTTCGACGCCGTGGACTACATGCAGCAGAACCCCGAACGGGTGGTCATGCCGGGCATCGCCATCTCGCTGACGGTGCTGTCGGTGAACTACCTCGGCGACGGTCTGCGCGACGCCCTGGACCCGCGCATCCGCGGCCGCTGAGGCATCGCCACCCCGAAAAGGAAACGCCCGGACCGCAAGGCCCGGGCGTTTTGCATTCCGGCAAGGCGCGCGCAGGCGCCCTAGCCCTCTTTCTTCTTCGTGGGTCGCTTGGCGATGGTGCCCTGGGCGGCGGCCACGATCTTCTCTTCGCCGTCCTTCACCGCGAAGATGTCACAACGGCAGACCGCCTGCGTCGCGCCATGGGACATCACCTGCCCCCGCGCCACCAGCCGCTCGCCCACGCCGGGGCGCAGGAAGTTGATCTTCCATTCCAGCGTCAGCACGTCCTGAAGAACCGAACCGCCGGCAAAGGTCAGCGCCATGTCCGCCAGGGTCGAGGTCACGCCCCCGTGGACAAAGCCGTTGTGCTGCTTGTGGCGCTCTTCGATCTCCAGCGTCAGCTCGCAAAAGCCCACCTCGAAACGCGCGATCTCGACGCCGACCAGCTTGGAAAACGGCTGCGCGTCCAGGATCGCCTGGCCAAAAGGTATGAGATCCATTGATGTCCTCCCCATCTCTCCTCGCCGCCCAGTCTGCCCGGCCTGCCCCCGCGGTCCAGCCCGACGCTGCGTCGCGTGCCCCGGACCTCAAAGGGCCGCCCCCGGCCCGTCCCCGCGTCCAACCTCGCCCCGGCGTGTCCCGCCCCACCTTTCTCATTGCCAAAAATATCCCGGGGGGAATTGAGCCCGCCAGGGCTCAAGGGGGGCAGAGCCCCCTGCCCGCCCCCGCAAACGAAAAGGGCGACGCCAAAGCGCCGCCCCTTCCCTGTCCTTCTGGGCCGCAAGATCAGTCGATCTTGGCCAGCAGGTCGCCGATGCTTTGCTTGGCATCGCCATAGTACATGCGGGTGTTGTCCTTGTAGAACAGCGGGTTCTCGATCCCGGAATAGCCCGTGCCCTGGCCGCGCTTGGACACGAAGACCTGCTTGGCCTTCCACACTTCCAGAACCGGCATCCCGGCGATCGGGCTGTTGGGATCTTCCTGTGCGGCCGGGTTCACGATGTCGTTCGAGCCGATGACGATGACCACATCCGTGTCGGGGAAGTCGTCGTTGATCTCGTCCATCTCCAGCACGATGTCATAGGGCACCTTGGCCTCGGCCAAGAGCACGTTCATGTGCCCTGGCAGACGGCCCGCCACGGGGTGGATGGCGAAACGCACCTCTTTCCCCTTGGCGCGCAGCTTGCGGGTCAGCTCGGCCACGTTCTGCTGCGCCTGGGCGACGGCCATGCCGTAGCCCGGCACGATGACCACGCTGTCGGCCTCGTCCAGGGCAGCGGCCACGCCGTCCACGTCGATGGGCTTCTGCTCGCCCTCGACCTCCATCGCCGGGCCCGTGGTGCCGCCGAAGCCGCCCAGGATCACCGAGACGAAGCTGCGGTTCATCGCCTTGCACATGATGTAGCTGAGGATCGCACCGGAGGAGCCCACCAGGGCGCCCACCACGATCAGCAGGTCGTTGGACAGCGAGAAGCCGATGGCCGCTGCCGCCCAGCCCGAGTAGCTGTTCAGCATCGACACCACCACCGGCATGTCGGCGCCGCCGATGCCCATGATCAGGTGATAGCCGATGAAGAGCGCGGCCAGGGTCATCAGGATCAGCGGCAGGGTGCCGCCCGAGGTCATGTACCACACCAGGCACAGCACCGAGATCACCGCCGCGGCGATGTTCAGCAGGTGCCCGCCGGGCAGTTTCTCGGCCTTCGAGGTGACCTTGCCCGCCAGCTTGCCATAGGCAATGACCGAGCCGGTGAAGGTCACGGCGCCGATGAAGACGCCCAGGAACAGCTCGACCGAGAGGATGCCCAGCTCGACGCCCGACTTATGGGCCACCAGCTCGCCGAAGACGCCCGAGGGCTCGGCGCCGCCGGCCAGGCGCGCCATGGTGATATGGGCGTTGTAGCCGACGAAGACCGCCGCCAGGCCAACCAGCGAGTGCATGGCCGCCACCAGCTGCGGCATCTCGGTCATCTCGACCTTCTTGGCCACGTACCAGCCGATGATGCCGCCGCCCGCGATCAGGATCGCGGACAGAAGCCACAGGCCGGAACCCGGCCCGATCAGCGTTGCCGCCACGGCCAGGGCCATGCCGACAATGCCGTACCACACGGCGCGCTTGGCGCTTTCCTGGCCCGAGAGCCCGCCCAGCGAAAGGATGAAGAGAACAGCCGCGACCACATAGGCCGCCGTCGTAAATCCGAAGTCCATGTCTCTGTTCTCCTTAGGATTTCTGGAACATGGCGAGCATACGCCGCGTCACGAGGAAACCGCCGAAGATATTGATCCCGGCCATGAAGACCGACAGGGCGGCCAGCAGGATCACCAGCCAGGAGCCGGAGCCGATCTGCATCAGCGCGCCCAGGATGATGATCGAGGAGATGGCGTTGGTGACGGCCATCAGCGGCGTGTGCAGCGAATGCGAGACGTTCCAGATCACCTGGAAGCCCACGAAGACCGACAGCACGAAGACGATGAAGTGCTGCATGAAGCTGGACGGGGCGATCAGGCCCACGCCCAGGATCAGCACGGCCATCACGGCCAGCAGGGTCACCTGGGTCTTGGTTTCCTTCTTGAAGGCGGCGGTTTCGGCCGCGCGCTTCTCTTCCGGGGTCAGCTCCGGCGCCTTGGGCTTGGGCTTTTGCGCCGCGATGGCGGCCACCTTCAGCGGCGGCGGCGGGAAGGTGATCTCGTGATCATGGGTGACGGTGGCCGAGCGGATCACGTCGTCTTCCATGTCGTGGTTGATCACGCCGTCCTTCTCGGGCGTCAGATCCGCCATCAGGTGACGGATGTTGGTGGCGTAAAGCGACGAGCTTTGCGTTGCCATGCGCGAGGGGAAGTCGGTGTAGCCGATGATCGTGACGCCATTGTCGGTCACGACCTTCTGGTCGGCCACGGTGCCCTCGGCATTGCCGCCCTTTTCCGCCGCCAGGTCGACGATGACCGAGCCCGGCTTCATCGACTTGATCATGTCCTCAAGCCACAGCTTGGGCGCCTCGCGGTTGGGGATCAGCGCGGTGGTGATGACGATGTCGATATCCGGAGCGATCTCGCGGAACTTGGCCAGCTGCGCCTCGCGGAACTCGGGGCTGGAGACAGCGGCGTAGCCACCGGTGGCAGCGCCGTCCTGCTGCTCTTCCTCGAAGTCCAGATAGACGAACTCGGCGCCCATGCTCTCGACCTGTTCGGCCACTTCGGGGCGCACGTCGAAGGCATAGGTGATGGCGCCCAGCGAGGTCGAGGTGCCGATGGCGGCCAGACCGGCCACACCGGCGCCGATCACCAGCACCTTGGCCGGGGGCACCTTGCCCGCTGCCGTGATCTGACCGGTGAAGAACCGGCCAAAGTTGTTGCCCGCCTCGATCACCGCGCGATAGCCCGCGATATTGGCCATGGACGACAGGGCGTCCATCTTCTGGGCGCGGCTGATGCGCGGCACCATTTCCATGGCAATGGCGGTGCTGCCCTGGGCCTTGATGGCCTCCAGCAGGTCCGCATTGCCGCCCGGGTTCAGGAAGGAAATCAGCGTCTGGCCTTCGCGCAGCAGCTTCACCTCTTCCTCGGAGGGCTGGCGCACCTTGGCCACCACATCCGCCTGGGCATAAAGCGCCCCGGCATCGGCCAGCACGGATACCCCGGCCTCCTCATAGGCGGCATCCGTGAACCCGGCCTTGGCGCCAGCTCCGCTTTCGATCAGGCACTCGTGCCCCAGCTTCTGCAATTGCAGCGCCGAGTCCGGTGTCATCGCGACACGCGCCTCTCCCTCGAACACTTCCTTCGGCGTTCCGATCTTCACCTGTGTCGTCCCCCTTCTGGTCCAACGAATTCGCATTGGCCGGAATTTTCCGGCGTGCATGGTCTTTGGCCGCGCAAGATTGTTGCGCGCAGGCTAGGCCGGGTTTGCCCCGGATGGCCCCATCCTGTCAAACACAACCATATGACGACCTGACGGGAGGTCCAGCCCGAACCCCTTGTGATCTAAGCTTTGATCGCTTTCTGTCCCCCCGAAGGCCGCAGCGTCGCGTCGCACACATGACAGCCATGTGTCACACGCGCGGCATCGGGCGGGGCGCGCCGGTCGTTGATCCGGCCCTTGATCCGGCCCGGGCCTTCATCATAGGCTTTCTTTCGATATGCGGAACGAATTTCCGCAAATGGGAGGAAAGACATGGATCTGAAAGGCAAACACGCCCTCGTCACCGGCGGGGGCACCGGCATCGGGCTGGCCATCGCCCGCGCCCTGGCAGAAGCCGGGGCCGAGGTGACCATCACCGGCCGCCGCATGGAGGTGCTGGAGGCGGTGGCGGGCCCGGGCCTGCACCCTGCGGTGATGGATGTGACCGACGAAGGCGCCATTCGCGACGTCACCGCCGCCGCCGTGGCGGCGCGCGGGCCGGTGCAGATCTGCGTGGCCAATGCGGGCATCGCCGAGGGCCGCAAGCTGCACAAGACCAGTGCCGAGTTCTGGCGCAAGATCATGGCCACCAACCTGGACGGCTGTTTCTACACCGTGCGCGAAAGCCTTCAGTCGATGCTGACCACCGACTGGGGCCGGGTCATCGCCGTGTCCTCGATCGCGGGCCTGCGCGGCGCGGGCGGCGCCGGGGCCTATGCGGCGTCGAAACACGGGGTGATCGGCATGATGCGCAGCTTCGCCGAGGATTTCCTGGGCCAACCCTATACGTTCAACTCGATCTGCCCGGGCTATGTGGACACGCCCATCGTCACCCGCAACACCGATGCCATCTCGGCCCGCGCGGGCGTCAGCGAGGCCGAGGCGCGCGAGATGATGGTCAAGCTGAACCGGCACAACCGGCTGATTTCGCCCGAAGAAGTGGCCGCCGCCGCGCTGTGGCTGTGCAACCCCCTGTGCGAAAGTGTCAACGGCACCGAGGTGCGTATCGCGGGCGGCCAGATCTGACCGCGCCTGCGGGATAAGGGACGGTGGGGGGACCCCCACCCTACGGGCCGAGGCACGGGCCGGTGTAGGGTGGGGGTTACCTCAGCCTGCGCCGACCGGGCGCAGCAAAAGGTGCAGGGCGGGGGTTACCCCGCCTTTTTTCAACCGGACATCGGAAAACACGTAAGCTGGGTATACCCCCCCCGCCCGCGCTCAGGCGCTGCGCAGCACCGGCCAGGCCTGGCGGCCCTGCGACCAGGCGCGGGCCGCCTCGCCCAGGCCCTCGAACAGGGGCCGCGACACGGGGTCGTTGGCGGCGTTGTATTCCGGGTGCCATTGCACCGCGAGGGTGAACCCAGACGCCCCGTCCACATAGGCCGCTTCCGGCGTACCGTCCGGCGCGTGGCCGTCGATGACGAAGCGCGCGCCCGGCGTCACCACCCCCTGGCCATGCAGGGTGTTGGTCATCACCTCCTGCGCGCCCATCACCTGGTGGAACACGCCCCCCTCGGTAAAGGTCACCTTGTGGCGCAGGGCGAATTTCTCTTCCAGCGTGCCATCGGGGGGCATCCGGTGGTTCATCCGCCCCGGCAGGTCGCGGATCTCGGGGTGCAGGGTCGAGCCCATGGCCACCGCCACCTCCTGGAAGCCTCGGCAGATGCCGAGGAAGGGCTGGCCGCGTTCCACGCAGGCCCGCACCAGCGGCAGGGTGATGGAATCGCGCGCCCGGTCAAAGGCCCCGTGCGCCTCGGTTTCCTCTTCGCCGTATTCGTTGGGGTGCACATTGGGCCGCCCGCCGGTCAGCACGAAGCCGTCGTAGGTCTCCAGCAGCTCGTCGACCGAGACGTAGCGCGGGTCGGCGGGGATCAGGGCGGGCTGCGCCTTGCAGACCTCGGCCACCGCCTCGCAGTTCATCACGCCGCCCGCATGGGTGCGGTAACTGCCGTCGATGACGTGGAGGTTGGTGATAATGCCGATTAACGGTCGTTTCATGTTCGGGCCCCTTGCTATGCAGGGCAATCTAGCCCCACGGCCCCGTGATTTAAACGGAAATCACTGTGCAGCGACGCACCCCCGCCCCTCAGCACCCCGGAATTTCGCGAAAATGCCCAGAACTGGGCAGAATGGAGCGCCGCAGGTGCATCTTCCGGCGTCGCCCGCTGCGCGCGCTCAGAGGCGCTCTGCCTCGGCGGCCTGCGGCAGGGCCTGGGGCACTTCCTCCTCGTCTCCGTCAAAGGCGGCGAAAAGAACGGCGGCGGCCATCAGCAGGCCGAAGAGCGCGGCCAGGACGATGCCACCGATCGGCACGGCATGGTGGCGGCGCTGGCGGTCGATCTCGGTATCGGATGCAGACATGGTGTCCTCCTTTGGCGGCTCAACGCGGCGCCCCGCCGGACTGTTCCCCGGCCCGCCCCTTGCAATCCCCGCGCTGCGGCGCAACATCGAGGGCAAGACAGATGCGAAAGGACCCGCCATGAAGGACGCCGCCGCCGAAACCGCCCACGAAACCGTCTACCTGGCCGATTACACGCCCTTCGGCTGGACGGTGGACGAGGTGCAGCTGACCTTCCAGCTGGCGCCCGAGGCCACCCGCGTGATCTCGCGCATCCGGTTTTCGCCCAATCCCGAGGGCAGCCAGGAGCGGTTCTTCCTGCATGGGGAAAAGCTGAAACTGATCTCTGCCCGGATCGACGGCGCCCCCGTCACCCCCGAGGTCACGCCCGAGGGCCTGACCTGCGCCGTGCCCGACGCCCCCTTCACCTGGGAGGCCGAGGTCGAGATCGCCCCGGCGCAGAACTTCGCCCTGGAGGGGCTTTACATGTCGAACGGCATGTATTGCACCCAGTGCGAGGCCGAGGGGTTCCGCAAGATCACCTATTACCCCGACCGCCCCGACGTGATGTCGGTCTTTACCGTGCGCATCGAGGGCGACGAGAAGGTCAAGCTGTCGAACGGCAACCCCGTGGCCGAGGGCGAGGGCTTTGCCGAATGGCACGACCCCTGGCCCAAGCCCGCCTACCTCTTTGCCCTGGTCGCGGGCGAGCTGGTGAACCATCCCGACCGCTTCACCACCGCCTCGGGCAAGGATGTGGACCTGAACATCTGGGTCCGTCCGGGGGACGAGGACAAATGCGCCTTCGGGATGGAGGCGCTGAAGAAGTCGATGAAATGGGATGAAGAGGTCTATGGCCGGGAATACGACCTGGACATCTTCAACATCGTCGCGGTGGACGATTTCAACATGGGCGCGATGGAGAACAAGGGGCTGAACGTCTTCAACTCGTCCTGCGTCCTGGCCAGCCCCGAGACCAGCACCGACGCCAATTTCGAACGCATCGAGGCGATCATCGCGCATGAATATTTCCACAACTGGACCGGCAACCGCATCACCTGCCGCGACTGGTTCCAGCTGTGCCTGAAGGAAGGGCTGACGGTGTTCCGCGACGCCAGCTTTACCGCCGACATGCGCTCCGAGCCGGTGAAGCGGATTTCCGACGTGATCGACCTGCGCGGCCGCCAGTTCCGCGAGGACAACGGCCCCCTGGCGCATCCCGTCCGGCCCGAAAGCTTTCAAGAGATCAACAACTTCTACACCGCGACGGTCTATGAAAAGGGCGCCGAGGTGATCGGGATGCTGAAACGCCTCGTCGGCGATGAGGGGTATTTCAAGGCGCTGGACCTCTACTTTGCCCGCCATGACGGCCAGGCCTGCACCATCGAAGACTGGCTGGCGGTCTTCGAAGAGGCCACGGGCCGCGACCTGACCCAGTTCAAGCGCTGGTATTCCCAGGCGGGCACCCCCCGCCTGCATGTGACCGAGACCTGGGAGGACGGCACCTTTACCCTTCATTTCCGCCAGGAAACGCCCCCCACCCCCGGCCAGCCCGAGAAGCTGCCCCAGGTGCTGCCGATCGAGGTCGGCCTGATCGGCCCCAATGGGGACGAGGTGCTGCCCACCACCCTGCTGGAGATGACGCAGGCCGAACAAAGCTTCAGCTTCCCCGGCCTGGGCGCGCGTCCCGTACCCTCGATCCTGCGCGGCTTCTCGGCGCCGGTGATCCTGCACCGCGACACCGACAATGCCGAACGCGCCTTCCTGATGGCCCATGACAGCGATCCCTATAACCGCTGGGAGGCGGGCCGGGGCCTGGCGAAACAGGCGCTGATGCGGATGATCACCGAGGACGCCGACCCCGACGAGGGCTATCTGGGCGCCCTGCATACCCTGCTGTCCGATGAAACCCTGGACCCGGCCTTCCGGGCGCTGGCCATGGCCCTGCCGTCCGAGGATGACCTGGCCCAGAGCCTGCACGAGGGTGGCCTGACCCCCGACCCGCAGCGGATCTGGGAAAAGCGCGAAGAGATGCGCGATGCCATGGCCCGCTGGATGCCGGACCTGCTGGAAAAGCTCTTCCATGCCCATCAGGTGCCGGGCAGCTATCAGCCCGACGCAGGCCCCGCCGCCTCGCGCGCGCTGGCCAATGCCGCCCTGGCCCTGCTGACCCGGCTGGACGGCGGCGCCAAGGCGCGGGCGCAATATGCGGCCGCCGACAACATGACGCAGCAGCTGGCCGCCCTGTCCTGCCTGCTGTCCATCGGCGCGGCCAAGGCCGAGCTGGCCGCCTTCTACGATCAGTGGCAGGCCGACCGGCTGGTGATCGACAAGTGGTTCTCGCTTCAGGTGGCCTATGCCAAACCGGCCGAGACGGCGGCCACCGCCGCCGCCCTGGTGGCCCATCCCGATTTCGACATGAAGAACCCCAACCGCTTCCGCGCGGTCTTTGGCGCCCTGACGATGAGCCCGGCGGGCTTCCACCATGCCTCGGGGGCGGGCTATGCCCTGCTGGCCGACTGGCTGCTGAAGCTGGATCCGCTGAACCCGCAGACCACGGCGCGGATGTGCACCGCCTTCCAGACCTGGAAACGCTATGACGCCGACCGCCAGGGCCTGATCCGCGCCCAGCTGGAACGGATTGCGGCGCAGGAGGGGCTGAGCCGGGACAGCTCGGAAATGGTGACGCGGATCCTGAACGGGTGACGGCACGCTGATCCGCAAGGATAAAGATGCGGCGCCCCTGGCGCCCGTCGTGACAAACCCCGGCGCCCCCAAGGCGCCGGGAAACGGCCCCCGCCGGTTTCCCTAGAATGTTAACGATCTGGCGACGGTTTAACGCCATATCTCCGCCAAGGTGCCACGTTTCGGCCCAAATGCCCCGGCAAAACTCCGGGACGTTCAAGATCGGAGATCCTCATGCGCGGCCTGCCAGACCTTTCCAGCCTTCGCACCCTCTTCGGAGGGGAGGCCCCGCCGTCGCCCGAGGCCCTGCCCGGCGCGGCGCTGATCGCCGAACAGGTCTCGCCCCAGGGCGGGCGCCAGATCCGCATCCGCAGCGCCGCCGAGGCCCGGGCCGAGGCCCCCGCCTCGACCGAGGTGCGCCGCCTGCTGCCGATCCGCCACGCCACCCGCGAACAAAGCACCTTCCGGGCCTATTTCGACAAGGGCCGCACCCTGGCCCGGCAGGACCGCTGGGATCTGCTGTCGCGGATGATCCGCGAGACCGACCGCCTGCGCGAGATCTCGCCCGCGGGCGTCCGCATGGCCGATGTGCTGGCCGCAGGCGCGCGGTCCGACATGGTCAGCGCCGCACGCAAGGCCATCCATCGCGGCGCCCAGCCCTGTGACGCCGCCATGGCCGATCTGGACGAGATGGCCGCCCAGGGCGACTGGCCCCTGGCCGCCACCGTGGCCCGGATGCACATGGATCTGGCCTGGCTGCACCATGGCGATCTGCCCCCGGTGTCGCGCCCGGCGCGCCCCTCGATTTCCTTCGAGGCCCATATGGCCCGCGCCGCCCGCCTGCTGGACGGCTACAGCCCGATCGAAGAGAACAGCCCGATGCTGGCCGAGGCGCGGATCGGCCTGCTGGCCGGGGATGTCACGGCGCGCGAGCGGATGGGCGACGAGTTCGAGGATCTGATCGACCTCGACCCGGCCAACCCCGGGCCGCTGCGGGCCTTCGGCCTTTACCTGACGCCCGACTGGTACGGCACCGATGCCGCCGCCATCGACGCCGCCGCCAGCGCCACCGCCGACCGGCTGGCCGACATCTGGGGCGACGGCGCCTATGCCTGGATCTGGCTGGACGCCCTGTCGACCGATGCCGAAACGGCGGCGGCCTGTGACGCCACCCGCCTGCGCCGGGGCCTTTTCGACATCCTTGACCGCAGCCCCCGGCAGGAGGTCGCCAACCTGCTGGCCGGCTTCTGCGCCCTGGCCATGGCCCCGGGCCGCGCGCCCGCGGGCCTGAGCGAGGCGGCGCGCAGCACCCGCACCGTCCTTCATGGCGCCGCCGACGCCATCATCGAACATCACATGACCGAAATCCGCCCCGAGGTCTGGCTGCGCGGCGCCCGCCCGGCCCTGGCCCTACCCGAAGAGCCGATGAGCCCCGCCGACCTGGCCGCCGATGCCGCGCAGATCGCCGCCATCGTCAAGGCGCGCCGTTCCGGGGCCGTCAAGCACTGAGGCCTCTTGCCCCCTTTCCCGCCCTGCCCTAGAACCCGGGATCAAGCCAATCCCGGAAAGGACAGACCATGCTGGACCTCACCTACGAGACCCCAAAGCCCAAGGTCATTGCGGGCGCGCAACATGATTGGGAACTGGTCATCGGGATGGAAGTCCATGCCCAGGTGGCCTCGAAGGCCAAGCTGTTCTCCGGCGGCTCGACCCTGTTCGGCGCCGAGCCCAATTCCAACGTCGCCTTCGTCGATGCGGCGATGCCCGGGATGCTGCCGGTCATCAACGAGTTCTGCGTGGCCCAGGCGGTGCGCACCGGGCTGGGTCTGAAGGCGGAAATCAACCTGCGCTCGGCCTTCGACCGCAAGAACTATTTCTACCCCGACCTGCCGCAGGGCTATCAGATTTCGCAGCTCTATCACCCCGTCGTGGGCGAGGGCGAGATCCTGGTCGACATGGGCCCGGGCGTCGCGCGCCTGGTGCGGGTCGAGCGGATCCACCTGGAACAGGACGCGGGCAAGTCGATCCACGACATGGATCCCAACATGTCCTTCGTCGACCTGAACCGCACCGGCGTCGCTCTGATGGAAATCGTCAGCCGCCCCGACATCCGCGGCCCGGAAGAGGCGGCGGCCTATGTCACCAAGCTGCGCCAGATCCTGCGCTATCTGGGCACCTGCGACGGCAACATGCAGAACGGCAACCTGCGCGCCGACGTGAACGTTTCGGTCTGCCGTCCGGGGCAATACGAGAAATACATGGAAACCCAGGACTTTTCCCACCTGGGCACGCGCTGCGAGATCAAGAACATGAACTCGATGCGCTTCATCCAGCTGGCCATCGACTATGAGGCGCGGCGCCAGATCCAGATCCTGGAATCGGGCGGCGAAGTGGTGCAGGAAACCCGCCTTTACGACGCCGACAAGAACGAGACCCGCTCGATGCGCTCGAAGGAAGAGGCGCATGATTACCGCTACTTCCCCGATCCCGACCTGCTGCCGCTGGAGATCGAACAGGGCTGGGTCGACGATATCGCCGCCTCGCTGCCCGAGCTGCCGGACGAGAAAAAGGCGCGTTTCGTCAAGGACTTCGGCCTGTCGGAATATGACGCCTCGGTGCTGACCGCCGAGGTGGTGAACGCCGAGTATTTCGAGGCCGTGGTGGCCAAATGCGCCGACGGCAAGCTGGCCGCGAACTGGGTCATCAACGAGCTGTTCGGGCGTCTGAAGAAGGACGACCTGGAGATCGCCGACAGCCCCGTCTCGCCCGACCAGCTGGCCGGGATCATCACCCTGATCAAATCGGGCGACATCTCGGGCAAGATCGCCAAGGACGTCTTCGAGATCGTCTTCACCGAGGGCGGCGACCCGGCCCAGATCGTCGAGGCGAAGGGGCTGAAACAGGTCACCGACACCGGCGCCATCGAGACGGCGGTGGACGAGGTCATCGCCGCCAACCCCGCGCAGGTCGAGAAGGCCAAGCAGAACCCCAAGCTGGCGGGCTGGTTCGTGGGCCAGGTGATGAAGGCCACGGGCGGCAAGGCCAACCCCAAGGCCGTCAACGACATCGTCGCGGCCAAGCTGGGCCTCTGATCCTGAGGCGCCGCTCTGGGACGGAGAACATGGCGGGGGTGCACGCCCTCCGGAGGATAGCAACGGGCGGGGCATTAAGCTCCGCCCGTTTTGCCGTTTTCGGCAGGTTGTTAACATGCACCGCGAGACATCGGCATCGCTTCGTCGCCTTTTGCGGCACGGCGGGAGGTAGGGAAGGTTAAGAACGGGTGACAGTTTGCCCCGAGGAGGGCGAGCTTCGATCCGGACGCAGGGTGATCGACACCTCCGCAATTTAGCGCTCACCCATGTCTCCTCGGGCCCAAACAAGGCACCACCAAACGGACGAAGATGTATATCGGCACATTTGACCACGAGTTTACAAGAATTTCGCCCTTGCGCCACAGATGGTTAGCGCAAAGTTGTTTGTTTTACCTTCTCCGCCCATTGCAATTATTTACGCTATCTCTACATTGAAGATCGAAGGCGGTTGCAAACATCAGGAAGTGGAGGACAAAATGGAACCTTGGATTCTCGGACTTGGAGCAAGCGGCGTCATGCTTCAGCTTGTCGCGTCAATTCTGCTGATTGTGAAATACTACTACGGCTGACCCGAATTGAATCAGGACCAACCAAGCGTCGGAAAGATGTTCGGCGAGCTTGTGAAAGCTCGTCGAATTGCGCTTGGCCTGACCCAGAGCGATCTCGCGGCTCGCGCATTCGGGAATGCTGACCGAAAGGGCGACGTCTCGAGGATCGAGAACGGGAAGTTCAAGCGACCAACTGAGGAGACCATCAGCAAGCTCGGCGAAGCTCTGGGAATTACCGAGGAGCTTCGCTCGGCAGTGACCCAAAAAAGGCAAGACGAAGCCACGCAAGCTACCTCCGAACTGGCCATCAGGCTGCAAGAGGCCCTGAAGGCTTCTGAGAAGACCCTCGAACTTCGCACAGAAATCCAACACAACACTCAGCTCGTGAAAGCGCTCGCCCGGCGATACGCCGAGGGCAACCCGGAGGATTTCGACGCGGCCCTGCGCGGGTTGGAACGCGCGTTGGAAGTGGCGGCGCAGCGCAGCCCGGGCGGCAACCTCGATGCCGAGGTGACGGCGATCATGGCCGAGGTGGACCGGCTGAACGACGCCGGGCGCTTCGAGGAGGCAGGGGAGGCCCTGTGCCGGGCACGGGAGGCGCGGCGGGAGCGGATCGCCGAGGAGAAGGCGGCACTGGTGGCGCTTCTGGACAAGGGGGTCGCCCAGGCGGTTCTGGTCCGCTCCGTCGATGAGGTGGTGAGCTGCGAGCTGGAAAAGCTGGAGATCGAGGTGCCACAGCCTGCCGCGCGGTTCGAGGCACTATTGCACGTCTGGGAAGGCTGGTACGCGCGCGGGCGCGACAAGGGACTCAATTTTGATTTAGAGGTCGCTATTTATCTGGCTGAAGCCAGCCAGAGCCTGGCGACCCACCCCAACGAACACGCCATTGCGCGCGAGAACCGTGGCCTCGCCCTTCAGACGCTCGGGCAACGCGAACCCGGCACCTACAAGCTAGAGAAATCCATTTCTGCATTTCACAGTGCGATTGAGGAACTGCCGCGCGAGAGATCTCCGCTCGAGTGGGCAAGGAAGATGAACAATCTCGGCGCTGCACTCACGGCACTCGGCGCACGCGAAAGCGGCACCGCGCGACTGGAGGAGGCCATCGCGGCCTATCAAGACGCCCTTCAGGAAATGACCCGCGAGAAGGTGCCGCTCGACTGGGCCAGCACGCAGATGAACCTCGGCAATGCGCTTCAAACCCTCGGGCAACGCGAAAGCGGCACCGCGCGGCTGGAGCAGGCCGTCGCGGCCTATCGGAACGCCCTGCAGGAATGGACCCGCGAGCGGGTGCCGCTCGACTGGGCCATGACGCAGATGAACCTCGGCACTGCGCTTGCGACCCTCGGGCAACGCGAAAGCGGTACCGCGCGGCTGGAGCAGGCCGTCGAGGCCTATCGGCGCGCACTTCTTGAATTGACGCGAGAGAGGGCACCACTCGGTTGGGCCGATGCGCAATTACACCTCGGCTCGGCGCTCCGGGCACTTGGTGAACGGGCAACCGGCACTGACAGGCTACAACAGGCCGTTGCCGCCTTTCGCAACGCCCTGCTGGAACTGACCCGCGAGAGGGTGCCGCTCGACTGGGCCATGACGCAGATGAGCCTCGGCAATGCGCTTCGGACCCTCGGGCAGCGCGAAAGCGACACGGCGCGGCTGGAGGAGGCCGTCGCGGCCTATCGGAACGCCTTGCAGGAAATGACCCGCGAGAGGGTGCCGCTCGACTGGGCCATGACGCAGATGAACCTCGGCAATGCGCTTCAGACCCTCGGGCAACGCGAAAGCGGCACCGCGCGGCTGGAGCAGGCCGTCGCGGCCTATCGGAACGCCCTGCAGGAATGGACCCGCGAGAGGGTGCCGCTCGACTGGGCCATGACGCAGGAGAACATCGCCCTGGCCGAGCTTGCCTTTGCCGACAAGACCGACGCCACCGCCGAGGCGCATCTGCGGGCCGCGCTGGCCCATGTGGAGGCGGCGCTGGAGGTCTATTCGCCCGAAAGCTCTGCCTACTACCACGATAGGGCAACCCGCCTGCGCGACGGCATCCTCTCCCGCCTCTGAGCTTGCCCTCCCCTGCGCCTCTGTTAGGCTTCGGCGCAAAAGGAGGCCCCATGCCCTATCTCAGCCCCGACATGGTCGTGAAACCCGAGTGGATCGATTACAACGGCCATCTCAACATGGCCTATTACAGCGTGCTTTTCGATCTGGGCAGCGATCCCTTTGCCGAGGCCATGGGGATGGGCGAGGCCTATCTGAAGGCCTCGGGCTGCACGACCTATACGGGCGAGTTCCGCATCCGCTATCTGCGCGAGGTGCATCTGGGGGCGAAGCTGCGGGCCTCGATGCGGTTGATCGATGTGGGGCCGAAGGCCTTTCATTATGCCCAAGAGCTGATCCATGAGGACGGCTGGGTGGCAGCCACCGGCGAGGGGATCAGCCTGCATGTGGACCAGGACAAGGGCCGCGGCGGGCCGAAAGTCGCCCCCTATCCGGCCCCGGTGAAGGCCAAGCTTGACGCCGCCTGGGCGGAACACCAGAAGGAGCCGGTGCCGGACTGGGTCGGCAAGCCGATGGGATTGCGGAAATGAACTGGGACTACCGGGTGATACCTGCCCCCGTGAAGGGGCGCCGCGCGCGCGGCGTGAAGGGGGCGGAGGCGCAGTTCGCCCTGGCCGTGGAGAGCGTCATCAACGAGATGGCCGCCCGGGGCTGGGAATACTGCCGCGCCGAGATGCTGCCGCAGGAAGAGCGCCGCGCCCGGGTGACCTATCGCAACCTGTTGGTCTTTCGCCGCGAGGCCGGGCAGACGGGGGAGGCGGGCGACATGGCCCCCCTGCCCGAGGTCGTGGCCGAGCGTCCGGGCCTGGCCCCGCGCCTGCGCCGCAGCGCCGGGCGGCTGATGGACGGGGTGCTGGCGCGCCCCGGCAAACGCCAGGAACCGCGGGTGGCCAAGGGCGAGGCGCCGCTGTTCCAGCACGAGGAAATGCGCCGTCCCGCGCGCAAGCTGACCGCCACCCCCGAAGAGGGCGAAAGCGGCGCCCCCGAGGCCCCGGTGGCCGATCCCCGCGCGCAGGACTGAGCGACCTTTCAGGCAAGGGAAGCCGGGGGCTCTGCCCCTCCCGTCGCCGGAGGGCGGCAAATGGGCGGAAGTCGCCGGGTGGCGCAATTGGACGGAAAAAGGGGGCTCTGCCCCCCTTGCGCCTGCGGCTCGCCGGGGCTCCGCCCCTTCGCGGCTGAAATCGTCCCCCGGACGATTTCCGAGACGCCGCTCAGCCCCCGGGATATTTTGGCAATGAGAAAGATGGGGCGGAGCGCGTAATGGTGCCCGTGTGCGCCGGGATTTGGGGCGGAGCCAGGGGGCTGTTGGCCCGCGTGCTGGACGGACGGAGGCGCAGGGACGCCCTCCCCCGCGCCAGATAGACGGACGGCGCGCCCGTCCGATGGGGCGTCTGCCTAGGAGGGAGGCCGCCGCGCCAGTCCCTACGGCGCGCGGCGGCCCCACACTCTGGCCCCTCGCTCAGGCGCTGAGGTCGAGGTTCAGCGCGTGGATCTGCGGCATCAGGTCGCCCAGGGCGTCATAGACGGCGCGATGCTGGGCGACGCGGGTCTTGCCCGCCAGCCCGGCGGCCTTCATCCGCACGATGAAATGGCTCTGCCCGCCTTCGGGATAGCCCGCATGGCCGCGGTGGCTTTCGCTGTCGTCGATCACCTCCAGCGTCTCGGGGGTGAAGGCGGCTTCCAGCCGCTCGCGGATCTCTGCCTGTCGGTTCATTTTTTCTCTCCTGGCCTCTTCAACTTGCTGGTCAAAAGTCTAAACTTCAGCGCCTGACTCGGAAAGCTCCCCCACGACCCAGGAGGCCCGCGCCCCATGCCCAAAAACGATCCCTTTGGTTTCGACATGTCCGTTTCCTCTGCCAAGAAGAAGCAGAATCGCGGTCGCCGCGGCATGTCCGGGGCCTCGGAAACCTCGACCCGCGTTTGCGAACACCCCGGCTGTACCGAACCGGGCAAGTACCGGGCGCCGAAAGCTCCGGATGTGCTGGACGATTATTACTGGTTCTGCAAGGACCACGTCCGCGAATACAATCAGAAGTGGAGCTTCTTCGACGGCAAGACCGAAGCCGAGATGAACGCCCAGGCCTCGGAAGACAAGGTCTGGGAACGCAAGACCAAGCCCCTGGGCGACCCCGAGGCGCGCGCCTGGGCCCGGCTGGGCATCGAGGACCCGCACCAGGTGCTGGGCCAGAACGCCACCCAGAACCCCGGTCGCAGCAACAACAACGGTCACACCCGCCGCCTGCCCCCGAAGGAACGCCAGGCGATCGAGATCCTGGACGCCAAGGATCACTGGTCCAAGGCCGAGGTGCGCAAGGCCTACAAGGCGCTGATCAAGGTGCTGCACCCCGACATGAACGGCGGCGACCGCAGCCAGGAAGAACAGCTGCAACAGGTGGTCTGGGCCTGGGATCAGATCAAGGACAGCCGCAGCTTCAAGTGAGGCGCGGCGCCCGTTGCGACGGAGATGCAAAAAGGGGCGGTGCCGATGGCGCCGCCCCTTTCGCTTTGACCGCTCGCTGCCGGCAATCAGCCGGTGATGCCCCGGATCACCAGGAACAGCCCCGCCGACAGCACCGCGGCGGCGGGCACCGTGATCACCCAGGCCGCGACGATGGTCATGAAATGCGACCGGCGCACCAGCTTGCGGCGGCGGCGTTCCTCGGCGGGGACCGGCAGGCCCTCGACCGGGGCGCGGGCGCGGCGCATCCGCCGCGCGGTGTCCCATTCGCGGAAGAAACCCACGCCGAAGACCCCGCCCACGGCGATATGGGTCGAGCTAACCGGCAGGCCCAGCCAGCTGGCCACGATCACCGTGATCGCCGCCGAAAGGGCCACGCAATAGGCGCGCATCGGGTTCAGCTTGGTAATCTGGTTGCCCACCATGCGGATCAGCTTCGGCCCGAAGAGGAACAGCCCGAAGGAGATGCCAAGCGCGCCGATCACCATCACCCACAGCGGGATCGCCACCGCATGGGTGAAATCCCCGGTCGAGGAGGCCTGCACGATGGCCGCCAGGGGCCCCACGGCATTGGCCACGTCATTGGCCCCATGGGCGAAGGACAGAAGCGCCGCCGAGGCGATCAGCGGAATGCCGAACAGCACCTTCAGCGACTTGTTGCGGTTTTCCAGGTTGCGCGACTGGCGCCGGATCACCGGGATCATCAGCAGCCAGGCCGCCACCGTCACCGCCAGGCCGATCAGCAGCGCCGTGGCCAGATCGACCGAGATCAGCTTCTTCAGCCCCTTCACCGTCAGGTAGCTGGCAAAGGCGCCGGCCATGATCCCCACCAGCACCGGCACCCAGCGACGGGCGGCGGCGATCTTGTCCTCGCGGTAGACGATATTGGCCTTGATGAACCACAGCACCCCCGCCGCGATCAGCCCACCCAAGAGGGGCGAGATCACCCAGCTGGCCGCAATCGCCCCCATCTGGCCCCAGCTGACGGCGGCAAAGCCTGCCGCCGCGATGCCCGCGCCCATGACGCCACCCACCACCGAATGTGTGGTGGACACCGGCGCGCCAATCCAGGTCGCCAGGTTCACCCACAGGGCCGAGGCCAGAAGGGCCGCCATCATCGCCGCGATGAAGGCCGAGGGGGTGCCCATGCTTTCCGGCGCGATGATCCCCTTGGCGATGGTCGACACCACATCGCCCCCCGCCAGCAGCGCGCCCGCGCTTTCGAAGATCGCGGCGATGACGATCGCCGCCCCCATGGACATGGCATTGGCACCCACGGCGGGGCCCATGTTGTTGGCCACGTCATTGGCGCCGATGTTCAGCGCCATATAGGCGCCGAAGGCCGCGGCGATCACCACGACCAGGGTATTGTCCGCATGGCCAAAGATCAGCGCCGCCAGGATCGCGGCGAAGACCACGAAGATCAGCGCCACGCCCATCCCCAGCAGGGGGCGGCTGGCCGCATCGGTGGCGCGTTCCAGGGTCGACAGGCGCCCCAGGTCGCGATCCAGCGTCTCCAGGTGACTGGGATCGAGGTTGCTGTTACCGGACATCCGCCCCTCCGTTCTTGTACCGCCAGCCGCCAACGGGCGACCGGATTACAGGCTGTCATGGGCCTGTTACAAAAGTTTCACATCCGATGACACCACCTTGCGCCCCTCGGCCGGGGCAAAACGCGATTTTCCTATGGCGCCCTGAAGGGCGGAAAGGACCGCCGGGGCCGGGCATCGGGCAAGACAGCCCCGCCGCTTTGCCCTAGAACAGAGCCAGTGCCGCGCGCCCCAAAGGATCCCTGCCCATGTCTGCCCCCCGCCCTGCCCTGGTCGCCTGTATGCGCAACGAGGGGATCTTTGTGCTGGAGTGGCTGGCCCATCACGCCGCCCTGGGCTTTGCCGAGATCATCGTGGTCAGCAACGACTGCACCGACGGCTCGGACGCCCTGCTGGACCGGCTGGCGGCGCGCGGGCTGGTGCATCACATACGCCAGGAGGTGCCGCCGGGCGTGGCGCCGCAGGATGCGGGGATGGATCTGGTGCTGGCCCATGCCCGCGCCCGGGAGCTGACCCATCTGCTGCATATCGACAGTGACGAGTTCCTCTATCTGCCCGAGGGCGATCTGGCCGCTCTGCTGGCGCGCACCCGGGCCGCCGATGTGGTGCCGATCCCCTGGCGGATGTTCGGCGACAGCGGCGTCACCCGCTGGACCCCGGGCGATCTGGTGACCCTGCGCAACACGCGCGCCGAACCGGCCCCCGAGCCCGGGCGGACCAAGTTCAAATGCCTGTTCCGCGTCGCCAGCTTTGCCCGCGCCACCGATCACAACCCGCTGGAGCCGCTGGTGGACGCGCCCCTGGTGCTGACGCCCGAGGGCGTGGAACTGTCCAACCGTTCGCTCCATCAGGCGAAATCGGCGCGGTTCCGCCCGCATGAGCTGGCCGCCGGGGCCCGGGCGGCGCAGCTTTATCACTACGCGGTGCGCGCCGAGGATTGCTTTTTGCTGAAGAACGATCGGGGCGATGGTCAGGGCAAGGCCGAGGCGGGGGGCAAGTACCTGCTGGGCTCGCGCTGGCACGGCGAGGCCAACCGAAACGAGGTCGAGGCCCCGGCCCTGGCCGCCCGCGCCCCCGCCCTGCGGGCGCAGATCGCGGCCTGGCGCGCCGATCCCGAAACCGCCCGGCTGGAGGCCGCCTGCGGCCAGTGGTTCGAGGCCCGGCGCGATAGCTATCTGACGCCAGAGCGGCGCGCGGCGTTGTCTGCGCGGCGGCGCGGCTAGGCCCCGGCCCTACTCGGCGCGGCGCAGGGCGCCGGTGGCCAGCACGGCCCCCGTGGGCCGGCCCTCGGGGGCCCCGCCCGCGGGTTCATCGGTCACCGCCAACACCGCGCCCTCCAGCCGGGTGGCCAGCGCGGGCGACAGGGGCAGGTCTTGCCGCGCTGCGCCCTCGGGCCAGACCAGCAGCGACAGCGGCGCGCCGTCGGCACTGACCCACCACAGATGCAAGGCGCGGCCCGGCGCGGCCTGACCCGCCAGCAACTCCAATGTCAGCAGACCCTCGGCGGGGGTCACCTCGGCAGCCAGGCGCAGCGGCGCCTCCTCGGCGCCGATCCGGGCGTGATAGGCGGGGGCGGCCAGATCCGGGTCGGGCTGCATCCAGCCCAGTTCCCAGGCGGCGAAGGCCAGAAGCGAGGCGGCCATGCTGCCGATCACCAGCTCGCCCAGCCCCAGCGAGGCCAGGAAGCCGCGCCAGCCCGGCGCCGGGCCCTCCTCTTCGGGCAGATCGACCTCTGCCGCCGGGCGCTGCGCCTCGGTCTTGGGATCCCGCCCCGGGGGCCGTGCCGCGCCGCTCATCGGGCCAGGCAGGCGCGCAGTTTCAGCAGGCTGCGCCGCAGCCAGGTGCGCATGGTGTTCAGCGGCACATCGAAGCGGTCGGCCAGATCCTGGTAGGAATGACCGTAAAGATAGGCGCCCCGCACCGCCTCGGCGCGCTCGGCCTCCAGCTCATCCAGACAGGCCACCAGCCGGGCGCGTTCGTCGCTGGCGATGGCCTGCGCCTCGGGGCCCGGCGCGGCCGAGGGCAGCTCTTCGGCCTCGGCCAGATCCTCGCCCCGCGCCCGGCGGGCGCGCAGCCGGTCAATGGCGGTATTGCGCGCAATGGTGATCAGCCAGGTCATCGGGCTGTAACCGGTGGCGCGGTAGCGGTCAGCATTGCGCCAGATCTTCACGAAGCTGTCCTGAAGGGATTCCTCGGCCTCGGCCCGGCGCCCCAGCACCCGCAGCGACACGCCGAACAACTTGGCCGAGGTCAGCGCATAAAGCTCCTGGAAGGCCTGCCGGTCCTCACGCGCGACCCGGGCGATCAGCTCTTCGATGTCTTCCAGCGTTGCCATCGCCCGCCCCTTGCCTTGTCCTTGCGACCGCCCTGTCCCCGGCCCGCCGCCCGCCCGCGCCCCCCGGCGCCTGCGATTTTGCCCTTTCCCTCGCCGTTCGCTTCGATATGGTGCGGCCCAGACCCGCGAATGCTGCGGGTGCGAATGATGCAGGAAGGGGTAAACCGACCATGGCCGAGGGATCGCTCGACAGCAACGCCAAACCGACCGAAGAGATTTCCGTGCGCGAAACCTTCGGGATCGACACGGACATGGTGGTGAAGGGCTTTGAAGAGCGCACCGACCGCGTGCCCGAGGTGGACAGCACCTATCGCTTCGACCCCGACACCACGCTGGCCATCCTGGCGGGCTTTTCCCACAACCGCCGCGTCATGGTGCAGGGCTATCACGGCACGGGCAAGTCGACCCATATCGAACAGGTCGCGGCCCGGCTGAACTGGCCCACCGTGCGCGTCAACCTCGACAGCCACATCAGCCGGATCGACCTGATCGGCAAGGATGCGATCAAGCTGAAGGACGGGATGCAGGTGACCGAGTTCCACGAGGGCATCCTGCCCTGGGCGCTGCGCAACCCTGCGGCAATCGTCTTTGACGAATATGACGCCGGCCGCGCCGACGTTATGTTCGTGATCCAGCGGGTGCTGGAAACCGACGGCAAGCTGACCCTTCTGGACCAGAACGAGGTCATCACGCCGAACAAGTATTTCCGCCTCTTCGCCACCTCCAACACGGTGGGTCTGGGCGACACCACGGGCCTCTATCACGGCACCCAGCAGATCAACCAGGCCCAGATGGACCGCTGGTCGCTGGTGGCGACGCTGAACTATCTCAGCCATGACGCGGAAACCGCGATCGTGCTGTCGAAGGCGCCGCATTACAACACCGAGAAGGGCCGCAAGACCATCAGCCAGATGGTGACTCTGGCGGGTCTGACCCGCACGGCCTTCATGAACGGCGACCTGTCCACCGTCATGTCGCCGCGGACCCTGATCAACTGGGCCCAGAACGCCGAGATCTTCCGCAACACGGGCTATGCCTTCCGGCTGACCTTCCTCAACAAATGCGACGAACTGGAGCGCCAGACGGTGGCCGAGTTCTATCAGCGCTGCTTTGACGAGGAGCTGCCCGAAAGCGCCGCCGCTTCGGCCAGCTAAGAGGGCGAACAGATGCATATCGGCCTGATCGGCGGCATTGGCGTGGCGGCAAGCCTGGTTTACTACCAGCGGCTGGCAGCGCGTGTCGCCGATCTGGGCGGGACCATGGAAATGACCCTGGTCCATGCCGATATCCAGGAACTGATCGCCAACAACCTGGCCTGGAACGCCGACGCCCAGGCCGAAAGCTATGCCCGCTATATCGACCGGCTGCGTGACGCCGGCGCCGATTGCGCCGCGATCACCTCGATCGGCGGGCATTTCTGCTATCCCGAGACCGAGGCGCGGTCCTCGCTGCCGCTGGTCAGCGCGATTGCCCCGCTGGACACCCATTTTGCCGCCCAGGGCCTGAAACGCGTCGGCCTGCTGGGCACGGCAAATGTCATGCGCACGCGGCTGTTCGGCCAGATGGCGCAGACCGAGGCGGTGGCGCCCGAGGGCGATCTGGACGCCATCGGCAAGCTCTATCAGGACATCGCCGTCAGCGGGGTCTGCACGCCAGAGCAACGGGCCGAGTTCTTCGAGCTGGGCCAGGCGATGGTCCGCGATCAGGGGGCCGAGGCGGTGATCCTGGCGGGGACCGACCTGAACCTCGCCTTCGATCGCGACGCGGGCTATCCGGTGGTCGATGCGCTGGACATCCACGTCGCCCTGCTGGCGGATCTGGCCACGGGCCGGCAAAGCCTTTAGGCCGCGCTGTCCCGGCGGGACCGCCGCCCCATGAACCCTTTCTTGACTCCTGCCCCGGCACAGTGACGCCCCGTTCCCTGCCGGAGCCCTGTCATGGCCGCCCCGCCTGCCCGCCGCCTTGCCCCCCGCCTTACCCGCGTTGTCGTCCTGCCCTGTCTGCTGGCCGCCCTGGCCACGGCCCTGCCCGCCGCCGGGCCGCTGCGTGACGCCTCCCTGAGCGACGGGCCGCCACCCTCTGCCCTGTTTCTGGCGGAGTGTGCCGGGCGGCTGTCGGCCCTGATGGAGCATCAATGGCTGCTGTCCTCCGCCGCAGCCCCGGCCACCGAGGCGCGCCGCGCTCGGATGCTGGCCCGTCTGGCCGCCATCCCTGCCGCCGCCTCGCCCCGTGCCCTGCTGGCCGGCCGTATCGAGGCCAAGGCGGCCCAGGCGGCGCTGCTTGGCCGCGCCAGCTTTGCCCGGACCGAGGCCGAACGCCGCGCGGCCAGTCGGCTGGCGGCGCGCCTGCTGGCCCCCTGCGACAGCGCGCCGAACGGCTGACCGCCGCCCGGGGGCCGGGCGGCGGTTGATCCTTCACGAGAGAGAGAAGGTGTGGGCAAGGCCCTGCCGGGGAGAGGACAGGCGCTTGCCCGGGCCCGACCGGCCGGGAACGCTCCGGCCGGACCCTGCCGCCTAAGTGTGGCGGCGTCAGGCGCTGAGGATGACCTTCATCGCCTTTTCCTTGGCGGCATTGCCGAAGACCTCGTAGGCCGCCATCATCTCGTCCAGCTTGAACCGGTGGGTGACCAGTTTCGCCGGATCCACCTTGCCGGTGCCAAGGGTCTTCAACAGCATCGGCGTGGTATTGGTGTTCACCAGGCCCATGGAAATGTTGATGTTCTTGATCCACAGCTCTTCGATGCGCAGCGAGACCGGCGCGCCGTGGACGCCCACGTTGGCGATATTGCCCCCGGCCGAGACGATCTGCTGGCAGGTGTCGAAGGTGGCGGGCACGCCCACGGCCTCGATGGCCACGTCGACCCCCTTGCCCTCGGTCATCTCCATGATCCGCTCCAGCACCTCATCCTCGCCCACTTGCAGCGTGTCGGTGGCGCCGAACTGGCGCGCCAGGGCCAGGCGGGCGGGGTCCATGTCGATCATCACGATCCGCGCGGGCGAATAGAACTGCGCCGTCAGCAGCACCGACATCCCCACGGGGCCCGCGCCCACGATGGCGATCGTGTCGCCGGGTTTGACGGAGCCATATTGCACCCCGATCTCAAAGCCGGTCGGCATGATGTCCGACAGCATCACCAGCGCCTCTTCATCGGCGCCCTCGGGGATCGGATACAGCGAGTTGTCGCCATGGGGGATGCGCACATATTCCGCCTGGGTGCCGTCGATCGTATTGCCCAGAACCCAGCCGCCATCCTCGCAATGGGCATAAAGGCTGCGCTTGCAGTTGGCGCATTTGCCGCAAGAGGTGATGCAGGAGATCAGCACCGCGTCGCCGGGTTTGAAATTGGCCACGGCAGAGCCGGTTTCCTCGACGATGCCCACCCCTTCATGGCCCAGGGTGCGACCCGCCTCGACGCTGGGCACATCGCCCTTCAGGATATGCAGATCGGTGCCGCAGATCGTGGTCTTGGTCACCTTCACGATCACATCGGTCGGGGCCAGGATCGCAGGCTTGTCCTTCTCGATCCAGTCCTTCTGACCGGGGCCTTGGTATACGAGCGCCTTCATCGGTCGGTCCTCCTCTTGGGTATTGCAAAGACCATCCCGCCGGGGCCCGGCTGCGGGCGCGAGGCGGCGGATGGTATGCAACAGTCTATGAAGGCGGCGCGGCCAGGCACCAGCGACCGGCCCCGGCCCAGGGGGTCGAGATCGGAAATCCGGGATCCATTCGGGAAGCAAAGAGAGGTGGACCCCGGCGGGCCCCGCGCGCGCCTCAGCCGCGCGGGGTGCGGTGCAGGGTCTGGCCCGGGGTTTCACCGAAACGGGCGCGATAGGCGCGGGTCATGGCGCCCAGGTTGATATAGCCCTGGGCGCCCGCGATGGCGGTCACGCTTTGCCCCGGGGCGGCCCCCTCCAGCGCCGCGCGCAGGGCGTCCAGGCGCAGGGCGGTCAGATAGCTGTGCGGGGTGATGCCGCGAAACTCGCGAAAGCCCGAAGACAGGCTGCGGGTGCTGATGCCCAACTGGGCCGCGATCTCGGTGATCGTCGGCGCCTGGGCCGCCTGCTCCTGCATCAGCCGCTCGGCCTCGCGCACATAGCGCGGCGCGGCGCCGCGCGCGCCGGTTTCCAGGTCCAGCCCGGCGCCCCGGGCCCAGCTTTGCAGCAGTTCGATGGTCAGCGTCTCTTCGATCTGGGCCGCGATCCGGGGCGAGCTGACGGCGTCGTGGCGCGCATCCAGCGAGCGGGTGGCATAGTCCAGCAGCGCCAGCCAGGCCGATTGCGCCCCACCGAAAACCAGGCGCCGGGTCCACAGCCGGTCGTCGGGGACGAAGCCGTACCAGCGTTCGGCGGCGGCCTCCATCAGGCGGTGCGGGATGGTCAGGTTGAATTGCAGATCCTGGCCGTCGGCCTCGTTCCAGTAGTCGGTGCGGCTGCAATCGACCACATAGCTTTCGCCGGGCCGCGTCTCGACCTGGCTGTCGCCGCCCAGCGGGTGGCGGACCCGGCCGCGCAGGGTGTTGACCACGATGATATTCCCCGAGGCGGGGTCGAACTCTTCGGTCCGGGTGGGCACGCCAAAGCGGAAGCGGCTGAAGGTGATCTGGCCGATCTGCACCCGGCGCAGGATTGCGTCGGGGCGGCTGCGCGGATCGACGGGGCGGATCTGCATCCGCATGTAGGTCTCGCAGCAAAAGCTGTCGACATCGCGCCAGTCGGCGGAGAAGGTGCGTTCGCCGGTCAGCAGGGGCGCGCCCGTGCCGTCCTCTACCAATGCGGTTTCCAGCATGTTCCCCACCCCTCCCGTGGCCAGTCCCTGGCACCGCCGCAGCGGCCCTTTGGCCCGCCCCATGATGCGAAAGCGCGGCGCATCGGTCAATTCCCTGACCCATGGGCAAGCGCCCGCCCCCCTTTCGGCCCCGGGCCGACCCCGACGGGGCGCCGCGCCGCCGCCTGCGTCCTCTTGCACCGCGCCCGCGTCGCTTCGCGCTTGCGACGGCTTCGGCGGAATGCTTTATCTTCCCCATGAGCAAGCCCAGCGACAACCCCGCCGATCCGTTCAAGAAGGCCCTGGCCGAGGCCACCAAGGTCATGGCCGACGATGCCGATCTGAACGTGCAGTACAGCGTCGACCCTTCGGGCCTGTCGGCCGACCAGATGCGCCTGCCCCAGGTCTCGCGCCGCATGTCCAAGGACGAGGTGCTGCTGGCGCGCGGCACCGCCGATGCGCTGGCCCTGCATCACCGCTATCACGACGCCGCCACCCACGGGAAATACCAGCCCGAGGGCCAGATGGCGCGCGAGCTGTTCGAGGCGATGGAAACCGCCCGCTGCGAGGCCATGGGCGCCCGCGACATGCCCGGCACCGCGGGCAATATCGACCACAAGATCGGCGCCGACGCCCGGCGCCTGGGCTATGACGGCATCAAGGAGCGCGGCCAGGCGCCGCTGCCCGCCGCCGCCGGATACCTGATCCGCCACCTGGCCACCGGCCGCCCGATGCCCGCCGGCGCCCAGAACGTCATGGACCTGTGGCGCCCCTTCATGGAAGAGCGCTGCGGCACCACCCTTGAGGATCTGCAAGAGCGCCTCTCGGACCCCGCCGCCTTCGCCCGCTTCGCCCGCCAGCTGATCGACGATCTGGGCTATGGCGACCAGCTGGGCGATGACCCGGACGGCGAGGACGACGAGGCGATGGACGACGCCGAGGAGGCGCCCGACGAAGAGGAGCAGGATCCCGACTCGACCGGCCAGGACGACAGCGAGGACCAGCCCGAGGCCAGCCCCGAGCAAAGCCAGGAAGAACAGCAGGACCAGTCCGAGGCCGAGGTCAGCGCCGATGACATGGCCGACCAGGAAGCGGGCGAAGAGGCCGAGATGCCCGAGGGCGAGGCCCCGCAAGAGCCCCCCGCGCCTGCGCCGGTCAGCGATGCCGACCCGAATTACACCGTCTATACAGACGCCTATGACGAGGAAGTCCTGGCCCAGGATCTGGCCGACCCGGCCGAGCTGGAACGCCTGCGCGCCTATCTCGATCAGCAGCTGGACCCGCTGAAAGGTGCCGTGGGCCGCCTGGCCAACAAGCTGCAACGCCGCCTTCAGGCGCAGCAGAACCGGTCCTGGGAATTCGACAAGGAAGAGGGCGTGCTGGACGCCGGGCGCCTGGCGCGCGTGGTGGCCAACCCCACAACGCCGCTGTCGTTCAAGGTCGAGAAGGACATGGAATTCCGCGACACCGTGGTGACGCTGCTGCTGGACAACTCCGGCTCGATGCGGGGCCGCCCGATCTCGATCGCGGCGATCTGTGCCGATGTTCTGGCCCGCACGCTGGAGCGCTGCTCGGTCAAGGTCGAGATCCTGGGCTTTACCACCCGCGCCTGGAAGGGCGGGCAAAGCCGCGAGAAATGGCTGGCCGATGGCCGCCCGCAGCAGCCCGGCCGCCTGAACGACCTGCGCCACATCATCTACAAACAGGCCGATGCGCCCTGGCGGCGGTCCCGCGAGAACCTCGGGTTGATGATGAAGGAAGGCCTTCTGAAAGAGAATATCGACGGTGAGGCCCTGGAATGGGCGCACCGGCGCATGGTGGGCCGCCGCGAGGCGCGGCGCATCCTGATGGTCATCTCGGACGGGGCGCCGGTGGACGATTCGACCCTGTCGGTGAACCCCGCCAACTTCCTGGAAAAGCACCTGCGCGACGTGATCGCCATGATCGAGAAGAAGAAGGCGGTCGAGCTGATCGCCATCGGCATTGGCCACGACGTGACCCGCTATTACCAGCGCGCGGTGACCATCACCGATGTGGACCAGCTGGCGGGCGCCATGACCGAACAGCTGGCAAGCCTTTTCGACAACGACCCGCGCGCCCGGGCCCGCTTTGCGGGGATCCGCAAGGCGGGCTGAGGCTGGGTGATGAGAGGGGGCGCTGCCCCCCCCGTCGCCGGATGGCGACACGCAGAGGGAGGAGGGGGGCTCTGCCCCCCTGTCGCCGGATGGCGACAAATGGAAGGACAAGGGGGGGATCTGCCCCCCTTTCGCCTGCGGCTCAATTCCCCCCGGGATATTTTTGGCCAACAAATAGACAAAGGGGGGAGGCGCCCGGCGGCGCGGCTCTGCCCGGAGCGTCGGGCGGCGCCCTGCGCCGGAGGGGAGGCGTTTTCGCCTCGCCCCCCGGGACCGGGGCGCCTAGAGTGGCCGCGACAGGAAAGACCCCGAGGGATCAAGATGTTCCAGACCTTTGAAACCCCGTCCTCGCCCGAACAGGGGCCGCCGCGCCTGGGCGATCTGCGTCAGGCCATGGAGGCGCAGGGCCTTGACGCCTTTCTGGTGCCGCGCGCCGATGCCCATCAGGGCGAATATGTGGCGCCCCGGGACGAGCGGCTGGCCTGGCTGACCGGCTTTACCGGCTCTGCCGGGTTCTGCCTGGTGACCGCCAGTCGCGCCGGGGTCTTCGTCGATGGCCGCTACCGGGTGCAGGCGCGCGCCCAGGTGGCCGAGGATTTCGAGGTGGTGGCCTGGCCCGAAACCTCGATCGCGGCCTGGGCGCGGCGGGTGCTGCCCGAGGGCGGCGTGCTGGGCTTTGACCCCTGGCTGCATTCCCGGGGCGAGATCGACCGCATGAGCGCGGCCCTGGCGGGATCGGGGATCACCCTGCGCGCGGTCGCCGAGAACCCGCTGGATGCCGTCTGGGCCGATCAGCCCGAGCCGCCCATGGCGCCCATCGTGCCGCAGCCGCTGGAGTTCTCGGGCGAGAGCCTGGAAAGCAAATGCCGCCGTCTGGGCGCCGAGCTGGAGGCGGCGGGCGAGGCCATGGTGGTGCTGACCCTGCCCGACAGCATCGCCTGGCTGTTGAACATCCGCGGCGGCGACATTGCCCGCAACCCGGTGCCCCATGCCTTCGCCCTGCTTTTCGCCGACGGCCAGGTCGCCCTCTTTGCCGAGGACGAGAAATGCGACGAGGCGCTGCTGGATCATCTGGGCCCGGATGTGAACATCGAAGGGCCCGAAAGCTTTGGCCCCACGCTGGAGCATCTGGCGGGGCGGCTGACCCGGCCGGTGCGGCTGGATCCGGGCAGTTGCCCGGTCTGGGTGGAAGAGCGGCTGGCGGGGCTGGAAATTCACTGGGACAGCGATCCCTGCATCCTGCCCAAGGCCTGCAAGACCCCGGCCGAACTGGCGGGCACACGCGCCGCCCATATCCGCGACGCCGCCGCCATGTGCCGCTTCCTGGCCTGGTTCGAGGCCGCCCCGCAGCAGAGCCTGACCGAGATCGACCTGGTCACCCGGCTGGAGATCTTCCGCCGCGAGACCGGCGAGCTGATGGAGATCAGTTTCGACACCATCGCAGGCGCCGGACCCAATGGCGCCCTGCCCCATTACCGCGTCACCCATGACAGCAACCGGACCCTGGCGCCCGGGCAGCTGGTGGTGCTGGACAGTGGCGGCCAGTACCTGGACGGGACCACCGACATCACCCGCACCCTTCTGGTGGGCGCCGATACCGGCCAGGCCGAGAAAGAGGCCTATACCCGGGTCTTGCAGGGCATGATCGCCATCTCGCGCCTGCGCTTTCCGCGCGGCTTGGCGGGCAGCCATCTGGACGCCCTGGCGCGCTATCCGCTGTGGCTGGCCGGGCAGGATTACGACCATGGCACCGGCCACGGTGTGGGCGCCTATCTCTGCGTTCACGAGGGGCCGCAGCGCCTGAGCCGGGTCTCGGACGTGCCCTTGCAGCCTGGGATGATCCTGTCGAACGAGCCGGGCTATTACCGCGAGGGGGCGTTCGGCATCCGCATCGAGAACCTGATCGTGGTGGAAGAGGCCCCGGCCCTGCCCGGGGCGGACCCGCGCGACATGCTGAGCTTCGAGACACTGACCTGGGTGCCGATCGAGCGCCGGCTGATCCTGACCGACCGTCTGAGCGCCGAAGAACGCGCCTGGATCGACGCCTATCACGCCGAGGTCCGCGCCCGCATTCGTCCACTTCTGGACGAAGCCGCCGCAGTATGGTTGGATCGGGCAACGGAGACACTCTGACTTCGGGCCCGCAATGGGGGCTTTGACACGCGGATGTTACAGGCGCGCGTCAGGGAAGCAGGGGAAAAGAGGGACAGACATGAGTGATATCACGATCCGCAAGGCCGATGGCCTGTGGTCGGTCCGCGCCGGTGGCGCGGTGCTGGCCGAAAGCCGCAACGCGCTGAGCCTCAGCGAGCCGGGCTACCCCGACATCATCTATTTCCCGCGCGAGGATATCGCGATGGCCTTTCTGGACAGCAGCGACCACGCCAGCCATTGCCCGAAGAAGGGCGATGCGCGCTATTTCTCCATCGTCACCAAGAGCCAGACCCTGGAAAACGCCGCCTGGTCCTATGAGGCGCCGCTGCCGGGGGCGGAAGAGATCGGCGGGCATATCGCCTTTTACGCGACCGATTTCGTGACCATCGAGCAGATCTGAGGGGGGGGGCACTGCCCCCCGTCGCCGGATGGCGACGCATGGAAGGACAAAGGGGGGCTCTGCCCCCCCTTGAGGCCTGGCGGGCTCCTTCGCGGCTGAAATCATCCACCGGGCGATTTCCAAGACGCCGCTTAGCCCCCGGGATATTCTTGGCAATGAGAAGAGAGGGGCGAGGCGCCCCGGGTCTGGCCCGGGCGCGGGCCTGGGAGGCTCTTGGCGCCGAGGTCAGCGACGCGCGCAGCCAGGACGCGCGGAGCGGCTAGCTGTGTTCCTCGCGCGCGGTGGCGGCCAGGGCGCGGTTGTAGGTACGCAGCGCATCCACATGGAAAAGCGCCCCCAGAAGCTCGGGCGGCTTGCCCGGCTGGGGGGGCGAGATCACCGGAAGATAGGGCTCCAGGGTGCGCTCGAAAACCGGGAAGGCCGCCTCCAGCGTCACGCTGGCGTCCAGGTAGAGGCCCTTTTCCACCATCTCCCAGCAGGTCGCCTCGGCCGCCGCGCGGTCGGCGCCGCAGGGGCGCATCACGTCGCGCACCCGGAACATGGCCAGCAGGTATTCCTGCGGCCCCGCCGCCAGGTGGATGTCGCGCCGTTCCAGCTGGGTCAGGAAGAACGAGCGTTTGACCAGTTTCGAGCCGATGGCGGTCGAGATCGACACCGTCACCATCACCGCCAGGGCGGTGGTCCAGTTGCCGGTCAGCTCGAAGACGATCAGCGTGGTCGAGATCGGCGCGCCCAGCACCGCCGCCGCCACGCCGCCCAGCCCCGCCAGGGCGTAGAGCGAGGGGCTGCCCGACTGGTCGGGGAAGAGGCCCGTGGCGATGAACCCGAAGGCCAGGCCGGTCAGCGCGCCCAGCATCATCGAGGGCGAGAATACCCCGCCGCCCATGCGCCCGCCCATGGTGATGGCCGTGGCCAGCGCCTTGATCAGCGCAAAGAGGATCGCCTGTTGCAGCAGCAGCTCGCCCGAAAGGGCGCGCAGCGTCGTCTCGTAGCCCACGCCGATGATATGCGGGAACCAGATCGCCATGATCCCCAGCAGGGCCCCGGCCACCGCCGGCCGCAGGAACCGCGGGATGCGGATGCGCGCCTGGATCCGGTTCGCCACATCCTCGGACAGGAAGATCGCCCGCATGAAGAGGCCCGCCACCACACCGCAGACCGCCCCGAGCAGCAGGAAGGCGGGCAGTTCCTCGTAGAATTCCAGGATCGAGGCACCGGGCAGGACAAACTCTGCCGTTTCCCCGAACTGCAGCCGCGAGATCACCGCGCCCGCCACCGCCGCCACGGTGATGGGGGCGAAGGCATGGATGGCGAAGTGGCGCAGCACCACCTCCAGCGCGAAAAGCGCCCCGGCAATGGGCGCGTTGAACGAGGCCGAGACGGCGGCGGCCACCGCGCAGCCCAAGAGGTCGCGGCCCATGATCCCGTCGGCCTTCAGCCGGTTCAGCACCCAGCTGGACATCACCGCGACCAGGTGCACCACCGGCCCTTCGCGCCCCGAAGAGCCGCCCGTGCCCAGGGTCACCAGCGAGGCCAGGGCCGAGCCCAGCCCGGCGCGCCCCTCGACCCGGCCATTGTTCAGCGCCGCCCCCTCGACCACATCGGCGACCGAACGCACGCGGCCATCGGGGGTGAAGACATGCAAAAGGATCCCCGCGATCAGCCCGCCGATGATCGGCACCACCAGCACCACGTACCAGGGCAGCCCGCCCGCCAGGGAGTGCAGCCGGTGCACGTCCTCGGCCCCGTAAGAGATCTTTTGCAACAGCGCGATGCCCCGGCGAAAGGCCAGGGCCACGCCCCCGGCGGCCACGCCGATGGCCAGGGCGATCAGCCAGAACTGCAACTGGTTCGGGCCCCGGGTGCGCAGGATGGCCCAATAGGCGCGCAGCTGGGAAAAAAGCGTGGCCAGTGCCCCGGTCATCCACCCTGCGTCGCGCCCGCTCATGCCTCGTCCGCCTCTTCGCTGCCCTCGGCCCGACCGCGCGCGGCGCGGTCGCGGCCCCGCCCGCCGACTGGTCCGACACGGGGCACCTTTCCCTTCTAGGACAAAGGCCTGGCGCGGAAAAGGGGCCGCGCAGCCCTGCCGTGCCCGCGCCCCCACCTACGACCATTGCCCCGGTTGATCGCGGCCCCGGGCCTGCGCTTTCATCCCCCGACCCCCGACAGAGGCGCGCGTCTCGGGGCCTGGGCATGGCGGACAGGCCGCCCAGGCGCCGCGACGGCCCGGGGGCAAGGGCATGGCCAGGGGGCCAGCCACAGGGGAGATGAAGACCGATGCACAAGCGCCCCGGGCGCAGCCCGGCCGTATCCGGGGGAAAGCCGACGGCACAGGCGGCCTGGGCGGGCGCGCCCGGTGCGGCGCCGCTCTATGACCGGGTGATCGGACGGCTTTACGACGTGGCCCTGGACCCGCGCCACCTGGAGGATTTCCTGGACGATTGGGACCGGCTGCTGCGCCCGCTGCGGGCCCTGCGCGGGGCAGAGGGCGGCCTGGCCGATGCCCCGCCGGAGACAGCGGCAGAGGGCGCCGAGCAGGCGCAGGCGCTGGCGGCGGCCCTTGGCCCGCATCTGCAACGGGTGATCCGCCTGCTGAACCAAAGCGCCGCCGCCCCGATCCTGCCCCCCGAAGAGGCACTGTTGCGCCAGCTGGCGCGCCGCGCGGCCTTCACGGTCGACAGCGACCTGGGGCTGAGCGGGGTGACGGCGGCGGCCACCGCCCTGCTGGAGGTGCGCCCGGGCGATCCGCTGACCCGCCTGCCGCTGGAGCGGGCGCATCTGGCCCTTCTGGAGGATCGGTTGCGCCGCCTGCTGGCCCCGCATCGCGACGCCCCCGAACTGGCCGCCACCGCCCGGGGCCCGGCGACGGCGCCCTCCGGCAGGCGCCCCGCCGAAGGGGCCACACCGCCCGGTTCCGAGGCACTCGACCTGCTGCGCCTGCGGCTGGCGTCGGGCGGGCAGCTGCTGCTGGCTCAGCTGGCCCGCCACAGGCCCCCGGACGGGCCGCCCTTCGCCCTGGTGGCCACCTCGCTGCTGGACTGGCCGGCGGGGCTGAACGCCCTGCTGCGCGCCGCCTTCGGCCTGACCCGGGCTGAAACCGAGATCCTGCGCGGCCTGTCCGAGGCGCGTAGCCTGCGCGACATCGCCGGGGCCCGGGGCCGATCGGTGGAAACGGTGCGGGCACAGATCAAGGCGCTGATGGCCAAGACCGAAACCCGCAGCCAGGCGGAACTGCTGCGCCTGGTGCTGTCGCTGGGCCCCCTGCCCACGCTGGAAGAGAGCCGCCCCCCCGGCCCGGACCACTGGGTGGTGCGCAGCCCGGCAGAGTTGGCCGCTGCCCGGATCCAGGACGGGCGGCACCGCCTGGCCGTCGAACAGGCCCAGGTGGCCGCAGCCGGAAGCGGCTCTGCCCTTCGGTCCAGCACCCCCGAAGACGGCCTGGGCGACGCGAAGGGCGCGGCCCTGGCGGCCATGGCCCCCGACCGCCAGAGGCAGGCTGCCGCCCCGGATCCCGACAGGCCTCTTCCGGCCCCGCCGGGCCGGGGGCGGCGCTCTGGGGGCATGGTGCGCTTCAGCCATGGTGGCGGGCTTTTGCCCTTGCGCCCCTTTGCCCGGCTGGCCCGGCCCGGCGGACGGCAGGTCGAATATCTGGAGCTGGGCGCGCCCGAGGGGCGCCCGGTGCTGTGGCTGCATGGCCCGCAGGGGGTGTGCCGCCTGCCCGCCCGGCACGAGGCGGCGGCGCAGCGCCTGGACCTGCGCCTGCTGGTGCCGATCCGGGCGGGCTATGGCGCCTCGGACCCCCCCCCGAGGGCGGGCCGCGCCTTGAGGCGGATTGCGCCGATATCCTGGCCCTGCTGGACCGGCTGGAAATTCCCCGCGCGCCGGTCATCGCCCTTTCGGACGAGCTGGCCCTGGGCGCCGCCCTGCTGCGCCACGCCCCGGCGCGGCTCACGGCGCTGATCGCCGTCGCGCCGCCGCCGCTCTGCCCGGGGCGCGCCGATCTGGCCCGGATGGGGCGCTGGCACCGCTTCCTGCTGGGCACCGCCCGCGACCTGCCCGACCTGGTGCCCTACATGCTGAGCCTGTCCAACGCCATGGCCCGCCGCCTGGGGCCAAGCGGGTTTCACCGCAAGCTTTATGCCGGATCCGAGGCCGATCGCACCACGGCTGCCAGCCTGGATTTCCAATGCGTCCAGGCCGCCGCCCGCGAGATCCTGATCGGCGCCGATGGCGCGCTGCTCAAAGCCGTCCATGACGGGCTGATCGCCAGCACCCGGCACGACCTGCGCCCCGATCTGGCGGCGCTGGAGGGCGGGGCGCCGGTGCATCTGCTGTCGGGGGCGCAAAGCCTGCGCGCCGATCCCGCCGAGGCCCTGGCGATAGAGCGGGCCTTTCCCTGGATCGACTACCAGCGCTTCGATCAGGCGGGGGAACTGCTGCATCTGCAAGAGACGCCCCGCCTGCTGGCCCTGGCCGCGCGCCACGCCACGCCCCCTGCCCCGCCGCCCGGTCCTGACGCGGCGGGCGGCCAGAGCTGACCGCCCAGGGCCGCGACGCCCGCCCCCTGCCCGCGCCCGGCGCGTCCCCCAACTGGGGTATGACCCCGGGGAAAGAACCTGCTTCTCTGGACAGGCGTAACCAGTGGTTGTGGTGTCAGTAGCCTCCGTGTCGCGCGCACGCCCCCCCAAAGTGTGCGGCGCGGCACGGATCGGTGACGGCGGGGCAGAAAGCCGCGCTTCTCAACCGTGAAGCTCAGCCTGGCAGGGCCGATGGCGTCTGGCAGGCTACGGGCGCCCGGGGGCCTATTCGGCGGCGATCAGACGGCGGGCGGCGGCGCGGGCCTCGGCGGTGACCGCATCGCCCGAAATCATCCGCGCCAGTTCATCCACCCGCGCCTCGGCATCCAGGGGCGCCACGGTCGACAGGGTGACATCCCCCTCGACCCGTTTCGCCACCTGCCAGTGATGCGCGCCGCGCGCGGCGACCTGGGGCGAATGGGTGACCACCAGAACCTGGCCGCCCTCGGCCAGCCGCGCCAGGCGGCGCCCGACCGCATCGGCGGTGGCCCCGCCGACACCGCGGTCGATCTCGTCGAAGATCATGGTGATATTGCTGTCGTCCCCGGACAGGCAGACCTTCAGCGCCAGCAGAAAGCGCGACAGCTCGCCGCCCGAGGCGATCTTGGCCAAGGGCCCCGAGGGGGCGCCGGGGTTGGTGGCGACGGTAAAGAAGACCTCGTCACGGCCATCGGGGCCGGGTTCGGCGGGGTCGATCTGGGTGACGAAACGGGCGCGCTCCATCTTCAGCGGCGCCAGCTCGGCCTCGACGGCGCTGTCCAGGCGGCTGGCGGCGGCTCGGCGGGCCTCGGTCAGGCGGGCGGCCAGATCGGCATAGGTGGCATCGGCGGCGCGCAGCGTGGCCTCCAGCCCCGAGATCTGGCCCGCGCCATTGTCGATCGCATCCAGCCGGGCGCGCAGATCATCGGCCAGGGCGGCCAGTTCGTCGGGGGCCACGTCATGTTTGCGGGCCTGGGCGCGGATGGCAAACAGGCGCTCTTCGGTGCTTTCCAGCTCCAGCGGGTCGAACTCCAGCGCCTCCAGGCAGCGCACGACGCCGTCTGCAGCCTCGTCCAGCTCGGCCAGGGCGCGGGTCAGGGCGGCCAGGGGCTCGTCCAGCTGGCCCTCCAGCCCCTCGGCAGCGCCTTCCAGCCAGCGCAGGGCGTCGGTCATCGGCCCCTCGGCGCCGTCCTGGCCCAGGGCCTGATGGGCCCGGGCCACATCGCCGCGCAGCTTCTCGGCGCTTTGCATCAGGCGGCGGCGGGCGTCCAGCTCGGCCTCTTCGCCCGGCTCGGGCGCCAGCTTGTCCAGTTCGGCCACCGCGTGACGCAGATAGTCTTCCTCGGCGGCGGCGGCGGCCAGGGCGGCGCGGGCCGCCTCCAGCTTTTTCTGGGCGGCAGAGCGCGCGCGCCAGGCCTCGCGCAGCTCGGCCCGCAAGGCTTCGGTCCCCGCGAAAGTGTCCAGGATGGCGCGATGGCCGCGCGGGTTCAGCAGGCCCCGGTCATCATGCTGGCCGTGCAGTTCCACCAGGGTTTCCGACAGCGCCCGCAGCACCTGCCCCGAGACGCGGCGGTCGTTGACCCAGGCGGTCTTGCGCCCGTCGCGGGTATTGACCCGGCGCAGCACCAGTTCCTCGCCCCCGGGCAGGCCCGCCTCGTCCAGCACCGCCTGGGCGGGATGGTCGGGGGCCAGTTCGAACCAGGCGCTGACCTCGCCCTGCTCGGACCCTTCGCGGACCAGATCGGCGCGGCCGCGCCAGCCCAGCACGAAGCCCAGCGAATCGAGCAGGATAGACTTGCCCGCCCCGGTCTCGCCGGTCAGCACGTTGAGGCCCGGCTGGAAGTCGAGTTCCAGCCGGTCGATGATCAGCATGTCGCGAATGTCGAGACCGCGCAGCATCGGCGCCTCCCTCAGCGGGGGGCCGTAACGCCCCCGCGGCGGGTCGCGCCGAAGGAGGCGAAGCGGTCTTGGACAGGCGCCGGGCTCTGCATCAGATCCAGTCGCCCTTCACCGTCTGGCGGTAGATCCGCGCCAGCCAGCTGTTGCCGCGCGACTTGGCCTCAAGCCCGCGCTTGGTCAGCAGGGCGTAGGCGTCTTCGTACCAGTCGGTCGAACGGAAGTTGTAGCCCAGAATCGCCCCGGCGGTCTGCGCCTCGTCGGTCAGACCCAGCGACAGATAGGCCTCGACCAGGCGATACAGCGCCTCGGGCGTATGCGAGGTGGTCTCGAATTCCTCGACCACGACGCGGAAGCGGTTGATGGCGGCGCCGAAATGGTCGCGCTTCAGGTAGTAGCGGCCCACCTCCATCTCCTTGGCGGCCAGGTGGTCGAAGGCCAGTTCGAACTTCAGGATCGCCGACTTGGCATATTCGCTGTCGGGGTAACGTTCGATGACCTGACGCAGCGCCTGCAGCGCCTGGAAGGTCAGGCCCTGGTCGCGGCCCACTTCGTCGATCTGGTCGTAATAGCTGAGCGCGAGAAGATACTGCGCATAGGGCGCATCCTCGGATCGCGGGTAGAAGTCGACGTAGCGCTGCGCGGCGGCGCGGCTTTCGTCGTAGTTGCGGGCGGAATGCTGGGCGAAGGCCTGCATGATCAGCGAACGCTGCGCCCATTCGGAATAGGGATAGAGGCGTTCGATCTCCGAGAAATACTCGGCGGCATCCTCATAGGCGCCTTCCTCGACCTCGTATTCGCCACGCTCGAAGATCTGCTCGGCCGTGTAGGTTTCCATCGGCACGCGCTGGTCCGCGACACCGGAACCCCCACCACAGGATGCCAGAGCACCCAAGAGCAGAACGCCTCCTGCCAGCTTTGTTCGGAAACCGCTGCCGTTCATGCCTGCAAACCCCTTCAGCGTCATCTTCGTCGGGCCCCCCGGACGGGCGGCCGCAGATCGGTCCTAGCACAGAAAATTCCGGTGCAAAACGCCTTTACGCCCCCGAGGCGGGCAAAGCCGCGCGGCGCGTCCGAAATGCGCGACGCCGCCCCGGGACGGAGCGGCGGCAGACCGCCAGAGGGGCGGCAAATTCGGGGGTTCGGGGACGCTGACGCAGCCGCGCGGTCAGGCGACGGCAGGAATTTCCGCCGGGGTGACACCCGCGCCCGGCAGGCGTGCGGCATCTTCCGCCGTGCAAGAGCGCAGGCGGTAGTTGGCCTGATCGGCGAAAAGGGCGCGCAGCAGCGTGTTGGTCAGGGCGTGACCGGCGCGGATGCCCTCATAGCGGCCCAGAATCGGCGCGCCCGCCAGGGCCAGGTCGCCGAAGGCGTCCAGCATCTTGTGGCGCACCGGCTCGTCCGCGTGGCGCAGGCCCGAGGGCGACAGCACCGCGTCGCCGTCGACCACCACCGCATTGTCCAGGGTGCCGCCCAGGGCCAGGCCATTGGCCTGCATCATCTCGACGTCGGACTGGCGGCAGAAGGTGCGGCTGTCGGACAGCTCGCGCACGAAGGCGCCGTTCTTGACCACCAGCTGGCGGTCCTGCACGCCGATGGCGGCGTCGGGAAAGTCGATATGGAAGGCGATCTCGAGCTGGGCGGCGGGCAGCAGCCGGGCGATGGCCGGGCCGTTCTGCACCTCGACCGGGCGCAGCACCTCGATGGCACGCAGCGGCGCCGCCTGGGTGGCCAGCCCGCGCCACAGGATCCCGCGTACGAAGGGCGCGGCGGAACCGTCGAGGATCGGCACTTCGGGGCCGTCGATTTCAACCAGGGCGTTGGAGATGCCGCAGCCCGCGATGGCCGCCATGACGTGTTCCACGGTCGAGACGCTGGCGCCCGAGGCATTGACCAGACGGGTGCACAGCGCGGTGCGCTCGACCGCGTTCCAGCGGGCGGGGATCATCCCCTCTTCCTCGGTCAGGTCCGAGCGCCGGAACCAGATGCCGTAGCCAGCCTTGGCCGGGCGGATGGTCAGCGTCGCGGGGGCACCGGAATGCAGGCCCTGACCGCTGAAACTGACCGGCGCTTTGATCGTCTGTTGCACGTTGCTCACCCCAGGTGTCCGATACGACCTGTCCCGGCCGTTAACTGCTCATTAGGTACGGGCTGTGGAAAAAAGGCTCAACTCACTCTTTGCAACGGATTGAAACATGCGCTGTAACATTTCGCCGAGCCAGGACGGCGCCAGAACAAACAACTGATAAAAAAGCAGAAAAGCCGCCCAAGGGCGGCTTCTCCGTAGTGATAGTGACCTTGCGGCAGTGCAGCGAAATCCGCCCTGCCGATCCGCGATCAGTTGGCCTGACGGCGCAGGAAGGCCGGAATTTCGATCCGTTCCTGATCCGGGTCCGCCTCGGGCTGGACAGCGCGACGGGGGGCCGGGGCGGCCTTCGGCTCGACCCGCTGTTGCGGCGCCTGCATGGCGGGCTGGCTGCGCTGTTGCGGCGCGGCACCATGGGCGCTTTCGCCGTGGCCGGTCATCCGGTTGATCAGCGAGTTGATGCGCGACCGCGAGCGTTCCGGGCCTGCCTCGGCGCCGAACTCGGCGCGCTGCGGCATCTCGCGCGGGGCCTGCTGCTGCGGCACGGCGCGGGGCGCGGGCGGCTGCTGCGGCTGTTGCGGGGCACGGGCGGCCTCGCCACGCGGCACCTTGGACACGGCAGCCTGAAGGCGGGCCATGGTCTCGGGCGAGGGCTGACCGGCGCGGCGCGGCGTGGGGGCCACGTATTGCTCACGCTGGCTGTGCTCGTCCACCGCATGGGCCATCGGCGCGGCTTCGGCACGGCGCGGCTGGTAGGCGGGCGGCGGCAGGTCGTCCTGCGGCTGCGGCGCATAGCTGGTGCGCTGTTCCGGGCGGGCCTCATAGGCTTCGGGTTGCGGCTCATAGCCCATGTGGCTGTCGTCCACGACCTCGTCCATCATGTCGCCCTGCGGCGCATCCAGATCGTCGAACAGGGTCGGCGCGGTCTCGTAACGCTCGTCCATCTGGGCGTGCTGACGCGCGGCGGGCTGCATCTGCGGGGCCGGTGCGGGTTCGGGCTGCGGCGCGGGGGCCGGCTCTTCCATCTGCACCTGGGGCTTCAGCGGCTCGGCCATGCGGCGACGGGGCACCGGGATGTCCTGGTGCACGTCCGAGGCGTCGATGCCGGTCGCGACGACGGAGACGCGCATCGCGCCTTCCATCGACTCGTCCAGGGTCGAGCCGACGATGATGTTGGCGTCCTGGTCCACTTCCTCGCGGATGCGGTTGGCCGCCTCGTCCAGTTCGAACAGGGTCAGGTCGTGGCCGCCGGTGATGTTGATCAGCACGCCACGGGCGCCTTTCAGGCTGATCTCGTCCAGCAGCGGGTTGGCAATCGCCTTCTCGGCGGCTTGCAGCGCGCGGGTCTCGCCCTCGGCCTCGCCCGTCCCCATCATCGCCTTGCCCATCTCGTCCATCACGGCGCGGACGTCGGCAAAGTCGAGGTTGATCAGGCCCGGACGGACCATCAGGTCGGTCACGCCCTTGACGCCCTGGTAGAGCACGTCATCGGCCATCGAGAAGGCCTCGGTGAAGGTCGTCTTCTCGTTCGCCAGGCGGAACAGGTTCTGGTTCGGAATGATGATCAGCGTGTCCACGACCTTCTGGAGCTGCTCGACGCCCTCCTCGGCCTGGCGCATCCGCTTCACGCCTTCGAACTGGAAGGGCTTGGTGACCACGCCCACGGTCAGCACGCCCAGCTCGCGGGCGGCCTGAGCGATGATCGGGGCAGCGCCGGTCCCGGTGCCGCCGCCCATCCCGGCGGTGATGAAGCACATATGTGCCCCCGCCAGGTAATCGACGATCTGCTCGATGCTCTCTTCCGCCGCGGCGGCACCCACGGTGGGCTTGGCGCCAGCACCAAGGCCTTCCGTGACCTTCACGCCCAGCTGGACGCGGGATTGAGCATGGCTTTGCTGAAGGGCCTGGGCGTCGGTGTTCGCGACGACAAAGTCGACACCTTCCAGCTCCTTCTCGATCATGTTGTTGACGGCATTACCGCCGGCCCCGCCCACACCGAACACGGTGATACGCGGCTTCAACTCTTCTCCCATGCCGGGAACGCTGAGGTTCAGTGTCATAGAATTTTCCGCCTGCTTGGCCCCTTTGCGGGGTTTTTTCTGCCTATCACGTAAAACATTAACGCTTTCCCGGGGCGTCGTCACCCCAAAATCAGCGAAAAACACCAAATCTGCCCCGCGAACCGCAAGCGTTCGCGGCATTTCGCCGAAAGCACTTTATATTGCGGTTACCAGTTCTCGCGGAACCAGCGAACGGCGCGCTTCAGCGACCGGGCCGGGTAGCGATCCAGCGGCAGGTCGAAGTCCCACCATTCGTCCTGCGGATGCGCCGCGAACAGGCACATGCCGACCGCCGAGGCAAAGCCCGGACCGGTCGCCGCCTGCGGCAGGCCATGCACGCGCAGCGGGCGGCCCAAGCGCACCTGCTGGCCCAGGATCTTCGAGGCCAACCCGTCCAGGCCGGGGATCTGGCTGGCGCCGCCGGTCAGAACGATCTGCTGGTTGGGCAGGCTGTCGAAGCCCGCCGCGTCCAGACAGTGGCGCACCTCTTCGAGGATCTCCTCGACCCGGGGGCGCATGATCCCGATCAGCTCGGCCCGGGTGCAGGTGCGGCGGTCGTGTTCGTAATCGCCGGTCTCGCCGCCGATCTCGATCCGCTCACGATCATCCATGCCGGTGGCGTGGACGCCGCCGTAGAAGGTCTTCAGCCGCTCGGCATTGGCCGTGGGGATTTGCAGCGCCATGGAAATGTCGCCGGTCACATGCTCGCCGCCCATGCGCACCGCATCGGCATAAATCATGTGTTTCTTCATGAAGATCGACAGCGAGGTGGTGCCGCCGCCCATGTCGATACAGGCCGCGCCCAGCTCCTGCTCGTCCTCGACCAGCGAGGAGATGCCGGTGACATAGGCCGACGACGCGATGCCCGCCAGTTCCAGGTCGCAGCGCTTGACGCAATGGGCCAGGTTCTGCACCGCCGCCGCATCGACGGTCAGCATATGCATGTCGGTCGCCAGGGTGTTGCCGGTCTGGCCACGCGGGTCCGACAGGCCAGAGCGGAAATCCAGGGCGAAGTTCACCGGCTGGGCGTGCAGCACCTCGCGGCCCTCGCCGTAGTCGGGCAGATCGCAGGCGGCCAGAACGCGGCTGACGTCCTGTTCGGTGACCTGATCGCCCTCGACCTCGACCTCACCGGCCAGGCCATAGCTGCGCGGACCGGCGCCCGAGAAACAGGCGATGACGTGGTCCACGCGCACCTTGGCCATCTTCTGCGCCGCTTGCAGGGCGGTGCGGATGGCGCGTTCGGTTTCCGGCATGGCGTCGATCTCGCCGAAGCGCACCCCGCGCGAACGGGTGGTGGCGGCGCCGATCACCCGGAACCCCGCCTGCCCCGCCAGGCTGCCCACGCCGTCCATCGGCAGGGCACCGCGACCCGCGCCGTCGAAGCGCAGGATCAGGCAGGCGATCTTCGAGGTGCCCACGTCAAGGACCGCCACGACACCGCGCTGCATCGCCGCCTTGCGCATGTTCCGCATGGCCCGCTGGGATTGATAGAGCTCCGTCATCATCTGTCGCCTGTCGCCTCTTCCTGTCGGTCTTGCTTGCCGAATTGATCTTGTGTCGTCGCCGTCAATTGCCTGCGTTCGCGCTCATCACCAGGCTTTGGATGCGGCGCCAGTCGGTCACCGCCCCCTCGCTCAGCCGCAGGGTGGGTCGGCTGGCCAGCCGCATGTCCACCGCCACCAGGTCGCGCGCCAAAAGTTCCTGCGCCTCGTCCAGTGCCAGCACCCGTTCCAGGGCCTGCACCGGTTTCTTCTCGGGCAGCAGGATGCGCTGATCGCGATCCAGCACCACATCCCAGCGACGCCCGCCGATCCGTTCGAGGCCGCGAATGCGCCCCCGGATCGGTTCGGCCGCGGCCAGGATCGCCAGCGCCTCGGGGATCGCGGCGGGCTGGCCCGCACCGGCCAGCAGCGGCAGGTCCGGCCGGGTCAGGCGCTGATGCACCGCGCCGGTCACCACGCCATCGCTGTCCACCAGATCGAACCCGTCGGGCCCGCGCCAGATCGCCACCGGCAAACGTTCGGTCACCTGCACCCGCAGCTCGCCGCCATCGCGCAGCTGAAGCGCGACCTCGGCCACCGAGGGCAGGCTTTCGATCGAGGCCTTCAGCCCGGCCAGGTCGATGTCGAAGGACGAGCGCGGCAGGTCCAGTTCGGCAACTTCGCGGATGTCTTCCTCGGTCACCGGCGAGGCGCCGGTCACTTCCATCACCTGGACCATGAACTGCGGCATGGTCTCGAACTGGTGCTTCCAGCCGTAAAGGGTTGAAACGACCGCATCGCGGCGCCCCTCGTCGGCCAGGTAAAGATGCATGGCGCCAAAGCACAGCGCGGCGGGCAGCACGATGCGCAGCGCCAGCCGGTAGCCCGGGGTCAGCAGGAAACGCTGCATCCGGTAGGCCCAGCGAGAGGGCGCGGGATCAGAGCGCGCGGCCCTGCGGGCCCGACGCGGCGCGGCGGGCGCGCGCAGGTCCGAGGTGGGGCGCGGGTGGCGGCTCAGCGTTCGCATGAGGCGTCCTCCACCAGCCAGCGGCACAGCGCGCCAAAGGACAGACCCGCGGCGGCGGCATGTTCCGGCGACAGCGAGGTGGGCGTCATGCCGGGCTGGGTGTTGGTCTCCAGCAGCACCAGCCCCTCCAGGCCCCTGGCATCATCCCAGCGGAAATCGGTGCGCGACAGCCCGCGACAGCCCAGCACCTGATGGGCGCGCAGGGCATGGGCACGGCAGGCCTCGGCGATCTCGGGCGGAATCTGGGCCGGGCAGACATGGCGCGATCCGCCGGGGGCGTATTTCGCCTCGTAGTCGTACCAGCCGTCGGTCAGGATCTCGGTCACCCCCAGGGCCGCCTCGCCCAGCACCGACACGGTCAGCTCGCGCCCGGGGGCGTAGGCCTCGACCATCAGCAGATCGGGCATGTCCTCGGCCACGGCGGGGGGCGCATTGGCCCCTTCGGGGACGATGTAGACGCCCACGGAAGAGCCCTCGTTATAGGGTTTGACCACATAGGGCGGTGCCATCACATGGGCGGCACGGATCGCGGCCTTGTCGGCCAGCAGGCTGTCGACCACCGGCAGACCGGCGGCGCGATAGACATCCTTGGTCTTTTCCTTGTCCATCGCCAGGGCCGAGGCCAGCACGCCGGAATGGGTGTAGGGGATGCGCAGCCATTCCAGCACCCCCTGGACGCAGCCATCCTCGCCCCAGCGACCATGCAGGGCGTTGAAAACCACATCGGGGGCGATCTCGGTCAGGCGCGCGGCAAGGTCGGGCCCCGCATCCACGCAGACCACCTCAAACCCTTCATCCCGCAAAGCGGCGGCGCATTCACGCCCCGACGACAGCGACACCTCGCGTTCCGCAGAGGAGCCACCCATCAGGAGTGCCACTTTCGGGTTTGCCCTGCTCGACGAACCCATTTGCCTCAGTATCCCGGACCTTTGCGGCCCTTTATCGTTCCGTCCGGCGCCCAATTGCGCCGGGGGCCTCCTTCACCCTGCGGGTATTGTCGGCCTGTCGCTGCTCACGCCTTAAGGCGCTGTTATCAATCGTTCTCTGCGGTGGTAGCGGCGCTGCCCAGGCCATCCTCGACCGGGGTCTGACCCGGCGCGACATCGCCTATCCGCATGATTTCCCAGTGTAGCTCTATTCCCCGGTTTTGAAAAACCCTTTTTCGCACCTCCTCGCCCAGGGATTCCAGGTCGCGCGCCGTGGCCGTGCCGGTGTTGATCAGGAAGTTCGAATGTTTCTCGCTCATCTGCGCCCCGCCAAGGCTGTGGCCACGCAAACCCGCCTCGTCGATCAGCTTCCAGGCTTTCAGGTCCTGCACGTCATCGGCGCGCCCGGTCGAGGAAAAGCCCCCCGGATTGCGGAAGGTCGAACCGGCCGAGCGGTCCTTCACCGGCTGGGTCGCGTCGCGCATCGCCAACTGCTCGGCCATCCGCGCGGCCAGGGCCTGCGCGTCGCCTGCGGGGGGCGCGAAGGTGGCCTCGGTCACCACCCAGTCAGCGGGCAGATCCGCATGGCGATAGGCCAGCCCCAGCTCATCCGCCGTCATCTCCCGCGCCTCGCCCGCCCGCGTCACCACCCGGACGCTGCGCAGCACATCGGCCACATAGGCGCCATAGCAGCCCGCGTTCATCCGCACCGCGCCACCGATCGACCCGGGGATGGTGCGCAGAAAGGTCAGATCCAGCCCCGCATCCGCCGCCTTGCGGGCGATGTTGCTGTCCGGCGCCGCCGCGCCCGCGATGACCTGCCCCTCGGCGATCCGGTGCCCGTTGAAGCCGCGCCCCAGCCGGATCACCACCCCGCGAAGACCGCCATCGCGCACGATCAGGTTCGACCCCACCCCCATGGGAAAGACCGGCACATCCGGGTCCAGCGCCGCCAGGAAGGCACAAAGGTCCGCCTCGTCCGCGGGCTGAAACAGCCAGTCGGCGGGGCCACCGACGCGCAGCCAGGTTAGGCGCGACAGGTCCTTGTCGCGGGTCAGGGTGCCCCTGATCTCGATCTCGTCCGGTCGGGCCATGGGGCGCATCCCCCTCTTCTCATTGCCTGCAAATATCCCGGGGGAGTCGCCCACAGGGCGGCGGGGGCAGCGCCCCCTGCCCGGTTCGGCCCAGATAGCAGCGCCCGCCCAGCCGGACAAGCGGCGCCCCGAGCCCTCAGCCGCGCAACTCGGCGATCAGCCAGCCCAGAAGTGCCCCGGCCCCGCCGAGGATCAGCAGCGCCCAGCCCAGCATGTGGATGAGATCCGGCAGAATGGGCGCATTCATCCCAGGCACCTGCGCCCGGGCGGGCAACAGCATCAGGGGCACCACGGTAAACAGCCCGATGGCCGGCAGGGAAAAGGCCAACCCCAGCTCATCCTCCAGGGCCCAGCGGAAAGAGGCGACCGCCACGATCAACCCGATGATCAGGGGCAGCCCCAGGATCAGCAGCAGATCCACCATGCCCCGGCTAGTCCAGGCGCGAGCGCACCCAGCGGGTCAGGTAGATGACCGGCCAGCGCAGCACCGACATGCCGCCCAGAAGGACGACCAGCCCGGCCCAGGGGCCATGCTGCATGGTGACGAAACCCAGGATCGGGATCCCCAGGGCAATCAGCAGATAGGCCCGGCTCCAATGGTCATCCCGCGAGGGGACCATGGCCAGGACATTGGCCGCGACACCCCAAAGGGCGGCGAGAAGAATCGATTCGCTCATCGGCTGCCTCCTTGCGCTTTTCGCGGGGGTTTCATCGGGTGGGACCAGCCAGGGGTTCCTGGCGCCTTTGCCCAGTGGATCCAGTCCACCACGGCCCGGAAACACTTTTTTCGCGGCCTGTTGCTCTTTGGCCATAGCTTACCCGCAAAGCCCTGCATCGACAAGAAAGTTTTCCTGTCGCGCGGCAGCGGAAACGCTGTTGCAGAAAGCGAAGGTCGCCGCCCCGTTCCCCGGGCAGCGGGAAGGCGCTCATGCCGAAGGCGCCAGAGGCCGCCCTGCCCCTGCCGGGGCCGGGCCGCGGGTCGATCAGGCGGTCAGGCGGTCGGCCAGGCGGTTGGCCCAGGCCGAGATCGTGCCCGCACCAAGGCAGACCACCATGTCACCCGGCTGGGCCTGTTCGCGCACCAGCCGTTCCAGATCCTCTTCCGAGGTGATGGCCCGGGCGTGGCGGTGTCCGTGGCGGATCATCCCCGCCACCAGGTCATCGCGCGAGGCGCCGGGAATGGGATCCTCGCCCGCCGCATAGACCTCGGCGATGGCGACCACGTCGGCTTCGTTGAAGCAGGCGCAGAAATCCTCGAACAGGGAGTGCAGGCGGGAATAGCGGTGCGGCTGGTGCACGGCGATCACCCGGCCCTCGGTCGCCTGGCGGGCGGCCTTCAGCACGGCGGCGATCTCGACCGGGTGGTGGCCGTAATCGTCGATGATGACCACGCCGTTGGCCTCGCCCACCTTGGTGAAGCGGCGGTTCACCCCGCCAAAGGCGGCCAGGGCGCTGCGGATCTCGTCCAGCTTCATCCCCAGATGCCGCGCCACCGCCACGGCGGCCAGCGCGTTCGAGACGTTGTGATCGCCGGGCATCGGCAGGGTGCAGCCCTCGATCACCAGCCCCTCGGCCTGAAGCGCCACATCGAAATGCGCCACCCCCTGCTTGTAGCTGAGGTTCACCGCCCGCACGTCCGCCTGAGCGTTGAAGCCATAGGTGGCGACGCGGCGGTCGGTGATCTTGCCCACCAGGGCCTGCACCTCGGCATGATCAGTGCAGCAGACGGCGATACCGTAGAAGGGGATGTTCGACACGAAATCCAGGAAGCCCTGGCGCAGGCTGTCGAAATCGCCCCAGTGGTCCATATGCTCGGGGTCGATATTGGTGACGATGGCGATCGTCGCGGGCAGGCGGTTGAAGGTGCCGTCGCTTTCGTCCGCCTCGACCACCATCCATTCGCCCAAGCCCACGCGCGCGTTGGACCCATAGGCATGGATGATCCCGCCGTTGATCACGGTCGGGTCGAAATGGCCCGCGTCCAGCAGGGTGGCCACCATGGTGGTGGTGGTCGTCTTGCCATGGGTGCCTGCCACGGCGATGTTGGATTTCAGCCGCATCAACTCGGCCAGCATCTCGGCGCGGCGCACCACCGGCAGGCCGCGCAGGCGCGCCTCGTCCAGCTCGGGGTTGCCCGGCTTGATGGCGGAAGAGATCACCACCACCTGCGCCCCATCCAGGTTCTCGGCCCGCTGCCCTTCGAAGACATGGGCGCCCAGCCCCTCCAGCCTTTCGGTGATGGGCGAGCGTTTCAGGTCAGAGCCCTGCACCGTGTAGCCGTGGTTCAGCAGCACTTCGGCGATGCCCGACATGCCGATGCCGCCGATGCCCACGAAATGGATGGGGCCCACGTCTCCGGGCAGTTTGGTGGCGGCATTCATCGGTTCAGTCCTCTTTCGTCGTCTTCGTCATGGCGCGCATGGCCAGCTCTTCGACCATGTCGGCCAGGGTCTCGGCGGCTTCGGGCTTGCCCAGGGACAGGGCGGCCCGGGCCATCTGCTCTGCCCCCTGGGGATGGTCAAGGACAAGCTGGATGTTCTCGGCCAGGCTGTCCGGCGTGAACTTGCTTTCGGGCATGACGATGGCGGCGCCCGCCTCGGCCAGGCCACGGGCATTGGCGGTCTGCTCGTCGCGGATGGCGATGGCCAGCGGCACCAGGATCGACGGGCGGCCGATCACCGACAGATCGGCGATGGTCGAGGCGCCCGCGCGGGTGATCACCAGCTGCGCCTCGGACATGCGGCGGGGCACGTCGTGGAAGAAGGGCTCGACCTCGGCGTCGACACCGTGATCGGCGTAGAACTGCGCCACGCGCTCCATATCCTCGGGCCGCGCCTGTTGGGCGACGCGGATATTGGCGCGGGCCGCCTCCGGCAGGGCGGCGATGGCGGCGGGCACCACGTCGGAAAGGATGCGCGCGCCCTGGCTGCCGCCCATCACGAGAACCGACATCGGGTAATCGCCCGGCGCGATATAGCCCGCGCCCGCGCGGTCGCGGATCGCGGCGCGCACCGGGTTGCCCACATGCCAGCCCTCGACGCCCTCGGGCAGTTCGGTCGGCCAGGTGCCGCAGGCGATGGCATCGACCCGGGTCGCGAAGACCTGGTTCACCCGGCCCAGTACGCCGTTCTGTTCATGGATCATGCGCGGCTTCTTCAGCAGGAAGGCCGCGGCCATGGCCGGGATCGCCGGATAGCCGCCAAAGCCCACCACCGCCGCCGGGCGGTCGCGCCACATGCGGAAGGTGGCGCCCAGGACACCGGCGGCGATGCGCAGGGGCACCACGGCCTTGGCCAGCAGACCGCCGCGCGCAAAGGTGGCCGAGGAGAGCTGTTCCACCTCGACCTCTTTCGGGAAACCGCCCGCATAGCGCGCGCCGCGCGCATCCGTGGACAGTTTCACCCGCCAGCCACGGGCCAGCATCTCCTCGGCCAGGGATTGGGCGGGGAACATATGGCCACCGGTGCCGCCGGCAGCGATGACAAGTAGGGGGGCGTCCAGGTTCATCTTGTTCTTAACGTCCTCGGCCCACCAGAAGATCGACGATCTGGTTCTGGGGGCGGGTTCGGGTAAAGGCCAGCAACATCCCCACGGCGATCCCCCCCGCGATCAGCGAAGAGCCCCCGTAGGAGACGAAGGGCAGCGTCATGCCCTTGGCGGGCAGCAGGCGCACGGCGACGCCCATGTTGATCATCGCCTGCACGCCAAAGACGGCGGCCAGCCCGGTGCCCGCCAGGCGGGTGAAGGGGTCGCGTTCCTTCATCAGCCGGGTAAAGCTGCGCAGCACCACGGTGGCGTAAAGGGCGATGATGATCATCACCAGGACCAGGCCGTATTCCTCGGCCGCCACGGCGATGATGAAATCCGTATGGGCATCGGGAAGCGACATCTTCACCCGCCCCTCGCCGACACCGACGCCGAAGAAGCCGCCCTCGCGGATGGCATTGGCGGCAAAGCCCAGCTGGGTGGTCGGATCGACCTCTTGCGCCAGGAAACCGTCGATGCGGCGCGCAAAGTGGTCCGAGCTTTCATAGGCCACCGTGCCGCCCAGCACCACCAGACCGGCGATACCGACCAGCAGCAGCATCGGGGCACCGGCGACGAAATACATCACCCCCCAGCCGAACAGGATCAGGCTGGCCTGGCCGAAGTCGGGTTGCAGGATCAGCATCATGACGATGACGCACATGATCACGAAGGAATAGGCGCGGCCCGGAGGCCCGTTGATCTCTTGCGCGGCGGACATCATCCAGGCGGCCACCACGACGAAGACGGGTTTGAGGAACTCCGAGGGCTGCACCGAGGCGAAGCCCAGAGAGTACCAGCGTGTCGCCCCCTTGCCGAAGTCGGTGCCGAAGATCGGCAGCGCGGCCAGGGCGACAAAGGCCAGGGCAAAGCCGATGGTGGCCAGCCGCCGCACCGTCGCGGGCGTCATCATCGAGGTGATCACCATCGCCGTCAGCGCCAGCGCGCCGAAGAAGGCCTGCCGCTGCACGTAGTAGAAGGGGGCCTCGCCATTGCGTTCCGCCAGCGGCGGAGAGGCCGCGAAGCCCAGCAAAAGCCCGACCCCGAAAAGACCCAGGATGCAGGCCAGGGTCAGCTTGTCCACCGTGCGCCACCACTTGGGAACCACCGGTTCGCCATCCCGCACGGGGATGGCGCCATATACCATCTCAGTCATGACGTCCGCTCGATGCCCGGGTTTCCCGGTGCGCTGTTGCCTCATCGGGTCCCTTGCCGGGACCTCTGGCGCAAAGTGTAGCCCTTTTGCCGCGCTGAGGCCAGCGCGAAAGCTGTCACGGAATTGTCATGGGCGCGCCTCCGCCCCTTGCAAATCAGGCCCGGGCGGGGTGGTCCGGCGCGGGCGGGCTTGCGCCCGGGACGCTTCTGCCGCAGGAGGGCGGAATGAACTTCGACACGATCATTCTGGGTGCCGGGGCCGCCGGGCTGATGTGCGCCGCCCATGCGGGCGGGCGCGTCCTCTTGGTGGATCACGCCAAACGCCCGGGCGAGAAGATCCGCATCTCGGGCGGCGGGCGCTGCAACTTCACCAATACCGACGCGGGCCCGGTGAATTTCCTGAGCGCCAACCCGCATTTCGCCAAATCCGCCCTGGCCCGCTACACGCCCTGGGATTTCGTCGGCCTGGTCAGCGAACACGGCATCGCCTGGCACGAGAAAACCCTGGGCCAGCTTTTCTGCGACGACAGCGCGAAACAGATCGTGGCCATGCTGACGGGCCTCTGCGAGGCCGCGGGCGTGCGCCTGGCGCTTGAGACCTCGGTCGAGGGGGTCCGCCACGGCCCCGAAGGCTTCTCGGTGGCGCTGCGCGAGGGGGGCCGGCCGCTGATGGCGCGCGCCCGCAACCTGGTGGTGGCGACGGGGGGCAAGTCGATCCCCAAGATGGGCGCCACCGGCCTGGCCTATGACATCGCCCGCCAGTTCGGCTTGGAGGTGACGGAAACCCGCCCCGGCCTGGTGCCGCTGACCTTCCCCGAGGGCCGCTTTGCCGCGCTGTCGGGCCTGTCGCTGCCCGCGCGCGTCACCAGCGGCCATGCCTTCGACGAGGCGCTGCTGTTCACCCACCGGGGGCTTTCGGGGCCCGCGGTGCTTCAGGCCAGTTCCTACTGGCGCGAGGGCGAGGCGATCACGGTGAACCTGCTACCCGGCGCCGATCCTTTCGAGGCCCTACGCGCGGCGCGGCCCCAGGTCGGGCGGCGCAGCCTGATCCGCAGCCTGGATGCCCTGCTGCCCGCGCGGCTGGCCGATCACCTGGGCGCGGCCTGGGGCCTGTCGGGCAACCTGGCCGATCAGTCCGACCGGGCCCTGCGCGATCTGGCCGACCGGCTGACCGGCTGGACCCTGACGCCTTCGGGCAGCGAGGGCTACCGCACCGCCGAGGTCACCCTGGGCGGGGTCAACACCGCGGGGCTGGATAGCAAGACCCTGGCCGCCAAGTCCCTGCCCCAGCTGTATTTCATCGGCGAATGCGTCGATGTGACGGGCTGGCTGGGCGGCTATAACTTCCAATGGGCCTGGTCCAGCGCCATGGCCGCCGCCGAGGCCCTGCGCGCCGGGTAAGAGGATGGCGGGGTGACCCCCGCCCTACGGGCCTCAGCGACAGACACCCCGCCTCTGGCTCAGCCCTCCAGGACGCGCGCCACCTGGGCCGCGAAATCCTCGCCGCGTTTCTCGAAACTGTCGTACTGGTCGAAACTGGCCGCCGCAGGCGCCAGAAGCACCGTCTCGCCCGGCTCTGCCTCGGCGGCGGCGCGGGCCACGGCCCTGGCCATGTCGGTGCAGACCTCGGCCTCGACCCCCTTCAGCTGCATGGCGAAATCGGCGGCCTCGCGGCCGATCACATAGGCCTTCACCACCTCGCCCGTGGCCGCCAGCAGCGGGTCCAGCCCGCCCTCTTTCTGCAAGCCCCCGCAGATCCAGCGAATGCGTTTGAAGGCGCCAAGGGCCTGTCTGGCGCTGTCCACATTGGTGGCCTTGCTGTCGTTGACGAAGGTCACGCCGCCCGCCTCGGCGATCCGTTGCGACCGGTGCGGCAGGCCCTCGAAACTGTGGAAGGCGCCTTCGATCACCCGGGGTGCCAGGCCAAGGCTACGCGCCACCGCATAGGCGGCGCAGGCGTTCTGGTGGTTATGGGCGCCGGGCAGCCCTGCCACCGCGCGCAGGTCGATACTGCCCACCTGACGGCCCTTGCGGTATTCCGACAGGAAGCCCTTGCGGGCAAAGACCAGCCAGCCCGGCCCGGCCAGCTTCTGCCCCGAAGAGATGCGGATCACCCGGTCGTCCGCCGCCCCTTCCGAGAGCTGCCCGGCCAGGAACATCCCCTCGGCCTCGTCCACGCCGATCACCGCCCGGTCCGGGCCCCCTTCCGCGAAAAGGCGCCGCTTGGCGGCGAAATAGCCGCCCAGCCCGGCGTGCCGGTCCAGGTGATCAGGCGAGAGATTGGTGAAGACGGCCACGTCCGGGGTCAGGGCGCGGGCCAGCTCGGTCTGGTAGGAGCTCAGTTCCAGCACCACCACGCCGCCGTCGCCGGGGGGCGAGATATCCAGCACGCCGCGCCCGATATTGCCCGCCAGCTGCACCTCGCGGCCCGCCTCGGCCAGCACATGGGCAATCAGCGCCGAGGTGGTCGACTTGCCGTTCGAGCCGGTGACCGCCACCACCTTGGGCGGCGTGTCGAAGTCGATCCAGTCCCCCTGCCCCAGCGAGCGGAAGAAGAGGCCGATGTCATTGTCCACCGGCACCCCCGCGGCCAGGGCATTGGCGATGGCGGGATGCGGGCGCGGGTAGAGATGCGGGATACCCGGCGAGGTCACCAGACAGGCCAGCCCCTCGACTCCCTGGGGCCTGGTCAGGTCGCGCAACTCCAACCCCTCGGCTGCCGCGATCTCGGCGGCGCGCGGCCCGTCGTCCCAGGCCACCACATGGGCGCCACCGGAGCGCAACGCCCGGGCCGCCGCCAGCCCGGACCGTCCGAGCCCCAGAATGGCCACCTGCTGCCCTGCGAACCCATCGACCGGAATCATGCGCGTCTCCTTCTAAGTGCACGGCCCGGACAGTGCCCCCGGAGCATGGGGAGTTGCAAGCTGGTCGCGGGGGGCCGCCTCCGGCGGGAGTATTTTGGGCCCAGTGAAAGAGCGGGGGCATGGGCGAAAGAGGCGCCGGGGACATACATGGTCAGCGTGCCGAGCGCGGGGGGCCGAAAGTGGGCCAGCCAGCTGGGAGAGGCGCGCGCCCGGCCCGAAGGCGAAAGGCCGGCCCGAGGCGGACCGGCCCTTTTCCATTTTTTGGCCAGAAATATCCCGGGGGTATCTCCGGCACGGAGACTGGGGCAGCGCCCCCTGCCCCCTCGGGCGCTAAGCGTTTAGCGCAGCTTCAGCGTGGCCAGGCCGACGATGGCCAGGATCAGCGAGATGATCCAGAAGCGGATGACGATGGTCGGTTCCGCCCAGCCCTTCTTTTCGTAGTGGTGATGGATCGGCGCCATCAGGAAGACCCGTTTGCCGGTGCGCTTGAAATAGGCGACCTGGATGATCACCGACAGCGCCTCGACCACGAAGAGGCCGCCGACAATGCCCAGAACGATCTCGTGCTTGGTGGCCACGGCGATGGCGCCAAGGGCGCCACCGAGCGCCAGCGAGCCGGTGTCGCCCATGAAGACCGCCGCCGGGGGGGCGTTGTACCACAAAAAGCCCAGGCCGCCGCCGATCAGGCCCGAGACGAAGATCACGATCTCGCCCGTGCCGGGGACGTAGTGCAGGCCCAGGTAATCGGTGAAAGTGGTGTTGCCGACGAAATAGGCGATGATGCCAAGGGCGGCAGAGGCGATCATCACCGGCATGATCGCCAGCCCGTCCAGACCGTCGGTCAGGTTCACCGCATTGGCCGCGCCGACGATCACGAACATGGCGAAGGGCACGAAGAAGACACCGAGGTGCAGCAGCACATCCTTGAACACCGGGAAGGCGATGGCAAAGCGCATCTCCTCGGGGTGGAACCACGAGGCCCAGAGTGAGGCCAGCAGAGCGATCAGAAAGCCGAGCGCCAGCCGCATCTTGGCCGAGACCCCGGCGGTGTTCTGTTTCGACACCTTGGCGTAGTCGTCGGCAAAGCCGATGGCGCCGAAGGACAGGGTCACGAAGAGGACCAGCCAGACATAGGGGTTGTCCCACCGCGCCCAGAGCAGCGTCGCCGTGGTCAGGGCGCCGACGATCAGCAGCCCGCCCATGGTCGGCGTGCCGGCCTTGGCCAGGTGCCCCTCGGGGCCGTCCGAGCGGATCGGCTGGCCCTTGCCCTGGCTGCGGCGCAGCACGTTGATCAGGCGCGGGCCGAAGAAGAAGCCGAAGAACAGCGCCGTCAGGAACGCCCCCCCCGCCCGGAAGGTGATGTAGCGGAAAAGGTTGAACAGGTCACCGCCATCGGACAGGGCGGTCAGCCAGTAGAGCATCGGGTCAGGGTCCTTTCAGGCGGGCCGCCCGGCAGGGCGCCGGATCGGCGGGGGCCTCTCAATCGTCGGCGGGATGGCTCAGTTTGCGCAGGGCGTCAACCACGGTTGACACTTTCGACCCCTTCGAGCCCTTGATCAGCACGACATCGCCGGCATCCACCAGCCGCAGGGCATTGGCGGCCAGGGGCTGGGCCGTGTCGCAGAAGCGGCCGCGCTGATGCAGGGGCAGCGCCTCGTAGAAGGGTTTCATCCGGGCGCCGACGCAATGGATCAGGTCGATCTGTTCCAGCGCGGACAGATCGGCCAGGGCGCGGTGCATGGCCAGCTCTTCCGCGCCCAGTTCCAGCATCTCGCCCAGAACGGCGATGCGGCGGCCATGGGCGTGGCGGCCCAGGTTGTCGCGCGGGCGCGAGGCGGCCAGCACGTCCAGCGCGGCCCGCATCGAGGCGGGATTGGCGTTGAAGGCATCGTCGATCAGCTCGAAGGACAGGGCGCGGTCCAGCGGGTCAAGAATGCGCCACTGGCGCAGGCCGCGGCCCGGCGGCGGCACCCAGCGACCAAGCGCCGCCAGCGCCAGCGCCCGGTCGAGGCCCAGCACATGGGCCACGGCCAGCACCGCCAGCGCGTTCAGGGCGAAGTGCCGCCCCGCCGCCTGAACCTTCCAGGTGACCGGGGTGCGCCAGGCGCGGGCCTCGCAGACCAGGCAATCCTCAGCCAGGTTCACCTGCATCAGCCGGTGATGGCAGTTGCGGCTTTCACCGAAGCGCAGCACCTTGGCGCCATTGGCGCGGGCGCCTGCAACCAGGATCGGCGTCGTCTCCAGATCGCCATTCAGCACCGCCACCCCGCCGGGTTCCAGCCCCTCGAAGATCGCCGCCTTCTCGCGCGCGATGCCCTCGATATTGTCGAACGCTTCAAGGTGGGCGGCCACCACGGTGGTGATCACCGCCACGTCGGGCCGGGCCAGCCGGGCCAGGGGGGCGATCTCGCCGGGGTGGTTCATGCCGATCTCGATCACCGCCAGTTCGGTGTCGCGCGGCATCCGCGCCAGGGTCAGGGGCACGCCCCAGTGGTTGTTATAGCTGGCCTCGGCGGCATGGGTCTTGCGCTGCGCGGCGAAGACCTCGCGCAGCATCTCCTTGGTCGAGGTCTTGCCGGCCGAGCCGGTCACCGCCACGACGCGGCCCGTCATCCGGGCGCGGGCTGCGCGGGCCAGGGCCTGAAGCCCCTCCAGCACATCCTCGACGATCAAGAGCGGCGCATCGGGGGCTACATCCTCGGGCACCCGGGTCACCAGGGCGGCGGCGGCGCCTTTCTCCAGCGCCTGGGCGACGAAGTCATGGCCGTCGCGGGCCGCCGACAGGGCGACGAAGAGATCGCCCGCCACCAGGGTGCGGGTGTCGATGGAGACGCCCGAGGCCGTCCAGTCGCCGCGCGCCTCGCCCCCCGTGGCGCGGGCGGCCTCGGCGGCGGGCCAAAGATCGCGGCTCATGCCAGCCTCCCGTCGAGGGCGGCCACGGCGACCGAGGCCTGTTCCACATCATCGAAGGGATAGACCGTGTCGCCCACGGTCTGGCCGGTCTCATGCCCCTTGCCCGCGATCAGCAGGGCGTCGCCGGGGCCAAGCGCGTCGATGGCGCGCAGGATCGCCTCGGCGCGGTCGCCAACCTCGATCGCCTCGGGGCAGCCCATCAGGACCGCCTGACGGATCGCCGCCGGATCCTCGGAGCGGGGGTTGTCATCGGTGACAAAGACCAGATCGGCGTTCTCCGCCGCCGCCTGCCCCATCAGGGGCCGCTTGGTGCGGTCGCGGTCGCCGCCGGCGCCGACGATGCACAGGATGCGGCCCATCACATGCGGGCGCAGCGCCTTCAGCGCGGTCGAGACCGCGTCGGGCGTATGGGCATAGTCCACATAGATTGCCGCGCCGTTGTCGCGGGTCGCGGCCAGCTGCATCCGGCCACGCACCCCGATCAGATGTGGCAGCACGCCGAAGACCTCGTCCGGGGTTTCCCCGGTCAGCAGCGCCAGCCCCGCGGCCAGCAGCACGTTTTCCCCCTGAAAGCCGCCGATCAGCTCCAGCGGCACCTGGTATTCCTGACCGTTGAAGCCGACGCGCAGGATCTGCCCCTGCGGCGTGAAGCGGCGCGCGATCAGGCGCATCTCGGCCTCGGCGCATTCGCCCACCGTCAACACGTCCAGCCCCTGTTCCTCAGCCCGGGTGGCCATGGTGCCCCCGCGCGCCCCGTCCAGGTTGATCACCGCGTGGCCCTCGGGCGCCAGAACGCGGGTGAACAGCGAGGCCTTGGCCTCGAAATAGTCGTTGAAACTGGCGTGATAGTCGAGGTGATCCTGGGTCAGGTTGGTAAAACCACCGGCCTGCAACACCACCCCGTCCAGCCGCCGTTGCGCCAGCCCGTGCGAGGAGGCCTCCATCGCGCAATGGGTGACACCGGCGCGGGCCGCCTCGGCCAGGACGCGGTGCAGGGTGATCGGTTCGGGCGTGGTATGGGCCAGGGCGTGGGTATAGTCCCCCTCCACCCCGGTGGTGCCCAGGTTGATCGCCGTATGGCCCAGGGCCTGCCAGATCTGGCGCAGGAAGGTCGCGACAGAGGTCTTGCCATTGGTGCCGGTGACGGCGGCCATGACCCGGGGCTGGGCGCCGAACCACAGGGCGGCGGCACAGGCCAGGGCCTGGCGCGGGTCCTCGGCCACCACCAGCGCGGCCTCGGCGCCCGCCAGGGCCTCGGCGGCGATCCGCGCGCCCTCGGCATCGGTCAGGATGGCGGTGGCACCCTGGGTCAGGGCGGTGGCGATGAATTCGGCGCCATGAATGCGGGTGCCGGGCATGGCGGCAAACAGAAAGCCCGGGGCGACATCGCGGCTGTCCACGGCCAGCCCGGTGACCTGCACCTCGCGGCCCGCCCGGGCGGTCAGCCCCAGTTCGGCCAGGCTCTTGGTTCCTGCGCCGCCCCCGTTCGCCCTGCCCTCTTCGTCGGTCATCCGCGTCGCCTTTCCGGGCCCCCGCCCACGCTGTGCGCTGTCTCTGCCCGGTCCGGCCCCGGAAACGCCCGGCCCCGCCAGGGCGGGCCAGCCGTCCCGGCGCCCGGGCGGATCAGTTCGATGTCAGCGTTATATCAGCCGCCGAGACGGGTTCAACGGCAGGCCGCAGCCCCAGCAGGGGGGCGATGCGCCGGATCGCCTCGGCCGCCACCGGCACGGCAGTCCAGCCGGCGGTGCGGCGGTCCTCGCCATAGATATGGGTCTCGGGCTCATCCAGCATCAGGATCAGCGTATAGCGCGGGTCCGAGGCGGGGAAGATCGAGGCGAAGGTGGCGATCGTCTTGTCCTCGTAATAGCCGCCCGAGGGCTTCAGCTTGTTCGCCGTGCCGGTCTTGCCGCCCACCTCGTAGCCCTGCACATCGCCGAAGGAGGCGGTGCCCTCGGTCACCACTTCGCGCAGCATCTGGCGCAGGCTGGCCGAGGTGGCCTCGGACATGACGCGGGTGCCCTCGGCGGGCAGGTCCCGTTTCAGCAGGGTCGGTTTCAGCAGCCGCCCGCCATTGGCGATGGCGGCATAGGCCGCGGCGATATGGGTCAGCGAGACCGACATACCGTGGCCATAGGACACGGTCATGGTGGTCAGTTCCGACCAGTTCGACTGGGTGCGTGGATCGGTGCCCGAGGCCTCGGCCAGTTCCAGCGGCACCGGATCCATCATCCCCAGACGCCGCAGGAACTGCTGCTGACGCTCGGCGCCGATGCGCTGTGCCAGCCGCGCCGTACCGATGTTCGAGCTTTCCACCAGGATCTCGCGCACATCGGTTTCGGTGCCCAGGTAGTGATCGTCGGAAATCGCGAACCGGCCCCAGCGGATCGGGCCGCGGATGTCGATCACCGTATCGGGGGTGGCGATCCCCTCTTCCAGCACCTGGGCGATGGTGAAGGCCTTGAAGACCGAGCCCAGCTCGTAGACGCCCTGCACCGCGCGGTTGAACAGCGGGCTGTCGTCCGGGTGCCCCGAGGTCGGGTTGTGCGGGCGGTCGTTGGGATCGAAGTCAGGCAGGCTGGCCAGGGCCACCACCTCGCCGGTGTCCACATCCATCAGCACGGCGGCGGCGCCCTTGGCCTGCATCAGCGACATACCGCCCGCCAGCACCTGCTCCAGCGCCGCCTGCACCGTCAGGTCCAGCGACAGGCGCAGCGGCTGACCGGCCTTGGCCGGGTCGCGCAGGCGTTCGTCGAAGGCGTGCTCCAGCCCGGCAGAGCCCTTGATCTCGGCCCAGCGGGTGCCCTCGTTGTCGAAGCTGGCGCCGCCCAGCAGATGCGCGGCGACCGGCCCGTTGGGATAAAGACGCATCTCGCGCGGGCCGAAATGCAGGCCCGGTTCGCCGATGTCATGCACCTGCTGGCGCTGTTCGGGGCTCAGCGTGCGGCGGATCCAGTAGAATTTCGACCCCGGCGTGGTGAAGCGGCGGGTCAGGGTCTCGGCGTCCAGCTCGGGGAAGATCCGCGCCAGTTCCTCGGCCGCATGTTGCGGCGCGATCATCTGGTGGGGGTGGGCATAGAGCGCCGAGGTTTCCATGTTGGTGGCGAGGATGCGGCCCCGACGGTCGACGATCTCGGCCCGGGTGGCAATGGGCTGGCTCGCGGCGCCGGCGCTGGCGGTGCGCGGTTCGGTGCTTTCCGAGGCGGCCATGACGCCCATGCGCAGACCGATCACCGAGAAGGCACAGAAGAAGGCCAGGCCCATGACCAGAAGCCGGGTCTCGGCCCGGGCGCGGGCCTGGTCGCGCATTTCCTCGTGACGGCGGCGGATGTTCTCGCGCTCGATCACATCGGGGTTCTCGCCCCGGGCGCGGGCATCCAGGATCCGGGCCAGCGGGCGTAGCGGGGTGCGGGTCATTCTGTGTCCTCCGCCCCGGCCTGATCCGGCGCAGGCCCCAGCGACGAGACGTCGACGGGATTGTTAAACACCACCTCCGGCATCGGCGCCGGGGGGAAGCGGATCTGGGTCACCTTGCCGAACTGCGACGGGTCCAGCGGCTGCAATTGCAGGTCGGGAAAGTTGATCTCGGCCAGCTCGCGCAGGCGGTCGGGACGGTTCAGATAGGCCCATTCGGCGCGCAGCATGTTCAGCCGGGCGCGGGCCTGGGCGATATCGTCCTGCAACTGCTCGGACCGGGCAATGGCCGACTGGGTCTCGTAATTCTCGCGGTAGGCCCAGAAGGCCAGGCCGATCACGAAAAGGGCAGAGACGAGATAGAGAAAGGTCTTCATCGTTTTCTCCCGCCTTTCTGGGCCGGTTTCGGCGCGCCGGGCATCCCCATGGCCGCGCGGTCGATCTCTTCGGCAGGGGCCGAGGTGCGGAAGCCGACGCGCAGCCGCGCCGAGCGCGCGCGCGGGTTCACCGCCAGTTCCTCGTCATCCGGGCCGATGCCCTTCTTGGTCTTCTGGGTAAAGGCCGCCACCTCGGCCTCTTGCACCGGGGCATAGCGGTTGACGTTGCCGGAATGGCCGGTGCGCAGCTGGAAGAAGCGTTTCACCATCCGGTCCTCGATCGAGTGGAAGGTGACCACTGCCAGCGCCCCGCCGGGTTTCAGCGCCCGCTCGGCGGCCATCAGCCCCGAGGCCAGGGCGCCGTATTCGTCGTTCACCGCGATGCGCAGCGCCTGGAAGCTGCGGGTGGCCGCATGGCTTTGGCCCGGCTTGGAGCGCGGAAGGCAGCGTTCGATCAGCTCGGCCAGGCGCAGGGTGGTGGTGATCGGCTCGACCTCTCGGGCGCGGACGATGGCCCGGGCGATGCGGCGCGAAGCGCGCTCCTCGCCATAGAGATAAAGGATGTCGGCCAACGCCCCCTCTTCCATCTCGTTGACCAGATCGGCGGCAGAGGGGCCCGACTGCGACATGCGCATGTCCAGCGGCCCGTCGCGCAGGAAGGAAAAGCCGCGTTCGGCCAGATCCAGCTGCATGGACGACACGCCCAGGTCCAGCACCACGCCGTCCAGCCCTTCGGGTACCTGGGCCTCGGCCACCGCATCGAGATTGGCAAAGTTGTCCTGGACGATCTGCAACCGATCCCCATAGGCGGGGGCCCAGCCCTGCGCCATCTCCAGCGCCAGGGGATCCTGGTCGATGCCGATCACCCGGTCCGCCCCGGCCTCCAGCAGGCCGCGCGCATAGCCGCCCGCGCCGAAGGTGCCGTCAATCCAAGTGCCGGAAACCGGGGCCACGGCGGCCAGCAGCGGGCGCAGCAGCACGGGCACATGGGGCGCCTCGGCCTTTGCATCCGGTCCGGAGGGTTTCGGGGGCTCGGGGTGATCGGTCATGGATCAATCCTCCGAGGACGGAACGAGGGAAAGATGCGGCCGCGCCTGGGCCTCGGCCCGCAGATCGTCCAGCAGGGCCTCGGGATCGAAATCCTCGTCCTCGTCGTCCAGCAGCGCTTCCTGCTCTTCGACCATGGCCTCGTAGGCCTCGGGCCGCCAGATCTGGAAGGTCTTGCCGACGCCGGCAAACAGCACCGTCTCGCCCGCGCCCACGCCGATCTTCTCGCGCAGCTTGGCAGGCAGGACGATCCGGCCCGTGTCGTCGATGGCAAATTCGGTGGATTGCGAGATGTACCAGCGGCGCATCAGCTTGGTGCGCGGCTTGGACTGCGGCAGGCGCAGGATCATCTCGACCGTCTCGGACATGGTCTCGGCCGAATAGCATTCAACGTGATTGTCCAGGTGGCCACCAAAGACGGCATACATGCGGGCGGTCTTGCCGGGGGCGTATTCGCTGTCCTGGGATTCGAGCACGGCACGGAACTTGGCCGGGATGGACACCCGACCCTTGGAGTCCACCTTGAACTCCTCTTCACCCGTGAACCTTTTTTCGCTCAAGGCTCCACTCGTCCCCTGCCCCCACTTGACCTGAAAAACCAGTTGCGATTCCCTGAAACGGAAAACGGCGGATAGGACTGCTGCCACTGCCCTATCCGCCGCCCTCGTCCCGTTTCCGGGTGGTCCGACTACGCGCGGCCACCTGGGGGGATGTCTGCTCGCCCCGCGCGCCGGATCTCTGGTTATGTGTGATGAAGGCGGGGCCTGTACTACTAACTGCCTGGGATGTCTTGCGAGGTCTGTCGCCTCTTATGCCCTATGTTCCCGTCCTCATCTGCCAACATGGTTTACATGGGATGACATGGAAGGCAAATGGTTTTTAGGGGATTTCATGGGAAAACCTAGTCCCAGCAAGGGGTCGCGAACAACATATGGGGGTCCGCAAGGGGCGCTCAGGCGCTCAATTTGCGGCCCAAAGGGGGGCTTTCCACCAGATATGGTAGATCCCTGAGGCCCGCCCTGACCGGTGCCCGACAATCCCACAAGGCCCCATCAAAAGCGCAAAGCCGGGGCTGGACGTAGGGTAAAGCAGGGCGCCAGAGGCCCCGTCGTTCCCCCTCGCGCGCCTGCCCGGCGCTCTCGCCAGGGTGATTCGCCGCGATCGGGGCGCGATTGTCCTGTGATTGGCCCGGCGCGGGCGCCGACCCCGGCGGTGCCGGGCCGTCCCATGGGGAAAACCGGGCCAGTGCCGGGCGATCCCATGGCCCGCACCGGGCCAGTGCCGCAAGATCCCATGACCGAGCCCCAGGCAGGTGCCGGGCCATCCCATGGCCGGTGCCCCCCCCTGCCCCGACGCAAAACCCCCGGCGCACCAGGCACCGGGGGCAAAGGGAAAGAGCGCGATAACGTCCTGCGTCGGGAAAGGCTCAGGCCTGCCCTTCGGCGATCAGCCGGGCGGCCAGATCGGCATAGGCCTGGGCCTGCGCCCCCTCGCCCAGGGCAATGGGGGTGCCCGCATCGCCGCCCAGGCGGGTGTCCAGATCCAGCGGCAGGGCGCCCAGCAGGGGCACGCCCAGCTTCGCGGCCTCGGCGGCAACGCCGCCATGGCCGAAGGGATGCGCCTCATGCCCGCATTGGGGACAGATATAAGAGGCCATGTTCTCGACCATGCCGACCAGCGGCACCTTCAGGGTCTGGAACATGTCGATGGCCTTGCGCGCATCCAGCAGGGCCACATCCTGCGGGGTCGAGACGATGATCGCCCCGTCCAGCGAGGACCGCTGGCCCAGGGTCAGCTGCACATCGCCGGTGCCCGGCGGCAGGTCGATCAGCAGCACGTCCAGCTCGCCCCATTGCACCTGGGTCAGCATCTGCTGCATCGCGCCCATAAGCATGGGGCCGCGCCAGACCACCGCCTTGTCCTCGGCCATCATCAAGCCGATGGACATCAGGGTCACCCCATGGGCGGTCAGCGGCTCGATCGTCTGGCCATCGGGCGAGGCGGGCCGTTTCGTGGCCCCCATCATGCGCGGCTGCGAAGGGCCGTAGATATCGGCATCCAGCAGACCGACCTTGCGGCCCTGTTTCGCCAGGGCCACCGCCAGGTTGGAGGAAACGGTGGATTTGCCCACGCCCCCCTTGCCCGAACCGATGGCCAGGATCCGCTTCACCCCTGCCGGGCGCATCGGCGCGGTCTGCGGCTTGGGGTGGCCGCCCAGCTTCAGGCTCGGGGGCGCCCCGGCGCCTGCGGGGGCGGCCCCGCGCCCCGCGCCCGAGGGCTTGCCCTCATGGGCGGTCAGCGCGGCGGTGACCCGCTCGATTCCCGGCAGGGCGGCGACCAGATCCTCGGCGGCGGCGCGGATCGCCTCCATCTTGCGGGCGGTGGCAGGATCGGGCGCCTCGATGACAAAGCGCACCGTGCCGCCCTCGACCGACAGGGCGCGGATCATGTCGCGACTGACAAGAGAGCCGCCATCGGGCAGGGTCAGACGGTTCAATTCGTCCAGAATCTGGTCACGGGTCACGGTCACGGGGGGCACTCCTTCAGGCCTGAGACGGGCTTTGCGTCAAGGTGCGCATTTTGGCGCAAGGAACAAGGGGCGCCGCGCAGATCGCCGAAACAACCGGCTGCGCCTTGGCGCACGGCCATTGCTGCACCGCAGCATGGCGCGCCGCCAAAGCGGTTTGGAAACGGCAGCGCGACGCAGACTCCAGCCAGGCGCACGGCCCGGAGCCCCGCCAGGCATTCATTTCCACACATATAATCGAAACGACGTAGCGTCACGAATCCCAGGCTTGTTTTACTGGGGTGCCGCACATATTCCGCCCAATTCTTGGGCATTAAGGCGGCGTTCACTTTAGGTCATGATTGCTTATGCGCTTGCTGCATAGCGGCGTTGAGGATCCGTCCATTGTGCATACGCAGCAAATGCGCAAATAAGGTCACAACAGCGGCGACGGAGACAGCCGGAACGTTAGCGCCAACAAGCGGCGCAAGGGACCGGAACCTGAACTGCGATACTAGTTTACACCTGTTTTCGACCCGTTCCCACGATGTCGAGTTCGTTACGTGAAGGATGAGTGAAATGGCATACGCAACCCACACCCCGGCCTCCCTGGCCCCGCAGTCCGGCTTCCCCCGGTTCCTCGGTTCGGTGGCGGCCCGCTACGCACGCTACTCCAAATACCGGCGCAGCATTTCCGAGCTGTCCGCGCTTACCAACCGTGAGTTGTCGGACCTGGGCCTGCACCGGTCGATGATCAAGTCGGTCGCCTACGAGGAAGCCTACGGCGCCTCGGCGTAACGACACCTGGGATCAGTCGGCCCTCTCCTCCTCCCTGGGCCACTGAGACTGGCGGCGGTGCCTCTCCTCCTCCCTGGCACCGCCGCACCGAATACCGGAGCTAAAGGCTCCACCACAGTTCGCCACCCTCTCCTCCTCCCTGGGTGGTGATGTCAGTCCCGGCGGGAGCTCTCCTCCTCCCTGCTCCCGCCGGAACACTGACAGCCCATACGGTCGCTCTCTCCTCCTCCCTGAGCGGTCGTTGTATCCCGGAGATGCCTCTCCTCCTCCCTGGCATCTCCGGACCCATTCAGGGGACGTTCCGCAAGGTCCTTCCCCAGCCAGTTCGCCGCTCTCTCCTCCTCCCTGAGCGGTGATGTCAGTCCCGGCGGGAGCTCTCCTCCTCCCTGCTCCCGCCGGAACACTGACAGCAGATACGGTCGCTCTCTCCTCCTCCCTGAGCGCCCGTTGTATCCCGGAGATGCCTCTCCTCCTCCCTGGCATCTCCGGACCCATATCGGGGACGTTCCGAACGGTCCTTCCCCAGACTTTCGCCGCTCTCTCCTCCTCCCTGAGCGGTGATGCCAAGACCGGCGGAGGCTCTCCTCCTCCCTGCCTCCGCCGGACGTCTTGGACGACATACGCGGCCCTCTCCTCCTCCCTGGGCCCGCGTTGATTGACCGCGGTGCCCTCTCCTCCTCCCTGGGCACCGCGGTTTTTCATTTTCAGGACAGGTGGTTGTTGGGCGTCAGCCCAGCTGCGCAGGGGGCCTTGCCCCCTCTTGGGCCCCTGCCGGGCTCAATTCGCCCCCAGAGCATTTGTAGCTTCAGGATAGAGTGCGCCGAAGCCCGGCGCGGCACCGTTGCCCCGCAAGACCAGGGCCCTGCGACCACCCCTTTGCGCAAGTCCGGCACAGCTGCGGGAGCGCCTTCTTTCCATTCGATGGCTGGAAATACTCCGGGGGGAATGACGCGCGCAGCGCGGCAGGGGGGCAGGGCCCCCTGCCTGTCACATGTGTCACCTGCGACGACCACCGGGCAGAGCGCCCGCCCCCTCCGATCCGTTGATGCAAACCCTCAGAAGGGCACGTCATCCGGATTGGTGACGAATTTCGCCACGACCTTCTTCACCCCGGCCTTGTCGAAGGCGATCTCGAGCTTGTCACCCTCGACCCCCAGGATCTCGCCATAGCCGAACTTCTGGTGGAACACCCGCTCGCCTACCGTGTGGGACGAAGCGGCGGTCATGTCGATGACCGGGCTGCGGCTTTCGCGCGGCTGGCTGACCGGGCGCTCGCCCGCGCGGGCCTGCATCCGGCGCCAGCCGGGGGAGTTGTAGACATTGGCCTCGGCCATGCGCGTCTCGATCCCCGATTGCACCGACCCGCCCGAGGCCGCACCATAGCCGCCACCGTAGAGACCCGGGGGCGTCAGCACCTCGACATCCTCTTCCGACAACTCGTCGATGAACCGCGAGGGCAGCTGGCTTTGCCATTGCCCGAAGACCCGCCGGTTGCCCGCGAAGGAGATCGTGCACAGCTCTTCGGCGCGGGTGATGCCCACATAGGCCAGGCGGCGCTCCTCTTCGAGGCCCTTCAGGCCCGATTCGTCCATCGAGCGTTGCGAGGGAAAGAGCCCGTCTTCCCAGCCGGGCAGGAAGACCACCGGAAACTCCAGCCCCTTGGCCGCGTGCAGGGTCATGATCGACACCTTGGGTTCGGCATCGTCGTTGCGTTCGTTGTCCATGATCAGCGCGACATGTTCGAGGAACCCTTGCAGGTTGTCGAAATTGTCCAGCGCCTTGACCAGTTCCTTGAGGTTCTCCAGCCGGCCGGGCGAATCCGGGTTCTTGTCGTTCTGCCACATCTCGGTGTAGCCCGATTCGTCGAGGATCTGTTCGGCCAGCTCGACATGGGAAAACGGCGCCTGGGGCCGGTCGTCGTCCATCACCACATCGTCTTCATCCGCCAGGGTGGCGGCGGTGGTGTGCAGCCGGGCCACCTCGTGCCAGCGGTCGATCTGGTCGATGAACAGCGACAGCTGCGCCGCGCCCTTCCCCGTAAGTCCCTTGTCCTGCAACAGGATCCGCGCCCCATCCAGCAGCGAGGTGCCATTGGCCCGGGCCGCCATCTGGATCTTCTGCTGGGCCTTGTCGCCCAGGCCACGCTTGGGCTGGTTGACGATCCGCTCGAACGCCAGGTCATCGCTGGGCGAAGTCACCAGGCGGAAATAGGCCATGGCATCGCGAATCTCGAGCCGTTCGTAGAAGCGCGGGCCGCCGATGACGCGATAGGGCAGGCCGATGGTCAGGAAGCGGTCTTCGAAGGCGCGCATCTGGTGCGAGGCGCGCACCAGGATCGCCATTTCATCGGCCGAGAAGCGGCGCAGCGCCCGAGTGCCGCCTTGCAGCGCCTCGATCTCGTCGCCGATCCAGCGGGCCTCTTCGTCGCCGTCCCAATGGCCGATCAGGCGGATCTTCTCGCCCTCTTCGGCCTCGGTCCACAGGGTCTTGCCCAGGCGGTTTTCATTGCCCGCGATCACCGCCGAGGCGGCGGCCAGGATATGCGGGGTCGAGCGATAGTTCTGTTCCAGCCGCACCACCTTGGCGCCGGGAAAATCCTTTTCGAACCGCAGGATGTTGCCCACCTCGGCGCCGCGCCAGCCATAGATCGACTGGTCGTCATCGCCCACGCAGCAGATGTTCTTATGCGCCCCCGCCAGCAGACGCAGCCACATGTACTGCGCCACGTTGGTATCCTGGTATTCGTCCACCAGGATGTATTTGAACCAGCGCTGGTACTGCTCCAGCACATCGGGGTGGGCCTGGAAGATGGTGACCATGTGCAGCAGCAGGTCACCGAAGTCGACCGCGTTCAGCTCGCGCAGGCGGGTCTGATAGTGTTCGTACAGCTCGGTGCCGCGATTGTTGAAATGCGGCGCTTCCGAGTTGGGCACCTTGGCCGGGGTCCAGCAGCGGTTCTTCCAGTGGTCGATCAGCCCGGCCAGCTGCCGCGCGGGCCAGCGTTTCTCGTCGATATTGGCGGCCGCGATCACCTGTTTCAGCAGGCGGATCTGGTCGTCGGTGTCCAGAATGGTGAAGTTGGTCTTCAGTCCCGCCAGTTCCGCATGGCGGCGCAGCAGTTTCACGCAGATAGCATGGAAGGTGCCCATCCAGCGCACGGAGTCGCGCACCGAGAAGGGCGGCGCCGCCAGCCGGTCCTTCATCTCTTTCGCGGCCTTGTTGGTGAAGGTGACGCACAGGATTTGGTCCGGACGGGCGCGCCCGGTAGTCATCAGATGCGCCACCCGCGCCATCAGCGCCTTGGTCTTGCCGGTGCCCGCCCCCGCCAGCATCAGCACCGGACCGTCCAGCGTCTCGACCGCCTCGCGCTGCGCGGGGTTCAGATCGTCCAGATAGGCGGTGCTGCGCATCCCGGCCATGGCCCGCTGCGTGAGAGAGCCGCGCGCGGGCGCCGCCGCCGCTTCGAATGCGTCATCTTCGGAATAACTGCTCATGGCCATCAGACTAGCGAAATCGCCGGACAAGGGAAAGAGACGTTCCCGCTCCGTTCTCTCTCTTTTTGCGCCAGGGCGATCCGGCGCCGAAGGGGGCGCCCCGCCGCCCCTGCCCGGCAGGTCGCAATCCGCCGGAATTGCGCCGCAGCCGATGCGCCTGCCCATCCCCGCGCCATGACAGGATAAGCCATGCGCTGAGCGAATTAATTGTTCATGCAAATTACTTCGGCACTTGCGCTGCGCTGCGGCATCGCGTTTGCTGGGGAAAAGGGGCGGATTTGCACGCCCCGTGCCTGCAGACGAGGAGCAGACATGGCCGAATTCCAGAAAATTCTCATCGCCAACCGGGGTGAAATCGCCATCCGGATCATGCGGGCGGCAAACGAGATGGGCAAGACGACCGTCGCCATCTATGCCGAAGAGGACAAGCTGGGGCTGCATCGCTTCAAGGCGGACGAGGCCTACAAGATCGGCGAGGGGCTGGGCCCGGTCGCCGCCTATCTGTCGATCGAAGAGATCATCCGCGTCGCCAAGATGTCCGGGGCCGATGCGATTCACCCGGGCTATGGCCTGCTGTCCGAGAACCCCGAATTCGTCGATGCCTGCGTCGCGGCGGGCATCACCTTCATCGGGCCCAAGGCCGAGACCATGCGGGCCCTTGGCGACAAGGCCAGCGCGCGCAAGGTGGCCATCGCCGCGGGCGTGCCGGTGATCCCGGCCACCGAAGTGCTGGGCGATGACTTCGACGCCATCGAGAAAGAGGCGGCCGAGATCGGCTATCCGCTGATGCTGAAGGCCAGCTGGGGCGGCGGCGGGCGCGGGATGCGCCCGATCAACGGCCCGGAAGAGCTGAAGGACAAGGTGCTGGAAGGCCGCCGCGAAGCCGAGGCCGCCTTCGGCAATGGCGAGGGCTATCTGGAAAAGATGATCACCCGCGCCCGCCACGTCGAGGTGCAGATCCTGGGCGACAAGCAGTGCCATATCTACCACCTCTATGAACGCGACTGTTCGGTGCAGCGCCGCAACCAGAAGGTCGTCGAACGGGCCCCCGCCCCCTACCTTTCCGAGGCGCAGCGCGAGGAGATCTGCGAGCTGGGCCGCAAGATCTGTGCCCATGTGAATTACGAATGCGCGGGCACCGTCGAGTTCCTGATGGATATGGAGACGGGCAAGTTCTACTTCATCGAGGTCAACCCCCGGGTGCAGGTGGAACACACCGTCACCGAAGAGGTTACGGGCATCGACATTGTCCAGGCCCAGATCATGATCGCCGAGGGCAAGAGCCTGGCCGAGGCCACCGGCAAGGCCAGCCAGTATGACGTGCGCCTGACCGGCCACGCGCTTCAGACCCGGATCACCACCGAGGATCCGCAGAACAACTTCATCCCCGACTATGGCCGCATCAGCGCCTATCGCTCGGCCACCGGGATGGGCATCCGCCTGGACGGCGGCACCGCCTATGCGGGGGGCGTGATCACCCGCTATTACGACAGCCTGCTGGTGAAGGTGACGGCCAGCGCCCAGACGCCCGAGAAGGCCATCGCCCGCATGGACCGCGCGTTGCGCGAGTTCCGCATTCGCGGCGTCAGCACCAATATTGCCTTCGTGCAGAACCTGCTGAAGCACCCGACCTTCCTGAACAATCAGTACAGCACGAAATTCATCGACACCACGCCCGAGCTGTTCGATTTCCGCACCCCCGCCGACCGGGGCACCAAGGTGCTGACCTATATCGCCGACGTCACCGTCAACGGCCATCCCGAGACCAAGGGGCGCGCCGGTCTGCCCGAAGGGTTCAAACTGCCCTCCCCGCCCCCCGCCGGGCCGCAGGTGCCCCCGGGCAGCAAGACCCTGCTGGACGAAAAGGGCCCCAAGGCCGTGGCCGACTGGATGCTGGCGCAGAAGCCGCTGCTGATCACCGATACCACCATGCGCGACGGCCATCAGTCGCTTCTGGCCACCCGGATGCGCTCGATCGACATGATCCGCGCCGCCCCCAGCTATGCCGCCAATCTGCCGCAGCTCTTCAGCCTGGAATGCTGGGGCGGCGCCACCTTCGACGTCGCCTTCCGCTTTCTGCAAGAGGATCCCTGGCAACGGCTGCGCGACATCCGCGCCGCCTGTCCCAATATCCTGACCCAGATGCTGCTGCGCGGCTCCAACGGGGTGGGCTATACCAACTATCCCGACAACGTGGTGCAGGCCTTCGTCAAACAGGCCGCCGCCACCGGCATGGATGTCTTCCGCGTCTTCGACAGCCTGAACTGGGTCGAGAACATGCGCGTTGCCATGGATGCGGTGATCGACACCGGCAAGATCTGCGAAGGCACAGTCTGCTACACCGGCGACATCCTGAACCCCGACCGGGCGAAATATGACCTGAAATACTACGTCGCCATGGCCAAGGAGCTGGAGGCGGCGGGCGCCCATGTGCTGGGCCTCAAGGATATGGCGGGGCTGCTGAAACCCGCCGCCGCGCGGGTGCTGTTCAAGGCGCTGAAGGACGAGATCCAGATCCCCATCCACTTCCACACCCACGACACCTCGGGCATCGCGGGCGCCACCATACTGGCCGCCGCAGAGGCGGGCGTGGATGCCGCCGATGCGGCGATGGACAGCTTCTCGGGCAATACCTCGCAGCCGACCCTGGGCTCGATCGTCGAGGCGCTGATGCATACCGAGCGGGACACCGGGTTGGATATCGAACAGATCCGCCAGATGTCCGACTACTGGGAAGCGGTGCGGGCGCAGTACGTGGCCTTCGAAAGCGGGATGCAGGCCCCGGCGTCGGAGGTTTATCTGCACGAGATGCCCGGCGGGCAGTTCACCAACCTGAAGGCGCAGGCGCGCTCGATGGGGTTGGAGGAACGCTGGCACGACGTGGCCCATACCTATGCCCAGGTGAACCAGATGTTCGGCGACATCGTGAAGGTGACGCCCTCGTCCAAGGTGGTGGGCGACATGGCGCTGATGATGGTCAGCCAGGGGCTGTCGCGCGAAGAGGTCGAGGATCCGGAGCGCGAGATCTCCTTCCCCGACTCTGTGATCGACATGATGCGCGGCAACCTGGGCCAGCCCCCGGGCGGCTTCCCGCCCGCGCTGGTGGCCAAGATCCTGAAGGGCGAGGCGCCCAATACCGAACGTCCCGGTGCCCATCTGCCGCCCGTGGATTTCGAGGCGGTGCGCAAGGAGATCTCGGAAAAGCTCGGCGGGCGAGAGGTCGACGACGAGGACGTCAACTCCTACCTGATGTACCCCAAGGTCTTCCTCGACTACGCCACCCGCCACGCCCTTTACGGCCCCGTGCGCACCCTGCCCACCAAGACCTTCTTCTACGGCATGGAACAGGGCGAGGAGATCTCGGCCGAGATCGACCCCGGCAAGACGCTGGAGATTCGCCTGCAAGCCGTGGGCGAAACCCATGAGGACGGCGAGGCGCGGGTCTTCTTCGAGCTGAACGGCCAGCCCCGGGTGATCCGCGTGGCCGACCGATCGGCCACCGGCGGCGCCGCGGCGCGGCCCAAGGCGGATCCGACCAACGCGGCCCATGTGGCGGCCCCGATGCCGGGCGTCGTGGCCTCGATCGGGGTCAGCGCGGGCCAGGCGGTGAAACAGGGCGACCTGATCCTGACCATCGAGGCGATGAAGATGGAAACCGGCCTGCACGCGGATCGCGACGGCACCATCAAGGCGGTGCATGTGACGCCCGGCGCGCAGATCGACGCCAAGGATCTGCTGGTGGAATACGAGGACTGAGGGGACGGCAGGGGCTCTGCCCCCGCCGCCGAAGGGCGGCAAATGTCCGGAAAAGGGAGGCTCTGCCCCCGCCGCCGTGCGGGCGCCTCCCCCGGGATATTTTTGGCAAAAGAGAAGAGGGGGCGAGGCGCGCAGAGCCTTGCCGCCGCGCCGGGATATCAGAACGCCCTTGACGGATGCACAAAGGGCGCCTCGTGGGGCGCCCTTTCTCTTATCCGACAGCCGGAAATACTCCGGGGAAGTCGCCCGCGGGGCGGCGGGGGCAGAGCCCCCTTTTCCCTTCCATGTGCCGCCATCCGGCGGCGGGGGCAGAGCCCCCTTTGCTTTCCATTTGCCGCTGTCCAGCGGCGGGGGCAGCCCCCCTGCTCCGCGCGGGCCTCAGCCGTCCTTGCGCTCGGCCGCCTTCTTCATCCGCTCCAGCAGCTCCTCTTTCGAGGGGCGCCCCTTCTGGGCCGCCGTGCGATCCTGATCCTTCGCCTTGTGGCGCGGAACGCCCTTGTGCGCCTTGGGCGCCCCCATCTTCGAGTAATCCATCGCGTCCTCCTTGGACAATGCTGGGCCCGCTCATGCCTCTTTACCACGGATCCGGCAAGAGCTTGATCGCGGCGCCCCATCCCGACTAGGTCTGGCGTTAACCTTTGTTAACGCCCCCGGAGTCGCCATGCGCTTGTCCCTGATCCTGCCTCTCTGCCTCCTGCTGCCCGGCGCGGCCCTGGCGCGCGAGGTCGCGGGAACCGCGCGGGTGATCGACGGCGACACGCTAGAGCTGCGCGGACAGGTGGTGCGCCTGCTGGACATCGACGCGCCCGAGACCGGGCAGGACTGCCACGGCGCCCCCTGCGGCACCCGGGCCACGGCCTATCTGAAACGGCTGACGGGGCGGCGGACGGTGACCTGCCGGGGCAGCGAGATGGATGCTTACGACCGGCTGCTGGCCCGCTGTACCGTGCAGGGCCGCGACCTGGGGGCCGAGATGGTACTGGCCGGCCATGCGGTGGCCTTTCGCCGCTACGGGCTGACCTATGTTGACCAGGAAAAGGTGGCCCGGATCGAGGGGCGCGGCCTTTGGGCCCGGGGCACACCGGTCATGCCCTGGGACTATCGCGCCGGGCGCTGGCAGCAGACCGCCGCCACCGCCCCCCGCGCCGATTGTCCGATCAAGGGCAATATCAACGGCAAGGGCCAGCGCATCTATCACACCCCCTATTCCGCCCATTACGAGCGGACCCGGATCGACCCCAGCAAGGGCGAACGCTGGTTCTGTAGCGAGGCCGAGGCGCTGGCGGCAGGCTGGCGCGCGCCCTACCGCTGATCGCCCTGGGCGCGCGCCCGGGCCCGGGCCTCGGTCTCGGCGATCTGGCGGCGCAGCGCGCGCAGGGTGGCCAGGCTCTGGTGATAGCTGTCCTCGGACAGGCCGCCGTCGCGGGCGATGCAGCCCGGCACCTCGGCCGCCGCCGCCGCCCGGGCGCGGCCCGTCTCGGTCAGCCGGATCTCGACCCGCCGTTCATCCGTGGTCGAGCGCACCCGGTCCAAGAGCCCCGCCGCCTGCATCCGCTTCAGCAGTGGCGACAGGGTGTTGGTCTCCATCGACAGGGCGCGGCCCAGCTCGCCCACCCCCTGGCCGTCCTGCCCATGCAGCAGCAGCAGCACCAGGAACTGCGGATAGGTCAGCGACAGCTTGTCCAGATAGGGGGCGTAAAGCCGGATGAAGGCATGGCTGGCCGCATAGAGGTTGAAGCACAAGAGCGCCTCGGTCGCCGCCAGGGGGACGTCGGGCCCAGAGGGCGCAGAGGGATCGGAGGCCTGGGTCATGTCCCTGAGATAGATCGCACACGATCTTGTCGCAAGTCCGGGGGTGGGGCTTGCCTTCGCGCCAACGGGTCCTATTTTATATCGTACACGATATAGTCACCTGCGATAGGAAAGGAAATCCGATGTCCATCACGCCGCTTTACACCACCTCCGCCACCGCAACCGGGGGCCGCGAAGGCCGCGCCGCCACCGCCGATGGCGCCCTGGCGGTCGCCCTGGTCACCCCCAAGGAGTTGGGCGGCGCGGGCGGGGACGGCACCAACCCCGAGCAGCTGTTTGCGGCAGGCTATGCCGCCTGTTTCCTGTCGGCGCTGAAGGCCGTCGCGCGGATGCAGAAGGTCGCGGTGCCCGACAGCGCCGAAGCCAGCGCCGAGGTCGGCATCGGCAAGCGCGAGGATGGCGGCTTTGCCCTTCAGGTGGCGATCACCGTCAGCCTGCCCGGTCTGGAGGCCGACACGGCGGATCAGCTGATCGCCGCCGCCCATGAGGTCTGCCCCTACAGCCATGCCACCCGGGGCAATATCGACGTGACCGTGGGCCGCGCCTGACCGCCCTGCCGCCGCCCCGCCGGGGGTGGCGGCGCCTCTGCCCTGACCCCGAAGACAGTAGAGCGGGCGGCCAAAGCCCCCTACCCTGGCAGCGGGGAGATATTCGCGAGGGGGAGGCGAGAGGATGCGGCGGCGCAAGCTGAGCCTGTGGGTCTGGGTGATCCTGGCCGGTTTCGGCGGGCTGCTGAGCCTCTTCGACGACCCGGCCCCGCCTTCGAAACCTGCCGCGATCCCGGCGCCGCCGCAGCTGGTCGAGCCCGACAAGGCTGCCACCGTGGCGCCGCGACGGACCGCCCTGCCCGCGCCAAGCGCGCCCCCGGCCCCCGCGCCAAGCACCGCCCATGTGGTCACCGCCTCCAGCCTGAACCTGCGCAGCGGGCCGGGGACCACCTCGGCGGTGGTGGGCAGCCTGCCCAGGGGCCGGGCGGTCGAGGTGATAGAGACCCGCCAGGGCTGGGCCCGGCTGCGGGTGCAGGGCCAGGGCGAAGGCTGGGTCGCCGCGCGCTATCTGGCCCCCGCCCCGCCGGGCACCAGCGCCCGCCTGGTCACCCGCACCGCCCTGCCTGCCGCGCCGCAACGGCGCCCGGCGGTGCCCGGCGGCGCCGATCTGACCCGCGCCCGGGCCCAGATCATCCGCCAGAGCATTGCCGCCTATCCCGGCCCCTGTCCCTGTCCCTACAGCATCAATCGCGGCGGCCGGCGCTGTGGCGGCACCAGTGCCTGGTCGCGCCCGGGCGGCTACGAGCCGCTGTGCTATGACGGCGATGTCACCCAGGCGCATCTGGCCAGCTATCTGGCGCGGCTGCGCGGCGCGGTGGACTAGGCCCGGCACCCTGGACAACGGCTCAGACACCGCCCCGCCGCCGTCCCCAGGGGGCGCCGCACCGCCTGCCACGGGCCCGTGTCACAAATTCCGCAAAAAGCTCGAAATTTCCTCTTGCAGCCGCCGGGCCGTCTTTGTACATCGTGCCTCACCAAAAGGAAGCGGGCGTAGCTCAGGGGTAGAGCATAACCTTGCCAAGGTTAGGGTCGGGCGTTCGAATCGCCTCGCCCGCTCCAATTGGACCCCAGACGGGAAACCCACCCGTCGAACCGGATGCGGGCGTAGCTCAGGGGTAGAGCATAACCTTGCCAAGGTTAGGGTCGGGCGTTCGAATCGCCTCGCCCGCTCCAACTTACCAAGACATCGCAGATGCTTCGACGATCCCACGGGATCGGGCCGAAGCTCTGCGGTCTGGTCTTCGCCAGCCCCCGACGGTCCCCCTGCCCCTATGGCGGTATCGGGCCCAGCCTGTCGCAAAAGCTTCACTTTCCTTGCCCTTAACTTGATACGTCCCGCATACTAAACGGGCGGTCAAAACACTGGGGTGCAGGATGACGGTCAGTATCAGCGAGGCGCGAAAGCGGTTCGGCAGCGAAACCGCGGTCGATGGAATCACCGTCGAGATTCCCGAAGGCGCCTTCTTCACCGTGCTGGGCCCCTCGGGCTGCGGCAAATCCACCCTTCTGCGCCTGATCGCCGGGCTGGAGCCGCTGGACGAAGGCCGGATCCACCTGTCGGGCCTGCCCGCCTCGGGGCCGGGCCACCATGTGCCCCCCGAAGATCGCGACGTGGCGGTGGTGTTCCAGACCTATGCGCTGTGGCCGCATATGGATGTGACCGGCAATGTCTCTTTCCCGCTGGAATGCGACGGGATGCCCCGCGCCCGGGCGCGCGAAGCGGCGCAGGTGCACCTGGGCACCGTCTCACTGACCCAATATGCCAGCCGCAAACCGGCGGAACTGTCGGGGGGGCAGCGCCAGCGCGTCGCCCTGGCCCGCTGCCTGGCCTCTGGCGCCCGGGTGGTGCTGATGGATGAGCCGCTGGCCAATCTCGACCCGCATCTGCGCACCCGGATGGAGGAAGAGCTGGCCGCCTTCCATGCCGCCTCGGGCGCCACGATCATCTACATCACCCATGATCAGCGCGAGGCCATGGCCCTGGCGACCCAGGTCGCGGTGATGGAGAACGGCCGCTTCGCCCAGGTGGGCACGCCGGAAGAGGTCCACGACCGCCCGGCCAGCGAACATGTGGCCCGCTTCATCGGCCAGTCGGCGGTGCTGGCGGCGGATTTCGCCGAAGGCCAGGCCGATCTGGGCCCGGCGCGGGTGCCGCTGGTGGCCGCCGCCGCCCAGGCCCAGGGACCGGGCCGGGTGGTGATCCGCCCCGCCGACCTGCGCCGCGCCGATCCCGGCAGCCCCGGCACCCTGACCGGCCAGGTCAGCCGCGTCACCTATCGCGGCGGCAGCTGGGAAGCCCTGGCCGAGGTGCCCGGCCTGGCCGAGCCGCTGCCCTTCACCTGCGCCCGCCCGCTTCAGCGCGGCGAGGTCGTCAGCCTGCGGGCCAATCCGGTCTGGGCCCTGCCCTGACAGACCGCCCGGGGCCCCCGCCCGGCCCGCCGAAGGCCCCGCACTGCCCCAACGTCACCCGAGACCGGCCCGTGACGCAGCGACAGAGGTGACACCCGCGCGCCCCCGTGCCACCTCTGAAGCCGAGGAAAATCATCCGGGAGGAATCCATGAGCCTGCCCAAAGCGCTCTCCAACCTGCGTCTGCCGCTGATCGGCAGCCCGCTTTTCATCATCTCGAACCCCGATCTGGTCATCGCCCAGTGCAAGGCGGGCATCGTCGGGTCCTTCCCGGCCCTGAACGCCCGCGAAAAGGCGGGCGAGCCGATCGAGCTGGAACGCTGGCTGACCCGGATCAACGAAGAGCTGGACCGGCATAACCAGGAAAACCCCGACAATCCGGCGGCGCCCTATGCGGTGAACCAGATCGTGCACAAGTCGAACGCCCGGCTGGAGCGTGACGTCGAGATCTGCGCCAAGCACAAGGTGCCGGTCTGGATCACCTCGCTGGGCGCGCGCCCCGAGGTGAACGAGGCGGCCCATTCCTGCGGTGGCATCGTGCTGCACGACATCATCAACAACCGCTTCGCCCACAAGGCGATCGAAAAGGGCGCCGACGGTCTGATCGCCGTGGCGGCGGGCGCGGGCGGCCATGCGGGGGCGCAATCGCCCTTCGCCCTGGTGCAGGAAATCCGCGAATGGTTCGAAGGCCCCCTGTTCCTGTCGGGCGCCATCGCGCGCGGCGACAGCCTGCTGGCGGCCCTGGCCATGGGCGCCGACGGCGGCTATGCGGGCTCGGCCTTCATCGCCACCGAAGAGGCGAATGCGGTCGAGGCCTACAAGCAGATGATCACCGAATGCGGCGCCTCCGACATCGTCTATTCCAACCTCTTCACCGGGGTCTGGGGCAATTACCTGAAACCCTCGGTCGCCAATGCCGGGATGGACCCCGAGGCACTGGAAATCTCGGATCCGTCGAAGATGGATTTCGGCGGGGCCAAGCCCAAGAGCTGGTCGGAAATCTGGGGCTCGGGTCAGGGCATCGGCGCGGTGAAAGAGGTGTTGCCCGCGGCCCAGCTGGTCGACCGGCTGGAGCGCGAGTTCCTCGCCGCGCAGGACCGTCTGGCGGCGCAGCTCGGCTGGCAGCGCAGCTAAGGCCGCAGGTCCCGGCGGCGGCGCCGGGACATTGGCGAATTTTCGCTCAACAATTGGTCGATTTTTGGGGGTCGGCGTGGTCACTTGATCGCGCCGGCCCTTTCACATCCACACGCCAGAGATGCATTTCTCGCCAAGCATACATTCTATGCGAATACAATTGATACGCATTGGCGACAAAATTTCTTTCCCCTGGCAGAGATCGCTTGCAGCCGCGCCCTCCGCCCGCGTATCTTGCCGTCAAATTAAATTGCCTTGCCCCATTCCCGCCCAATACAGGCAGGCAATGGCGTTATTGCAGTTTTATTGCAGAGGCACCCCCGGTTTCGCATTTCCGGGGCTTTTCAGTGCCTAAGTTCCGGCCTAGAGGGTGCGCGGACGATCCAGGGGGGTTCCATGACCCGCGAGTCTGGAGAGTTTCCTGCGCGACAATGTCGCTCCGGATTAATCGGCAATATTATTTGTCTACAGCTTCGCCGTGAAACGGGCCCGATTCCCGAATCACCGCACCAACATAAAGACTGAGGGGCAAATGGCAGATTGGAATGGGGAGATCGCGTCACGTGAGGAAATGCGTGAACGTAAACGCCGCGCAGCACTTCGGGTCGCGTCCCGCCTTTTCAACGAGAAAGGCTATCATGCGACGTCGCTGGATGAGATCGCCGACCGCATCGGCGTGACCAAGACGGCGCTCTACTACTACTTCCGCAACAAGGAAGAACTGCTCTACGAGTGCATCGAGATCAGCCTGAAAGCCGGTGAGCGCGCCCAGGCCGAGACCGAAGCGGTCGAGGGCAGCGCCTTCGAGAGGTTCCGCGCCTTCTACCTGGCCTTCCTGTGCCATGTCATCGAAGACGCCGGCAGCTATGCGACGCTGATCAACATCCGTGCCCTGCCCGCCTCGATGCAGCAGCAGCTGATCGCGCGCCGGGATGCCCTGCGCGACACGATCCAGGACATGCTGGACGAGGCCGTGGCCGAAGGCCATCTGCGTCAGGTCGAGACCGAAAGCACGGCCCTGTTCCTGATCGGCGCGATCAACTGGATCATGGCCTACAGCCTGGAACAGCACGGCGGCAGCGCCGACCCGGAGGCCACCGCGCGGGCCTTCCTCGACCAGGTGCTGCACGGGCTGCAAAGCCGCTAGCCCGCGCTCCGGGGGTCGCGCCGCGCCATCGCCAGGTCGCCGCCCCCTTCCCCCCCCCCTCAGTTCCGCAACCGCAGACGGGCGCAGCCCCGGCCCCGCCGCGCCCGGAACGCGCGCAGACCAAGGGGCCGTTGCGACCGCCCCGTCAGTACAGGTTCCGTCAGTTCAGTTGGTGATCAGCGCATAGGAGCTGGCCGCCGGGCCGCGATTGACCACTTCGACGGTGAAAAACTCCGAGGTGGCCGGGCGCCAACCGCAATAGGCGATGGCGCTGATATCGGTATCCGAACAGACCAGCCGCCCCTGCCCGTCGCGCACGAAAAGGTTCAGATCGGCGCCGGTGTCCTTGGCCTCGACATAGACCTCGGCGTAATCGCCGCCGACATATTCCAGCGGCGGATAGGTATCGCGGCCATTTCCCGAAATCGTGGTGATCGAATAGACCTGCCCCGAGGCCACCCCCTTGGTGCCGGCGAATTTCACGTCATCGGCCAGCCGGGCGATGGTGTCCGATCCGTTCGACATCTCCAGCGCCCGGGCCAGCATCTGCTGCCAGGACAGCAGGCGCGGTTCGGGCTGGATGCCGGTGGCGGGCGGCCCGTCCTTCTGCGGCTGGCGCTGCACCTGCATGGCCAGCACCGACTTGCGCAGCCGCGCCGCCGCCACCGCCAGCATCGGGTCCCCCAACTCTTCCGCCGCCTCGAAAAGACGCGCCGACAGCTCGGCGTTGCGGATCACGCTTTGCGCGGCCACAGGCGCGGCGGGCAGCAGGCAGGCCAGCGTCAGGGCAGAGGTCAGGACCCGGGCCAACCCCGAAGCCCCGCCATGCCGGGCAGCGGCAAGCGACAGCGAAATGCGCATTCTGATCCTCTCCTCTGGCCCCGCAGGCGCCCCAGGCCTGCGGGATCAAGTCTTGCCCCGGCGCCGGGGCATTTCAACGAAAAACTGGGCGCAGGACGCCGCAGGGCCGCCCCCGGGCCTCTGTGACGCAATATGTCATGTGAGTTGCCCGGATCGCAGGGTTAGCACTAGAACTTGAGACAGGCCGCCCTTGCGCGGCGCAAGTGAGGACAGCCGATGCCGCAGGCCCCAGACCAGCCCTCTCAGCCGCCCCGGGCGCGCCCCAGCTGGCCCGCCCGGACCCGGCGCGGGCTTGGCGCCCTGCTGCTGGCCGGGAGTGCGGTGCTGGTGCCCCCCGGGGGGCTGGCCCAGTCTGGCGGCGGGCCGTCCGCAGGCACGCCGCCCCTGGCCGGACAGATGGGCGGGGCCGCCACCGGCACCACCCCCGAGACCGTGCAGACCGCCGCCCTGCTGCAAGAGGCCCTGCGCGCCACGGTGCAGCTTTACGCTCCCGAGGGCGCCGGGGCGATGCTGGGCTCGGGCTTTCTGTTTGGTCCCCGGGCCTATCTGGTGACCAATGCCCATGTGGTGCGCGACCATGCCCGGCTGACGGCGCGCTTCGGCGATGGCCGCCAGATCGGCGCCACCCTGCTCCGCCGGGATGCCGCGCGCGATCTGGCGGTCTTCACCCTCGACGGGCCCGCCCCCGCCCCGGGGCTAAGCGCGGCGGCCACCCCGCCCCGGCTGGGCCAGAGCCTCTATGCCCTGGGCGCCCCGCTGGAACTGGCGCAAAGCGTCACCCGGGGCAGCCTCTCCCACCCCGCGCGGCAGGTGGACCCGGCGGTGCCGCTGCACCTTTACCAGCATGACGCGGCGATCAACCCCGGCTCGTCCGGCGGGCCTTTGCTGAACGGGGCCGGGCGGGTGGTGGCGGTGAATGCCCGCATCGCCGATGGCTCGCGCTTTTTCACCGGGGTGTCCTATGCGATCCCCATTGCGGTGGTGCAGGGGCTGATCGCCGACAGCCTGGTGCCGGTGCCCAACCTCGGGCTGCACCTGCGCCCCCTGCCCGCCCCCCGGGCCGCCCTGCTGGGCCTGACGCTGGAGGCACCGGCGCTGCTGGTTGACGACATCACCCCCGGGGGCGCCGCCGCCCGCGCCGGGGTGAGGCCCGGCGATGTGCTGATCACGCTCGACGACCGCCCCTTGCCCTCGCCCGGGGCCCTGGCCTTTGCCCTGGCCGATCGCGGCGGCCCGGCGCTGACCCTGCGCCTGCTGCGCCCCGGCGCCACCCCGCGCGAGCGGGCGCTGTCCCTGACCCTGACCGCCGCCGACCTGCCGCAGCCCACCCCCGCGCCCACGGCCAGGGGCAGCGCCCCGACCGAACCCGTCGACCTGGGCCTGACCCTGGATGCGGACAACGGCCAGGTGCTGGCCGTGGCGCCCGACAGCCCGGCCTTTGCCGCCGGGCTGGCCCCGGGCGACCGGATCGAGGCGGTGAACGGTGCCGAAGGCGCCCGCCCCGCGCCGCGCGCCCTGTCGCCGCAGCTGCTGCGCCTTGCCCGCGACGGGCGGCAGCTGCACCTGCTGCTGGATCCCGCCGCCGCGCCCTCGCTGGCCCGCCCGGTCACCGGCAATGCCCTTGATCCCGCCGTTATTCCTTTCTGACGCCGCCACCCTTCTGACGCCCCCGCCCGGACCCACGCCCATGACCCACCCCGCCCAGACCGCCGCCGACCCGACCCCGCCCGGCCTGTCGCCGCGCATCCTGATCGTCGAGGATGACAGCGCCGCCGGGCAGGCCGTTTCCGCCGCCGCCCGCGACCTGGGCGCCGATCCCCATTGGGTCACCACCTATGACGAGGGGCTGGCGGCGGCCACCGCCGGGGGCTTTGCCGTCATCGTCTTCGACCGGATGCTGCCCGGCGGCGACGGCATCGACGCCCTGGCCAAGATCCGCGCCGCAGGCTCCACCGCGCTGGTGCTGATCGTCTCGGCCCTGGGCCGGGCGGCGAACAAGATCGAGGGGCTGGAACGCGGCGCCGACGACTATCTGGCCAAACCCTTTGACCCTGACGAGCTGCGCGCCCGCCTGCGCGCCCTGCTGCGCCGCGCCCAGATGACGGTGATCGACAACGACCTGATCAGCTTTGGCGCGCTGCAAATCCGCCTCAAGGCCCGCACCGTCCACCTGGGCGCCACCCATGTCCCGGTCAGCCCGAAGGAATTCGACCTGATCACCTTCTTTGCCGCCAACGCGGGCGAGGTGGTGACCCGGATGCAGCTGCTGGAAAAGGTCTGGAACCTGCATTTCGACCCGCAAACCAATGTGGTGGACGTGCATGTGGGCCGCCTGCGGCGCAAGCTGGAACAGGCCGCCGGGCACCCGGTGATCCATACCGAACGCGGCGCGGGCTATGTCTTTGACCCGCTGCGCGCCCCGCCCTCCGATCCGACCCCGCCCGGCGCATGAGGCGCCCCGCCCCCTCTGCCAGCCTGCGGGTCACCCTGGCCATTGCCGCCGGGATCATCCTGGTGTCGCTCTCGGCCATGGGTCTGCAATACCGCGTCACCGCCCGGGCGCTGGAGGCCCGCCAGGCCGAGCTGCTGCGCGCCGACCTGGACGCCTTCGCCGCCACCTATCAGCAACGCCGCATCCCCGCCCTGCGCCAGGCCATCGACTTTCGCTCGCGCAGCAGCGCGCCGCAGGTAGCGCTGTACCTGCTTCAGGATCGCGCAGGCGTAAAGCTGGCGGGCAATATCGGCGGTTGGCCGGTGGACATCGCGCCCCAGGGCGCGCGCTTTGATCCCGCCCCGGTGCTGCGCTATGCCCTGCCTCTGGGGCCGGGCGGGACCGAGATCCGCTATCGCGGCATCGCGCGGGAACTGCCGGGCGGCTTTCGTTTCCTGACTGCCCGGGCCGAAACGGCGCGGGAAGAGACCCTGGCCGGGCTGCGCCGGGTGATCTGGCCGGTGGCCGCCGGGCTGGTGGCCCTGGCGCTGCTGGCGGGCTGGCTGACCTCTCGCTGGGTGCTGGCGCGGATCGCCCGGGTCAACCGGCTGGCCGATCAGGTGGCGGCGGGGGATCTGTCGGCGCGGCTGCCAGGGCCGCGCGCGGGCGATGAATTCGGCACGCTGGAAACCCATGTGCACGCCATGCTGGACCGGATCGAGGCGCTGAACCGGGCCACGCAGCGCCTGTCGGACACCATCGCCCACGAATTGCGCACGCCCCTCAACCGCCTGTTGCAGCAGATCCGCGCCCTGGATGCCCCCGCGCCGCAGAAACAGGCACTAGAGGCCGAGATCCACGCCACCACCCGCACCTTCAACGCCCTGCTGGACATCTCGGCCGCCGAGGCCGCGCAGGGCGCCCGCCCCGGGCTGGTGCCGGTGGATCTGTCGGCGCTGGTGGCCGAGATCCACGACCTTTACCAGCCCCTGGCCGAAGAGCGGGGCCTGACCCTGGGCGCGGATCTGACCCCGGACCTACAGGTGCTGGGCGAGCGGAACCTGATTGCCCAGCTTCTGACCAACCTCTTGGAGAACGCGCTGAAATTCTGCCGCCCCGGCGATGCCGTCACCCTGTCGCTGCACCCCGAGGGCGCGCACCTCCTGCTGCGGGTCAGCGACACCGGCCCCGGCCTGCCAGAGGCGCAGCGGGCCGAGATCACCCGCCGGTTCGTGCGCGCCGAGCGCGACCGCGACGTGGCCGGGCACGGGCTGGGCCTGGCGCTGGTGCAGGCGATCGCCACCCGCCACGGCGCCAAACTGGACCTGCCGGCAAGCGAAAGGGGTTTCACGATCCAGATCGCCTGGCCTAAGCTGTCACAGGATTGATCCCCCGATCACGGGCCCTGCATGATTTCTGTCAAACGCCTTTTCGCGCCCCGCTGCCTCGCCCCCGCTTTGGCCCTTGGCCTGTCGGCCTGTGCCGTGCTGAACCCGCCGCTGAACCAGCTGCGCGACAGCGGCCCCAACGATACCGCCCGCGCTACGCCTGCGGGCGACGAAGAGCTATGGGTCGGCCTGGCCTTCTCGGGCGGCGGGATGCGCGCCTCGGCCTTTGCCCATGGGGTGGTGGAAGAGCTGCGCGCCATGACCGCCCGCCCCGGCGATCCCGACGGCATCCTGTCGGAACTGCGGCTGGTCACCGGCGTCTCGGGCGGGTCGGTCACGGCGGCCTATTACGGGCTTTACGGCGCCGGGGGCGTGGATCGTTACCGCGACGGATACCTGGTGCAGGACGCCGAACGCTATATGGCCAACAACCCGATCAACCCGGTGACCATCGCCCGCGGCGTCTCGGGCGGGGCCAACGGGCGCGAGACCTTCGGGCGGTTCCTGGACGAGGCGTTGTTTCACGGCGCCACCTTCGGCGATCTGGCGCGGCGGTCCTCGATCACCACCTGGATCAATGCCACCGATGTGGCCAATCAGACCACCTTCCTGTTCACGCCGGAAACCTTCGACGCGCTGTGTTCCGACCTGGCGCGCTTTCCGATTTCCGACGCCGTGGCGGCCTCGGCGGCCTATCCGCTGGTCTTTTCGCCCATCGTGGTGGACACCCACCAGGGCGATTGCGCCTATCGCCCACCCGACTGGCTGACCGCGGCGCGCTATAATTCCGAGGCGACGGGCGCCATGCGCGCCCATGCGGCGGCGCTGGAAAGCTATGCCAGCGATCCCGACATGCGCTTTGTCAAACTGCTGGACGGGGGCATCACCGACAACTTCGGCACCACCGGCCTGGCGGTGGAACGCGCCCGCGCCGAGGCGCCGCACGCGCCGCTTTCGGCCCGCGAGGCGGTAAAGCTGTCGCGGCTGCTGTTCCTGGTGGCCGATGCGGGCGTCGAACAGCCCAACGGTTGGACGACGCGGATGCAGGGCCCGGGCGGCGGGCAGCTGGCGCGGGCCATCGTGCAATCGGCGATGACGGCGGCCTCGCGCACCGGGTTTGACGCCATGCGTCTGCAACTGGACCGCTGGCAAGAGGATCTGGTCGACTACCGCTGTTCCCTGACCCTGGCCGAGGTGGCGCGGCTGCGCGGCTCGGCGGCGGGCTGGGATTGCCGCGATCTGAAGTTTTTCGTCGGCATGGTCAGTTTCGACGACCTGGGCGGGCAGATGGAGGACCGGCTGAACGCCATCCCCACCCGGCTGGCGCTGGAAGAGGCCGAGGTCGACCTGTCGATCTCGGCGGGCCGCCGCACGACACGGCAGAACCCCGAGGTGAACGGCTTTCTCGCCTCGACCGCGCGCTATGGCACCGACCGGCTGTCGGCCATCGACGCCGGCACCGCCCGGCGCATCGCGCCGGTAGGCGGGGCGCGGCCGATTGCCCCGGTCTCCTCGGAGTAACACGCTCTCCGCCCGTCCCCTGGCACGGGCTGAAAGCCCGGGCCGCGCCCGACCCTCCCCCCGGGAGGGCGCATGGCGATGTCGGACAAAGCCTGCGCGGCATTGATGCTTTGATGGGCCACCGCAGCGGACGGGGACCAAGGCGCCCCCCCAGGGTCGGGCGCGTCCCTTCCCACAAAGCCATCCACACTTGAGCGCAGACCGGGGTAGACGCCCTTGAAAAGGAGGGCGGGGAAATCCCCGCCCTGCGCCGCCCTCAGGCGATGATGTTCGACCCCGGGCCATAGGGGAACTTGGTGATGTTCTCGGCGCCCTCGTCGCCCACCACCAGGATGTCATGCTCGCGGTAGCCGCCCGCGCCCGGCATCCCCTCGGGCAGCCAGAGCATCGGCTCCATCGAGACCACCATGCCCGGTTCCAGCACCGTGTCGATATCCTCGCGCAGCTCCAGCCCCGCCTCGCGGCCATAGTAATGCGACAGCACGCCGAAGCTGTGGCCGTACCCGAAGGACCGGTATTGCAGCAGGCCTTCGTCGGCCAGGAAGCGGTTCAGCTCGTCACAGATCTGGGCACAGCTGATGCCCGGCTTGATCAGCGACAGGCCCAGCTCGTGCGTGGCCACATTGGCCTGCCAGATCTTCAGGCTGGCCGCGTCCGGCTCACCCAGGAACAGGGTGCGTTCCAGCGCGGTGTAATAGGCCGAGATCATCGGGAAGCAGTTCAGCGACAGGATGTCGCCCATCTGAAGCGCCCGGGTGGTCACCGGGTTATGGGCGCCGTCGGTGTTGAGGCCCGACTGGAACCAGACCCAGGTGTCGCGCAGCTCGCTGTCGGGATGGGCGCGGGCAATCTCGGCCTCCATGGCGTCGCGGCCCGCCATGGCCACGTCGATCTCGCGCGCGCACTCGTGGATCGCGGCACGGATCGCGGCGCCGCCCAGATCGGCAATGCGGGCCCCTTCGCGGATCAGGGCGATTTCCTCGGCAGATTTGATCATCCGCGCCTGCATGGTGGCCGGGGCCACATCGACCACCTCGGGCGCGCCCAGGAACTCGGCCAGCTTGGCCGATTGCGCCAGGGTCAGGTGATCGCCCTCGATCCCCACCCGGCGCGCGCCGCCCGCCAGGTCCCGCACCGCGCGCCAGTAGTTGTCGCGCTGCCAGTCGGTGTAGATGACATTCTCGCCATGGCTGCGCCGCCAGGGCTGACCGGCGTCGATATTGGCGCTGACCGTGGTGCAGGCCTCAGCCGTCACCACACAGGCATAGGGCCGCCCGAAGCTGCAATAGAGGAAGCCCGAGTAATAGGCGATGTTGTGCATCGAGGTCAGCACGACCACGGGCAGGTCCATCTCGGCCATGATGCCGCGCAGCCGCGCCAGACGCGCGGCGTATTCGGCGGCGGAAAAGGGCAACGGGGCCTTGTCGCCATTGTGGCAGGTGAAGGTATCGACGCGGGTGTTCAGTTGGGTTGCCAGATCGGCCATGTCTCAATCCTTATCCGGAGGCCGGAGCGGGAGAGACGTCCACGACCCGGCGCAAACGTCCGGGCGTACAGGACAGGGGTGAACCTTGGGACCGCGAATGCGCGCCGACGCCATCGTCGCGCGGGTCCGTGTGGACCTTCTAGCCGCAGCGCGCGACCCCGGCAAAGGAGAAAATGCAGCGCCCCGGCCAGGCGCCCTCGCGCCCGCTGCGGCAGCGCCCAGAGTTTGGGCAGGCCGCCCCTCAGGGCTCGATCAGCGCCACCAGCTTGCCTTCAAAGATCGAAAAGCGGGCAGTGATCCCTTCAGGCGCGGCACAGACGGCCTCGACCCCCGACAGCAGGGTCCAAAGCCCGTCCTCGCGCTTCTCCTCAACCTCCAGTTCCAGCAGCAGCTGGCCCTGGGCGTCGAAGGCGGCCACGCGCAGGTGCGCCGCGGCCACCGGGGTTTGCCGCAGCCGGGCGTAGAAGGGCGCGCCCTCGGGCTCGGCCTTGGCGCGCGCCGCCGGATCCTGCCCCTCGCCCAGGGCGCAGAAGGTGGTCACGCCCTCGGGCACCAGGAAATAGTTCAGCGGGCCGCCATCCGGGGCGACGGAGAAATCCAGCATCAGCACGGGATCGGTGCCGAGGGCGGCGGGGGTGTCGGCCATGGCGGCCCCTTTCGGGCTAAGGGCCAGCAACGCGGCCAGAACGGCAGCCTGTGTCAGGGCGCCCAGACGGGACAGCCAGGGGGCGGCGAAAGATCGGGGCGGCATCTGGTCCTCCGGGGTGTCCGTCCAGCCTAGGCTCAGGCCGCACCGCGATCAACCGTGCCGCCCGGCCCTGCCCTGGCCCCGCCTCTAGAGGGTGACGATATGATTGTCCCAGGCGCGGGCCGCGTGGGCGAAGGGCTGAAACTCGGTCACGGTGGCGTGCCAGACCCCGCCCAGCCCGTCGGTGGCCAGGAACCCCTCGGGGCCCGGGGCCAGGCCGCAGATGTCAGGGCGGTGATGGGCGGTGACGAACTGCCCCTGCCGGTCGAAGATGTGCAGCCGCCCGCCGCGCGGGCTGGTGATGCCGAAGAACTGCCCGTCGCCGGACAGGGCGACCGACCCCGCATAGGCCTGCATCGCCAGTTGCTCGCCCAGATCCGCCTCTGCCAGCCGCGCCGCACCCCAGCCCCGCCGGTGCAGCCCCAGAAGCGGCGGCGCATCCATCACGTCGCCCTCCCACTGCATGGCGAAGGCCACCGTTCCGTCCCCGGCCAGGGCCAGGTGGCGGATCGAGTTCAGATGCAGATCGGGGTCCAGGACCACCTGCTCCAGCAGGTCCCCCTCGGGCGAGATATAGGCCAGCGAGGGCCGCATGGTCGGCAGGTTCAGCTTGCCGCGCCCGTCCTCGACCCGGGGATCGGTCTGGATGCCGCCATTGGCCACCACCAGCGTGCCGTCGGGCATCTGGATCGCCTCATGGGGGCCGATGCCGTGGGTCTCGATCTCGCCCACGCGCTTGTAGCCCTGGCTGCGCGCCCACAGCCCGATCTTGCCCCGGGCGGTAAGATAGTCGTTCTCCAGCGTGGCCAGGATGTCGCCGCCCTGAAGGAAGGTGCCATGGCCCATGAAATGCCGCCCCTCGGGGCTGTGCAGCTCATGCAGCACTTCACCGCGCGCGCAGTCGATCACCCGGGCGAAGGTACCGGGACGGCGGGCGAAGCCCACGGCCTCGGGCGCCACCGGATGGGCCGCGCCCGCATGGCCGCGCCCGGGCATCGGCACCCGGAACACGTCCTGGCCCAGGATGTCGATCCCGAAGAGCGCGTGCTGCCCGTCCGCCTCTTTGGCGAAGGCCAGATAGGCGGGGGATCCGGCATCGGCCCAGCTCAGGCGCGGGGTCAGGGTCGAGGCGGCCATGGCGACCAGGAAGGCGCGGCGGGGGATCATGGGCAAACTCCGTTCCGGGTTGCAGGCCCCGCGCCGGATGGCCCGACGCGGGCAAAGTGGAGGGGCGCGCGCGGTCTCAGTCGCCGTCGGCCGAGTTGAACCCGGCGGACAGCCCGAAATGCCCGCCGACCTCGGCCTCGACCGCGCGGCGCAGCAGCTGCACGCGCTGTTGCACGATCTCGACCTTCAGACGCCCTGAGATATCGCCGACCTGGGACAGGTCGGGTGTCTCGACCGCCTGGAGCGCCTCGAAGACCGAGGCAAAGGCCGCCTCGCTCTGCGGCATCTCCTCGGGCGCCATCAGCGCCCGGGCCAGTTCCTGAAGGGCCTCCAGCGACAGGGTCACGTTGCGCAAAGACCGGCCCGAGCGGCGCGCCTCGGCCCGGGTCGGGCGCGGCGCGTCGAAGGTGCCCAGGGGGCGGCCCAGACGGCTGTCGGCGTTGAACTCCAGCCCGGTCAGCAGGGCGGTATAGATCACCCGCACCGCCTCGTCCTGGCTGAGGTAGGTGGTATTGCCCGCCGCACCCGCGCTCAGCAAGGCGGGCGCGGCCTCGGTCTGCCATTCGGCGTTGATCTCGGCGCCCATGCGGGCCAGGTCGGCGGCGTTGGCCTGGACCAGGCGGCAGGTGTAGTCGCCCGGCCCGTAGCCGCTGAACTGCTCGTCATAAAGCAGGTATTCCAGCGCGAAGAGGCCGCGCGCAGCCACCGACAGCTCGTGGAACTCGGTCGGTTGATCGACGATGGCGTCCCGATCGGCGACCATCTGGCCCAGCATCCGGGCGGTGAAGCCCTTCTTGTCGGGCCAGAAGGCGATGGCGTTGACCCGCCCGTCCACCTCCAGCGGGCCGAAGCGCAGATGCGCGATGGCCAGCCAGGCGTCAAAGGCCCCGTTCCAGGCCGCCCGCAGCTCAGGCCCGGGCGCGCAATCCGCCGCCGCCTGATCGCGCAGCGCCGCGCCCGCCGCGGCAAAGGCGGCGGTGCCGGGCAGGATCTGCCCTTCGACCGCCTCGGCCAGATCGGCCCGGGCCGGACTGGTGGCAAGGCCAAGGATCAGGGCGGCGGCAGGCAGAAATCGCATCAGAGGCTCTCCAGGAAGGCAATCAGGGCGGCGCGGGTCTCGGGCTCCATGTCCACCACATTCTGCCGCGCCTGTGAAGCCTCGCCCCCGTGCCACAGAACCGCCTCCAAGAGCGACCGCGCCCGGCCGTCGTGCAGGTAATAGCTGTGCCCGTTGACCTGCGGCGTCAGCCCGATCCCCCAAAGGGGCGGCGTCTTCCACTCGGTCCCCGAGGCGCGGCCCTCAGGCCGGTGATCGGCCAAGCCCTCGCCCATGTCGTGCAGCAGAAGGTCGGTATAAGGCCAGATCAACTGGAAGCTCTGCGCGTCCTGCCCCTCCAACCGGTGGGTGACGTATTTCGGCGTGTGACAAGAGGTGCAGCCCGCCTCGTAGAAGGCCTGCTTGCCCGCCAGAACCTGCGGATCACCCACATCGCGGCGCTCGGGCACGGCCAGGTTGCGGCTGTAGAAGGTGACCAGATCGAGCCCCTCGGCGTCGATCTCGGTGACGCGCACGTCGCCATCGCCATGGGGTGCGCCGCGACAGCCCGCCTCGGCCTCGGTGCAATCGCCCCAGGGGGCATCGAAGATCGGGGTGGAAATGCCGATATCGCCCGCAAAGGCGGCCGCCGACTGCTCCTTGATGCTGGGCGCGCCTGCCTTATAGCCGAAACGGCCCAGTTCCGGGCGGTCGTTCTCGAAGGACCAGACCACCTGCGCCCGACCCGAGATGCCGTCGCCATCGGCATCCTCGGGGTCGGCCTGGGCCAGGATATCCTCGGCCGGGATAGCCTCCAGCAGGCCCAGGCCGATCATCTGCGGCGCGACGCGGGGGCTCAGCATGGCACCCTCGCCAAGCGGGCCATAGCCCAGATCCTCCGCGCGCCAGCTCGGGTGACGCAGGCTGGCGGTCTCGCCCCCGGCCAGTTCGACGACCTCTTCTTCCCAGGTGACGCCCAGACGGTATTCCGCCGGCAGGCCATGCACGGAAAAGTCCTGCATCTGCCCGCCATAGACCGGATCGGGCCGGGTGCGGGCCTCGGTCGGCGCCCCCGCCGAAACCAGGAAGGCCTCGATCTCCGACATCGGCTCGGCCTCATCCGCGGGCACGGAAACGCGCAGGAACATCGAGACCGCATCATCCTCGGGCCCCTCGGGCGGATGGCCGCGCCCGTCCTTCAGATGGCAGCGCTGGCAGGCGCGCGCATTGTAGAGCGGCCCCAGACCGTCGCTGGCCTGGGTGGAACTGGGCGAGCTGACCCACAGCTTCTTGAACAGCCCGTTGCCCAGCTTGAAGGTCATTTCGCCCTCGAAACCGATATTGGCCGAGAACTGGCTGAAGGCGTCGTGATCGCTGCGCGCCCGGGTGGTGGCGGCGCCCGCCGGGTTCTGTTCGAACTTTTCGGGGGCAGAGAAATCGGTGGTGGGCCGGGTGACGGCGGCAATGCGCGCCCGCTCGGCCTCGCTACGCGGCACCACGTCCAGGATCGGCGCGCTCAGCACCTCGACCAGGGCGGGCGTCTCGGCCCCGCCGGCCTGCGGCGCCAGGGCCAGCGTGAGGGCGATAACGGAGGCAAGACCTCTGCCTGCCGGACGGATCGGGTGGGTCAGGTGCTTGGACATCGGCAACTCGTGCTCTTCAGGATGCCCCCGGGCTTGCCATTAATTCCTGACCAGTTCAATCAGAAAACCCGACTCCCCCCTGCGGCATGACGCCCGCCCAAGGTCCCCGACGCGCTCCACTTTCGCCAGAGGCCCCTGCCCTGCCCGGATCCCGCACGCGCCTGCAGCCACCCCCAGGCGCCCCGCCCCTCTCTTCTCATTGCCAAAAATATCCCGGGGGGAATTGAGCCCGCCAGGGCTCAAGGGGGGCAGAGCCCCCGCCCCCGGCGCCGGATCGCCCCACGGGCGGCGGCCCCCCCCCCGCCCCCCCACCCCACCGGGGGGGCCCCCAGGGGGCGC